>NZ_JBAWSY010000026.1:0-38462 GCF_037104765.1 Psychrobacillus mangrovi | reverse complement strand
CACGTGTTACTCACCCGTCCGCCGCTAAATCAGAAGAAGCAAGCTTCTTCTTCATCCGCTCGACTTGCATGTATTAGGCACGCCGCCAGCGTTCGTCCTGAGCCAGGATCAAACTCTCCATAATAGAAAACTTAAAAAGCTCATTTTGTTTTGCTGGCATCATCATTAAATGATGTCAAAATTGTTTACTCTCTGACTAACCGAAGCTAGTCTATCAAGCTATATGTCTTAACGTTTTGCATGTTCAGTTTTCAATGTTCATGTTGTCGTCTCGTTTAGGCGACTTTATTATTATATCTTCTTCCAATAACGATGTCAATACTTTTTTAAAAACTTTTTTAAGTTGTTTGACTGTCGTTCTGAAGGACAAGTATTAGTATACCTACTCATTAAACAAAAATCAACCCTTTTTCTAAAAAAGTTTTATATCTTATCATTTAATTTTCTTTTCTACTATTAGGGTCTTTTATGTAAGCTCACCTACTCCTAACAAAATTAGTTTAGTGTGCTAGGAATTTAAGGTATTGTATATCTAAATTAGAAATCTCTACATATCATTATATACAGAATAAATAGATAGGGGAATGAAGGATGGATTTTTTTCAGCATTATTTAATTGACACTGAAATAATAATAAAATTATGTTTGGCAGCATTATTAAGTTTAATAATTGGGATAGAGAGGGAACTAAAGAAGAAACCGATTGGTTTAAAAACGAGTATAGTGATTGCAACATTTAGTTGTCTGTTAACGTATATCTCCATTGAATCTGCCTATACTGCAAATCCTCGAGATGGAATTAATATCACAATGGATCCTCTTCGCCTTGCGGCACAAATAGTAAGTGGTATCGGTTTTTTAGGGGCAGGTGTTATTTTACGAAAAGGAAATGATAGTATTACCGGACTGACTACTGCTGCAATGATATGGGGAGCTGCTGGAATTGGTATTGCGGTTGGGGCAGGTTTTTATATTGAAGCCGCTTTATCTGTTTGTATTGTTTTAATAGGAATAGAACTGATTCCTCCCCTTCTTACTAAAATCGGACCTAAACGATTACGATCAAGAGAATTATCATTGAAGGTGTTAGTACCGAATAAAGAAGATATTACAAAGTGCTATCACTATTTAAAAGAAAATGGGGTATATATAGAAAGTATTCGTATTAAAGATATTATCTTAGAGAATAATGTTATAAAGCACGAGATTGAAATGCGGCTGTCTATACTTACAAAAAAAAATACAGTAGAGTTTTATTACACCATGAAACAAGAAGACTTCATAGAACGTATAGAAGTTGAATCTATCTAGCCAAAGGAGCGATAATATGAGTGGATTTTTCAAACTATTAAAGGGTGGAAATAAATCCTCCTTTCTTGCAGCAATTGTTAATACAATTATTGCAATTGTAAAAGGTGTTGCATTCTTTTTTACAGGGAATGTTGCCATGTTCGCGGAAATGATGCACTCAATAGGAGATGCTGCTAACCAATATTTCGTATTTTTTGGTTCCGCATTATCTAAAAAAGCTCCTACCCCTCGTTTTCCAAATGGTTTCGGCCGTTTAATAAACTTAGTATGTCTAGGAGCAGTTATAATAGTTGGTATTCTTTCATATGAAACCATTAAAGAAGGTTGGCATCATATACAACACCCTGCAGCTTCTACTGGTGTAGCAATCAGTCTTGCTGTATTAGGTTTTAGTATCCTCTTAGAACTTTTTGTTCTTTACAAAGCCGGAAAAGAAATCTTACATGAAGTTGGAGTAAAAGGTGGATTTTTAGCGCCTCTTTCTACAAGTTTTATTCACTTAAAACGTGCTAAACCTGCAACGAAGCTTGTCTTCATGGAAGATTTAGTTGCTACTACTGGTGGTGTGCTTGCATTTGTAGCAGTTTTAATATCCTACTTTACAGGTTTCTTACAAGCAGAAGGCATTGCATCTGTACTCATCGGGCTTATGATGTTTTATGTTGTCGGCAAAGTCTTTCTTGATAACGCTAGAGGTGCTTTGGGTGAAACAGATGAACAGATGCTTGTCCATATTGCACACATCGTTTCTGAGAACAAAGATGTAAAAGACATAAAGGTATTAGAAGTTATAAAAGAAGGAGAGTTCTTACACGTAGATTTGGTAGCTGAAATAGATCCTACACTCACCTTTGCGCAAGTAGATGATATTCATGATGTATTGAAAGAACTTATTTTAAATCAACAAAGTGTTACAGACGTTACTATTGCATTTGATGAAGATGATGGTATTAGAAAGTGGACACATCATAAAGATCCACACACAGCATTAAAAACACATGACTGAGCAATGGCTCAGTCATGTGTTTTTTTTATAAGGAAGCAGTAAGTATGGCTTTTGTATCCTCTGCATTTAACTTTTTAAAATTCCCAAACTCTCCGTTAACCATTGCTTTTTCTACCATTAAATCAATTTTGGATTCGTCAATATTATAATGTTCTAAGTTTGTCGGAGCATTTAACGATGCCCAAAACTCAGCTAACCGATCAATACCTTCATGCGCAACCTCTTCCACCGATTTGCCCTCAGGGTTTACATGGAATACTCTAGTTGCTAATTTTGCAAATCTCTCTGGATTAACTGATACATTATGTCGCATCCATCTTGGAAAAATAATTGCCAATCCACCTGCATGTGGAATATCATACACTGCAGACACAGCATGCTCAATATTATGACTTGCCCAGTCACCTGCATAGCCCATTTGCAGGAAGCCATTCAATCCTAATGTACCTGCAAATAGAATGGTTTCACGTAGTTCGTAGTTCTCCAAATCCTCTATAAGTTTTGGAGCTGCTTCAATAACAGAGCGTAGTACCCCTTCGATCATCTCATCTTGCACAGGTGTATTGGAAGCATTATTATAATATTGTTCAAACATATGAGACATCATGTCAACAATTCCATATACAGTTTGGTCTAATGGTACTGTATATGTATTAACTGGATCTAGTATAGAGAATTTAGGATATACAAGGGGATGACCCCATCCATATTTTTCTTGTGTTTCTTCATTGGTAATGACAGAACCAGCATTCATCTCGGAGCCAGTGGCTGCTAATGTTAATATTGAACCAAAAGGTAACGCTTCTTTTGGAAAAGCTTTTTTAGTAACAAAATCCCAAGGATCTCCCTCATATTTCGCAGCAGCAGCGATTAGTTTAGTACAATCGATTACTGAGCCCCCTCCAACAGCTAAAATTACTTCGATTCCTTCTTTCTTACAAATTTCCGCACCCTTTTTAGCAGTAGACAATCTTGGATTAGGCTCCACTCCAGCTAATTCAAATACTTCCATATTAGCTTCATTTAAAATAGAAATTACTTGTTCATATAATCCATTTTTCTTAATGCTTCCCCCGCCATATACAATCAGTACTTTCTTTCCATATAGTGATAACTCGTCCTTTAACTTGCTTAATTGACCTTTTCCGAAAATTAATTTAACAGGATTATAAAAAGAAAACGCATTCATCCACATATCCTCCTTCTTTGTATCTTTTCTAATCATAAAAAAACCGCTTGTAATTTACAAGCGGTTTAACTTATTATAAGAAGGTTTATACCCAACCACGGAAACGTGATGCTTCAGCAGTTCTACGTACACCAACCATGTATGCAGCTAAGCGCATATCAATATTACGAGTAGTAGCTACTTCATAAATATTTTCAAATGCGTCTACCATTTTAGAAACAAGTTTGTCATTTACTTCTTCTTCAGTCCAGTAATAACCTTGGTTATTTTGAACCCATTCAAAGTAAGAAACAGTTACTCCACCAGCACTTGCTAAAACGTCCGGTACTAATAAAACTCCTCTATCGTAAAGTATTTTAGTAGCTTCTGTAGTTGTTGGACCGTTAGCAGCTTCTACTACGATATTAGCTTTAATATTATGAGCATTGTCAGCAGTGATTTGGTTTTCAATTGCAGCAGGTACTAAAATATCACAATCCAATTCTAATAATTCTTGATTGGAAATAGTATTTTCAAATAGAGTAGTTACTGTACCAAAGCTATCACGACGATCCAATAAATAATCGATGTCTAAACCATTTGGATCATGTAAAGCACCGTAAGCATCTGAGATAGCGATAACTTTTGCACCTTGATCGTGTAAGAATTTTGCAAGGAAGCTTCCAGCGTTACCGAAACCTTGAATAACTACACGTGCACCAGTCATATCAATGCCACGTTTTTTAGCAGCTTCGTTAATAATGATTGTTACCCCTTGTGCAGTAGCACGGTCACGACCTTGAGATCCACCAAGTACAAGTGGTTTACCAGTAATAAATCCTGGAGAGTTGAATTGGTCCATACGACTATATTCATCCATCATCCAAGCCATAATTTGAGCATTAGTGAAAACGTCTGGCGCTGGGATATCTTTCGTCGGTCCAACGATTTGGCCAACTGCTCTTACATATCCACGACTTAAACGTTCAATTTCTCCCATAGACATTTCACGTGGATCACATACAACTCCACCTTTACCACCGCCATAAGGAAGATCAACAATTCCAGCTTTCAAAGTCATCCACATAGAAAGAGCTTTCATCTCGTCAGGGGTTACACCAGGATGGAATCGAACTCCACCTTTAGTAGGTCCAACTGCATCATTATGTTGTGCGCGGTATCCAGTGAATACTTTTACTGTATTGTCATCCATTTTAACTGGGATACGTACTTCCAACATTCTAAGTGGTTCTTTAAGTAGTTCATACATCGCTTCGTCATAACCTAATTTTTGCAATGCCTCGTGAATTACAGCCTGTGTTGATGTAAACAGGTTTAAATTATCAGCCATTTGATATTTCGCCTCTTTAATTCATAATGATTTCTTCGGAACAATTGTAACATATAGTTGTAGAATATTGTCTACAAATTATTATTTTGTAAATACTTTTTTAATTCTTTCCATTGCCCAATCTAACTCTTCTTTAGAAATAATTAGTGGTGGTGCAAAACGAATTACTGTGTCATGTGTTTCTTTACATAATAATCCTAGTTCTTTTAAAGCTTCACAATACGGACGTGCCTCTTCAGTCAACTCCATACCAATAAATAATCCACGACCGCGAACTTCTTTAATAGAAGGATGATCAATTTCTTTTAATGCATTAGCGAAATATTCGCCAAGTTCAAGTGAACGATCAGCTAGTTTTTCGTCAACTAATACGTCAAGAGCAGCAAGAGAAACAGCACATGCCATTGGGTTACCACCAAAAGTTGAACCATGTGAACCTGGGTTAAATACACTTAGTACATCACTGTTAGCAACGATACATGAAATCGGGAACACCCCGCCTCCAAGTGCTTTACCTAAGATGTACATATCTGGCTCTACATCTTCCCACTCACACGCAAACATTTTACCAGTACGGCAAAGGCCTGCTTGAATTTCATCCGCTATAAACAATACATTGTTTTCACGACATAATTCACGTGCAGCTTTCATGAATCCTTCTGGAGGAATAATGATACCAGCTTCACCTTGAATTGGTTCGATTAAAAATGCAGCAGTATTTGGTGTAATAGCCGCTTTAAGAGCTTCTAAATCTCCATAAGGTATTAATTTGATACCTGGAAGCATTGGTCCAAATCCACGTTTGTATTCAGGGTCTGATGATAAAGAGACAGCTCCCATTGTACGACCATGGAAGTTACCGTTACATGCAATCACTTCTGCTTTGTCTGTTTCTACACCTTTAACATCGTAAGCCCATCTACGAGCAGCTTTGAATGCTGTTTCAACAGCCTCAGCACCAGTATTCATAGGTAATACCATGTCTTTACCTGTTAATTGACTTACTTTTTCATACCATGGACCTAATTGATCGTTATGAAATGCACGTGAAGTCAATGTAACACGGTCAGCTTGATCTTTTAGAGCTTGAATAATCTTTGGATGACGATGTCCTTGGTTTACTGCAGAATAAGCAGAAAGCATATCCATAAATTTATTACCCTCTGGATCCTTTACCCAAACACCTTCCGCCTCAGAAACAACGATTGGAAGTGGATTATAGTTATTCGCACCGAACTTATTCGTTTGTTCAATGATCTCTTGTGAAATTGTCATAATATACTCTCCTTCTATTCCAGATAATAGGTAGACTCACATTACGATGAGTCTACCTGTAAACATTAAAGCATTTCAGAAGTTGTTTTTGCTTGCATATGAAGTTGGATATAATCTGGACCGCCAGCTTTTGAATCTGTACCAGACATGTTGAATCCACCAAATGGTTGGTATCCAACAATCGCACCAGTACATCCACGGTTGAAGTAAAGGTTTCCTACATGGAAATCTTCGCGAGCTTTTTCTAAGTTCATACGGTTATTTGTAATAACAGCTCCTGTTAAACCATACTCAGTGTTGTTTGCAATTTCGATTGCTTCGTCGAAATCTTTTGCTTTTGTAATACCTACAACTGGACCAAAGATTTCTTCTTGCATTATACGAGCAGTTGGAGATAGATCAGCGATTACTGTAGGTTGGATGAAGAATCCTTTTGAATCATCACCAGTACCACCAGTAACTAAACGTCCTTCATCTTTACCAATTTCGATGTAGCTCATAATTTTTTTGAATGAGCCTCCATCGATAACTGGTCCAACGAAGTGCTCATCACTATCCGGAACACCAACAGTTAAATTATTTGTTAATTCTTCTACACGGCTCACTACTTGATCGTATACATCTTCAACAATTACAGCACGTGAACAAGCTGAACATTTTTGACCGCTAAATCCAAAAGCAGATTTCACAATAGATTGAGCAGCTAATTCTAAGTCAGCTTCTTTATCAACTACGATTGTATCTTTACCACCCATTTCTAAGATAGAACGTTTGATCCAGATTTGACCTGGAGCTAATTTAGAAGATTTTTCAACGATTCCTAGACCAACATCACGAGAACCAGTAAAGCTGATTAGACGAGTACGTGGGTGTTCAACTAAGAAATCACCTATTTCAGCACCTGAACCTGGGATGAAGTTAACTACACCTGCAGGTAAACCTGCTTCTTCTAATACTTCAACAAATTTGTAAGAAATAACTGGAGTAGTTGAAGCTGGTTTTAATAGCACTGTGTTACCTGCTACCATTGCAGCAACTGTAGTACCAGCCATAATTGCAAATGGGAAGTTCCATGGAGAAATAACTACTGAAACACCTAATGGAATGTAGTCATAACGGTTATATTCGCCTGGACGGCTTTGTACTGGAGCTCCATCTTTTAATCGTAGCATTTCACGGCCATAAAATTCTAAAAAGTCAATTCCTTCTGCAACTTCTACATCTGCTTCAACCCAAGTTTTACCTGCTTCTTTTGATAATAAAGCTGAAAACTCAAATTTACGGCGACGAATAATAGCCGCTGCTTTGAAAAGCACATCTGCACGTACTTCAGGTTTTACTTTTTTCCATGTATTAAATGTTTCATCTGCAATTTGCAATGCTTTAGATGCGATTTCTTGAGTTGCTTTTGAAACAACACCAACTACCTGCTCTTTATTTGCTGGGTTATAAGAAGTGATTTTACCTTCTGTTGTAATTCTTTCCCCACCAACGATTAATGGATATTCATTTCCAAGGTAAGCCTCAACTACTTTATAGCCTTCTTTAATTGCTTTTTTGTTTTCTTCTTTAGAGAAGTCTGTAAATGCTTCATGTTTATAATCGATCATGGAAAATCCTCCTTTAAATTTAGTGCAAATTATTTAAGTGCAAAAATTATTTGCTCTTTTAATCTGTTTACATATATAATAATGCAAAAGATTGTTGCGTTTTTCAAGTGTTAAATTATAAAAATGTTAAATTTTTTTTGAGGTGAGCCATATGAACGAGAAAAATGAAAACCTTTTTCCTTATTATAAATTTGCTGCCGAGCAAGTAGCTATTGGCATTCACGCAGTTGATACGAGTGGAAAAACAGTAATATATAACGAAAAAATGAAAGAGATTGAAGGATTAAATTCTGTAGATGTAGAAGATCGTTCCATTTTAGAACTTTTCCAATTTGAACAGCATGAAAGTACATTATTAAAGGTCCTCCATAGTGGAAAACCAGTATTACGCGTTAAACAAACCTATTGGAATCGTAATGGGCAGGAGATAACGACTATAAATGATACATACCCTGTTTTGGCTAATAATGAACTTATCGGGGCTATTGAATTTTCTCGAGATATTACTGCTCTTGAGAGATTAATTTATCAACCATTAAAAAGGTATAACGAACAAATCACCCTTTCTACCATTACTGCGGTTTCTCCATCCATGCAAGCGGTATTGGAGCGATCTATTAAAGCTGCCCATGTTCGAATGCCTGTATTATTAATCGGGGAAGCTGGTACTGGTAAAGATTTAATAGCAGAAGGAATTCACAATGAGCTCTCTCCAGCTAACAATCAATTTATTTCCCTTTTTTGCCATAGTTCAGATATTCACTTAATTAATAAATTCAAGAAAGAACTTGAACATATCTCAAACTGTACAATATTTTGTGAAAGAATTGATTTATTATCCCTCGAATTGCAAAAACAGCTTTTAGATATTTTAAATTCAAATAAAGATGGAAATAATTTATTTATCGCAAGCATTGGTGAAGATCCAGTAGATTTAATAGCAAAGAATAAATTAAATAAAGAACTTTATTATTATTTTGCATCTGTTGCCATTACAATTCAGCCACTCCGTCAACGACCTGAAGATATTTTACCTTTTACGAACGATTATTTTAAACGATATTTTAACCTATATGGCTCTACGATTAATAAAATAGAAGATGATGTCATACAAGCATTCTTACTGTATGAATGGCCAGGTAACCTAAAAGAGCTTGAACTACTTTTAGATGAAATTAGCTCCATGATTACTACAGAACAAGTGCTTAAATTTGATATGCTCCCACTTCATTTTAAGTTGAAGGTTCAGGATTTCAATGAGTCAACTAAGAAAGCAGAGGATTTTGTATTCACAGCTGAGAAAGATTTATTGCCATTGGATGAATATTTGCGGGAAGCAGAAAGATATTATTTACAAAAAGCATTAGACAAATATGATGGCAATGTAACAAAGGCGGCTGAAGCATTAGGAATGAGTCGTCAAAACTTACAATATCGTCGCAGAAAAATGAAACTGTAAGAAAAGCGCAAGCGCCCATTGACCTGGAGAGCGGCACCCGAAAATACAATTTCGGGTGCTCTACGCTTTTTTATAGATAGATGCTGCTCCATTATTTCTAAAACCACTGTCTGAAATGTTCACCAGAGACTGAGTCATGCTTTTCATCAGTGCATTTACTTGCTTTGTTCGCCACCCTCTTGCAACGTTTGGAAACTGGTTAATAATTTTTTGAATAATGAATGAATACGAATGTCCAATCCTATTAATAAAAAGGTGATTCCTAAAGTTGTTTTTATACAACGAAAGGAATCACCTTTATTATTGGATGGATTGCTTAATCCATTCTGCAAGCTTTTCTTTTAATGTGTTAAATCCTTCCTCATCATGCTCATCAACACGAGCTTGTAGAGACTTTCTTGGTTTATCCTCTTTTTTAGATATAGAAGGTTTTTCTTGTAGTTCACGTATAGATAAGCTGATCTTTCCAGATTCACTATCTATTTCTAGGATTTTTACTTCTACTTCTTGGCCTACAGTTAAAAATTCACCGACTTCTTTTACATAGCCGTAAGTAATTTCAGAAATATGCACGAGACCTTGTGTATTTTCGTCTAAACTAACAAACGCTCCATATGGTTGAATTCCAGTAACTTTACCTGTGACAACATCTCCTACCTTATATTCGTTATTCATTTTGTTCACTCCCGATTTCTCTTATGCGCATCTACCCTTATGGTCATGTTAAATTATAACATAATTGAAAGAGAGCGGGCAAAATTCACTGAGTGGGCGTAAATGCAGCTCGCCAGCCGTTATCTGTTTGAATAACAGCAAAACCAATTATTGTAATCTTGTAACTATAATGTACGATTTGGAGCGAGTGTTAAAACTACATACCCACTTTCATCAGTACGTTGTTCAAAATGGAACGAAGTAAACTCCTTACGAATATCTTTAATTTGTTGATGTGGAGCACTCATATATTCTTCTTTTGGTATTTGGACGTACGAATCATCTTTAATATACAGTTCGTACTTTGTTTCCCGATCCTCCAGTAGTCAAGTAGTAAAACGTTCGCGTTTAAATTGATGCAAAAAACGGTATAACTTTACAAACACTTCCTGGGTAACATCAGGAATATCATTCACTTTGACACCACATTGAAAAGCAAACTTTTCAACTGTACGATGATGTTTTAGGAAAAGAACTGTATATGCATCTTTGACTTCTTGCTGCGCTCGCTCGATTAATTCATTTTCAGAAATTGCTCCCCCTCGCTCTCTAAATATTGGTGATACGAAAGATATTTCACGAATGTTTCATTTGTTTGTATACATTTCCTTGTAAACCTCGTGTACAATTAGACAGTTGTCGTAAAGGAGGAATTTTTTTGGCAAAGCGTGATCATTTTGGATCTAAAATCGGATTTGTATTAGCAGCGGCTGGAAGTGCAATCGGCTTAGGTGCTATTTGGAAATTTCCATATATGGCTGGCACAAATGGTGGTAGTGTTTTCGTATTACTGTTTATCTTGAGCACTTTATTAATTGGACTACCGATTTTATTAGCAGAATTCATTATAGGAAGAAAAGGACAAGCAGACGCAGTGACTGGTTTTAAAAACCTTTCTCCTGGAAAACCATGGTTTTTAATTGGATGGTCTGGATTTTTCTTTTCTATGATTATTCTATCTTTTTATAGTGTTGTCGGGGGATGGATTTTATCTTATTTAGTAAGAGCTATTACATTTAGCATGAACGGAACAAGTGAAACCTTCTATGAGGATCTATTTAATAATGTCATTTCAAATCCATGGGAAGTAATAATTGGACAAGGAGCTTTTATTTTTCTAACTATATGGATTGTATCGGGTGGAATTAAGGGAGGAATAGAGAAGGCTAGTAAATGGATGATGCCACTTCTTTTAATATTCTTTTTGGTTTTAGCAGTTCGCTCTTTAACTTTAGAAGGTGCAATGGAAGGAGTTAAATTTTTATTTGTACCCGACTGGTCTTATTTCACATGGGAGACAGCTCTACTTGCGTTAGGGCAAGCTTTCTTCACCTTAAGCGTTGGTGTTTCGGGAATGATTACTTATGCTTCCTATTTACCGAAAGAGACTAGATTAGGCAATTCAGCTCTTAGTGTCTCATTTCTCAATATTGGTATTTCCATAATGGCTGGACTTGTTATCTTCCCTGCAGTTTTTGCCCTTGGATTTTCACCAGACGCAGGACCTGGTCTAGCTTTCATAATTTTACCCGCTGTTTTCGAGCAAATAATATTTGGACAATTCTTCTTAATATTGTTTTTTGTTTTGTTACTTTTTGCTACGTTAACTTCTTCAATCAGTATGTTAGAGATTGTTGTATCAATCGGCATTAAGTCAAAATATGAGCGTAGAAAAAAAGCTGCATGGGTATATGGGTTCTTAATCTTCTTAATAGGTATTCCTAGTGCTTTGTCTTTTGGGATGCTTTCTGAGACACACATTTTAGGAATGTCCATTTTCGATTTTGCAGACTTTTTTACAAGTAGCTTTGGGCTGCCATTAGGAGCTTTGTTCATCTCTCTTTTTGCTGGTTATGTCCTTACTAAATCAGAACTACAAAATGACTTGAAGGTAAGTCAATTCCTCTTGAATACGTGGAGGTTTATAGTACGTTTTGCCGCTCCAATAGCAATTATTATCGTCTTCATTCAGGGAGTAATGAAGTTATTTATCTAAGAAATTTTTAGGCTATTTGAAAAATGTTGTTCTAAAATGTTTGTGCTATAATATAGTTATACCTAGTACTTCTTTGAAAGGATGGATATAACGATGAAACAAGAACTTCACATACAATTACGTCAATTGCGAGAAGAACGAAATATTTCTTTAGAAGAGCTTGCTCACAAGGCAACAATAGGAGCTTCAAAGTTAGAGGCTTATGAAGCCGGAAGTGAAACTCCTTCTGTCCAAACATTATTAAAACTTTCAAACGCATTAGAAGTACCAGCCTCTAATTTAGTAGATGGCTTGCAAAACGAATAAAAGCTTTCGGTTTTTTAACCGAAAGCTTTTTTATTTGTTCCTCTATAAACTACTATTCTTAAATAATACATTTCATTTCATATTTTAATGCAATCAATTTATATGAAATTTCTACGCACTTTTCAAGTGGTATCCATTGTTCGAATGAATGTTCATAAATGGTTTGAATTCGCTTAGCCAATTCAGATGGATGGTCGATGCTTTGAAGATCTGCAACTACATCTGCAGCTTCAGCGTCATAACTATCGACACCAATTTTAAATGGGTCCCATTCTTGTAATGTCCAAAGTGCTTTTCGATTCATTTCAATTGTGTCCATGATTTTTCACCTTATTAATTTTTATTAGTTAGGGTTATAATAACATAATAATTACAAATTGAAAGGGGTAATTAAATTGCCTGATTTTTCTACCGTTTATGAGAGACGTAATACACATTCGGAAAAGTGGGATTTGTTAGAGGAGATTTACTCGATAGAAGATGCATCAGATGTACTTCCAATGTGGGTTGCTGATATGGACTTTGCTATACCTTCCACTATTATCGATGCATTACATAGGAGATTGGAACATCCAGTTTTTGGGTATAACATTGTGCCCGAAGAAACAAAACAAGCACTTACAAATTGGTTAAATAAAAAGCATCACTTACAGATAGACAATAGATGGATATTGTTTCAACAAGGGGTAATACCTGCTATGGCTGCTGTAATAGATGCATTTACTGAAGAAGGAGATAAAATCTTAATACATACTCCAGTGTATCCACCGTTTAATCATGTACCTAAACGACTTGGACGTGTTGTAGAAACTTGCAAGCTTAATGAAAAAAATAATTTTTTTGAAATCGATTTTGATGCCTTTGAAGAAAAACTGTCATTAGGAGTAAAAGCTTTTATCCTTTGTAGTCCACATAATCCTGGAGGAAAAGTATGGACCAAAGAGGATTTAACTAAAATTGTGGCCCTATGTGAAAGATATAATGTACTCATAATATCTGATGAAATCCATTCAGATATCGTGTTTAAGCCAAACAAACATATACCTATACTTTCTGTTGCAGAAAATATTAATAATATTATTACTTTCTTTGCACCAACTAAGACATTTAACTTAGCTGGGATTCAAGCAGCAACCATTATAGTACCTGACCAACAAAAAAGAAAAATATTAGAGCATCAAGCCTTAAAACGAGGACAAATGGAACTAAATGTATTTTCATTGACAGCTTTTCAAGCAGCATATGAACAAGGTGAACCTTGGCTCGAGGAATTACTAGAGGTTGTATCTACCAATATGGATTATGTAGTTGAACAATTGACTTCCAAGTTAAAAGGAATAAGAGTGTCTAAACCAGATGCAACTTACCTTCTATGGATAGACTATCGAGATACAGGATTATCAGAAAAAGAGATCATGGACTTGCTTCTAACAAAAGGAAAGTTAGCACTCGAACCGGGTACGAAATACGGAAAAGCAGGGGAAGGCTTTTTAAGAATGAACGTTGCTTGCCCAAGACTTACTCTAGAGGATGGAGTTTCAAGATTTATTAAAGCACTTTCTTAATTATACAAATAAAAAAAACAGCCATTGGACACGGTTCAGATGGACAACAAAAGGTATCGAGAGGAAGTCCTCACGATACCTTTTGTTATTTAATATGCGCCTTCGATATAGAAAATTTATTAAAACCACTATAGGTTGTTGCCATAGCACACCATTCTATTCCTCCGTAGAGGTTTTGTAAAATAAACGAAAAATCAATGGCAGGCTTTAGTTTACCCACTAAATGGTCTAGAGGTTTGAATTAATCAAATATTAGCATTTATTACCATTCCGGTTCATTGAATTGTTTTTATCGTACGGTACATCGCCTCGAAAGTAGTGATGGAGTAGATTGGATTGTTAATGGGAAGCATTCAGTTGATTGAAACGGAAGGCGGCGACCCCAGCGGGGGTAGCGTGTCCAGGTGAGACTCCGCAGGCGCTCGCGACGAGGAGGCTCACGGACCGCCCGCGGAAAGCGTCCGCCTGGAGTGTAGATCAACGATCTAAATATATATATTTTCTATCTATATTTATAGTAAAAGAAAAAAGATTAAAGACAAACTCGGAAGTTTGTCTTCAATCTGAATTGGCCATATTGACTGTTTTTTTATTTATATTTTAAGTTACTTCTCCAGTTGTTCCTTCTTCGCTTGCATAATTCTATCTTCTAATTCTTTAGCTTTAGCAGCATCTTTTTTAGATTTTCTCTTTAACCATCTAAAAACAAAAATACAAAGAATAACCAAAACAACTAATTCTATAACCACTGGAATATACTCTGTTTTATCTTCCGGGAAATATAAATACAAAAAACCTAGCTGTAAAAAATGCAACATCTAAACACTCCCCTATTTATTTTTGTACGATTTCAATAGAATCAATCGTAACGTCTTCTAGTGGCTTGTCATTTTCATCTTTTTCTACAACTGCAATTTGGTCCACGATATCCATACCTTCAATAACTTGTCCAAAAACGGTATGCTTTTGATCCAAGTGTGGAGTTCCGCCATTTTTCTCATAAGCAGCTGCAATTTCAGCTGGCCATCCACCGTCTTCTAATTGTTTAGCCTCTGCAGGAGCACTTGATGCTTGTACAATGAAAAATTGACTACCATTTGTATTAGGTCCCGCATTAGCCATAGACAATGCTCCTTTTAAGTTAAACAGGTTCATAGAAAACTCATCTTCGAATTCTTCTCCGTAAATGCTTTCTCCACCCGTACCTGTTCCTGTAGGGTCGCCCCCTTGTATCATGAAATCTTCTATAACTCGGTGAAAAATAAGACCGTCATAGTAGCCCTCTTCAGCATGAGTTAAAAAATTTTCAACCGTTTTAGGTGCAAGCTCAGGGAATAATTTAATTTTAATTGGTCCCTTAGATGTATTCGTATTCATAATAACTAAAGCTTCATTTGAAGCAACTTCTGATGAAAGTTGTGGATACATAATTTTCTCTCCTACATTTTCTGTTGTTTTTTCTTCGATTTCTGTATTATTTTCTGTTTTACTACCGCATGCCCCTAATATCAATACAATACTTATAAAACATAATAACATTATCTTTTTCACGATTTATTCACCCCAAATAATTCTAACATATTGAATTATGATTTTCAGTGACAAAGTATCTAACTTTATTCGTAACACAAAATACCATATAATGAGGAGAACTATAAGGTACGCAACAAATAGAAAGAAGGGATTTGGGTGAGCGTACAAAAAAGAAACTTTATGATTATGTGGTTTTCTGTCTTTTTAGTATCAGGAACAATGACGATGATTATGCCCTTTTTATCTTTATACATCAGTACAATGGGAGATTTTTCTGATGCCTATATTCAAAAATGGTCAGGTCTTGTGTTTGGGGCAACATTTGTTTCAGCTTTTTTAATGTCTCCTATTTGGGGAAGAATTGCTGATAAATATGGGTACAAGCCTATTTTAATTATTAATGGTTTTGGTATTGCTATTAGTGTATTTTTAATGGGATTTGTTCAATCTGTTGAAGCATTTTTTGTTCTTCGTTTATTTATGGGAGTGGTTACTGGATTCATCCCTACATCATTGGCATTCATTAGCTCACAAACTCCCAAAAAAGTTGCAGGTAAAACAATGGGAACTCTCCAAATGGGAAGTGTCTCCGGTACATTATTTGGACCGATAATCGGTGGGTTTTTAGCGGATACATTCGGCTTTCAATATACTTTCATTATTACATCAAGCGCTGTTTCTATCGCAGCACTACTAGTTATTTTTGGCGTGCATGAAATAAGAAGAGAAAAGAAAAAAGGAGATCATGAATACTCTAGAAAAACGGTTATTTCAGGTATTTTTCATCATCGACTTATACTAAATGTATTAATGATTACTTCTCTCATTCAAATAGGTTTATTTAGTATCCAACCTCTTTTGTCTTTATATGTATCACATCTGACCAATTCAAGCGAAGTCGCACTACTTGCAGGAGTGACCTTTAGTGCAACAGGAGTCGGTAGTTTACTATTTGCTAGAACATGGGGCAAATTAGGGGATACTCACGGATACGAAAAAATATTATCTGCTTTACTCATCATGGCCTTAATTTTCATTGTTCCCCAAGCATGGGTGACTGACTTATGGCAATTAATCATCCTGCGCTTCCTTTTTGGAATTGCATCTGGTGGTCTAATCCCAATTACTACTGCACTCATAAGAAGAGAAGCCCCTATTGAAGTCCAAGGTGAATTAATGGGCTACAACACAAGCTTCCGCTTTTTAGGAAATATCATTGGTCCAATGTTTGGCGGATTTATCAGTGGATACATTGGAATATCATCCGTTTTCTATGTAACTGGCTCACTGTTTTTAGTTGGCTTCTTAATCATCTATTATGCGAGAAAAAAACCAGTCCAAGATTTTGAGGATGTTTTATTAGAAGAAGAGCTTCACGCCAAACAAACAAATTAAAATTGAGCACACTTTCACATAGAAAGTGTGCTATTCTTTTTATTAGATTATAGGAACTGGAGTGCAACAAATGCGACAAGTAATAGGGTTTCTCCTTATTGTATTATGTTTCCCTTTAATATGGATGTTAACATCCTTTATCCATTCAGAAATATTGTCCGCAACTTCCTTCAAAGATGATTTAAAACAATCCATTCAATTATCAAGCCCTCCCCTGTCATCACCTGTCGTTTTGTTAGATTCAAAAGAACAAATCTTTTCAGAGGATTATGTTGAATGGAGGGATCCATTACCTCTTGAGTCAATACCTTTGTTTGCGCAGGAGATATACATACAAAGTGAGGATACAGAATTTTACAATCATATCGGCTTTAATTTTAGTGCGATATTTCGAGCTGTGTTTGCAAATGCTTCTGCCAATGCAAAAGAGCAAGGCGCTAGTACAATTACGCAACAATTAGTAAGGCTCCGATATTTATCTACTGAGAAAACGTATGAACGAAAAGTTACAGAGCTTGTTTATGCTTATGAAATGGAAAAGCAATCTACGAAAGAAGAAATATTAACAAATTATTTAAATGAAATATATTTTAGCAATCAGGTATATGGAATTGGAGCAGCTGCAACCTACTATTTTGGAAGACCTATACATGAGTTATCAGAAGCAGAGCTTGCCTTTATTAGCGCTATTCCTAACAACCCGACTATCTATGATCCTATTGATAATTTTGATGCAACCAAGAAAAGACAGGAATTACTCATAGATATTCTAATAAAAAACGGGAAAATATCAGAGGAAAACGGTGAAGCCTTAAAAGCAGAACCAATCGTATTGCATACAAAAACCAAAAAACAGCTTTACCCTACCTATAGCACGTATGTTTTAGAAGAGTTAAATAATCTGATTGCATTAAAAGAGGGCTATACCAAGAAGATGGCAACTGCCCAAAATGAACAACAAAAACTCTTTTTAGAAAATGAACTACAAACAAAAGTGAATGATGTTATAGCACAAGGAGTTACAATTTATACTGCACTTGAGCCAGTAAAACAGCTTGACGATGAAAAGTATGTAAATAAGTTATTATCTAAAACATCTAACTTACAGGCAGCATCTGTGGTCATTAATAACGAAACGCGAGAAATCATCAGTTTATATGGTGGAAAAGAGTATAAAAAATTTGATTTTCATCGTGCGTATCAAGCAGTCCGCCAACCTGGTTCAGCATTAAAGTCATTACTTGTTTACGCACCGCTATTTGAAACTACTACATTAACTCCTAATAACTCTATCAATGGAGGTAAACTCTGTATTGGTTCATATTGCCCTCGAAACTATGGAGGTGCTCTGTACGGGAATGTAACGATCAAGCAAGCTTTTCGTTTCAGTCATAATACACCTGCTGTCCGGTTATTCGAAACTGTTGGAATTGATAATGCCTTTGCAAAGCTTGAGCCGTTCCAATTTAATCATATTACACAAGAAGATCATTCTTATGCTGCAGCATTAGGTGGATTAACCAATGGTGTGACGGTATTAGAAATGGCAGATGCCTATAGTAGTTTTATAGATGGTATGTATAAGCCTGCACATGCAATTCGGAAAGTTACCGATAAAAGTGGCAACATTTTATACGAATGGAATGAAGAAAAAACAGAAGTTTGGTCACCTAAAACAATTCAAACAATGAGAGGATTACTTTCAGATGTAGTGCAAAATGGAACAGGTAAAGGAATCTCTATTCCTTCCTCCTATGTTGGCGCTAAAACGGGGACAACGAATGACTATTATGATTATTGGATTGCTGGTCTAACAGACACGTATACCTCTGCTGTATGGATTGGCTATGACATGCCTAAAAATATGAAAACAATCGAATCTAAAAAAATTCATCATTCTATTTTCAATAAAATAATGAGAAATTAATAACTAAGAGCCATCTCACCTTGAGATGGCTCTTTATTGTGAGAAATAGTCTCGGTTTCAGTTAAATTAGTCTTGGTTCTGGGTTAATTGGTCTCGCATTTGCATCAATTGGTTGCACTTCTCTATGAATTAGTCTCGTTCTATAGAAACGGCAAACTTGCCACAATCCCATTATAAAGTTTAATCGTCACATAGATCACCAAAGCTAAAAATAGACTCCACACCATAATCTCGAACATGATTAACCCTACTGTTCCCAACATGCTCATGGAACCGCTTAATTTAAATATGACATATATAAAATAAACGAAAGCTGTACCAATGAAAATGATGAGCAATATTTGAAGAGATTGAAAACCGAATGCTGAAATAAAAGATCCAATAAAAAAGATGACGTATCCACCACGAGCTTGGGAAATAGTCTTCCCTTCTAAGTCTTTTGAGAATAATAACATCCCAATCTCATGTATTGTTTCAGCAATCAACTTTAGTGCAGAAAATAGCATAAAATAAATAAGTGCTAGGATAATAAGTAAGAATAGTTTCAATTCCAAATCGGATAAAAACTCTCTCATCCCACTATAAACACCAATTACTCTAAAAAGATCTATTGCTTTGTTCATTGTAAAAATAGAAAAAGATAAACTAAATAACAAAATGGTGATGAGTGGTAAAAAACCAAACACATAGGGGTTCTTCATAGCTTCTCCTCTTATTCTAGTATCCATACTTTTGTATCATATCGAAGAAAAGGTATATTCTGCAAGTAGATATCTATTTTTCATCCATGCAATTAGAATACATTTGCGTTATAATTTTAGGGATGCATTTAAATACATAAGTTAGAAAGGAGGATTCCCTTGTCCTTAGTTTTTGCAATATTCGCACCCATTATTGTTGCGCTCGTGATCCCTTTATTATTTAAAAAGGTTTCTACAATCCATACCGGCTGGTTTGTTTTACTTGTACCTGTTGCACTCGTTTGTTTTTATGCAACCTACATACCTTCTATTATGAAGGGTTCCACCTATATGGACGAACTACCTTGGATACCTTCACTCGAGATTTCCTTTATCTCTTATCTAGACGGATTAAGCTTACTTTTTTCTTTGTTAATTACAGGTATAGGAGCACTTGTTGTTCTTTACTCTATCTTTTATATGAACAAGAAAAAAGAAAAGCTTGGTAATTTTTACGTCTATTTATTAATGTTTATGACTGCTATGCTCGGAGTTGTTCAGTCAGATCATTTAATAAGTTTGTATTTCTTTTGGGAGTTAACGTCCATATCCTCTTTTCTTCTAATTGGATATTGGTATACGAAAGATCGTTCTCGATTTGGTGCTCTTAAATCAATGATGATTACTGTTTTCGGTGGATTAATGATGCTAGGGGGCTTCTTGATTCTAGGAATTATGGGAGATACATTCTCTATTCGTGAGCTAATTGAACAAGCACCTGCTCTAGCTAGTCAGGATCTATACGTTTGGGCACTTGTTCTCGTTTTACTTGGAGCATTTACAAAGTCAGCTCAGTTCCCATTTTATATTTGGTTACCTGACGCAATGGAAGCACCAACTCCAGTCAGTGCGTATCTGCACTCTGCGACGATGGTAAAAGCAGGTTTATATTTGGTGGCAAGATTTACTCCGATCTTTGCTATATCTGAGGTTTGGATATGGCTTGTTACGGGAGTGGGGATCATCACACTTTTATGGGGTTCCTTCTTTGCTGTCAAACAAACAGATTTAAAAGCGATTCTTGCTTTTTCAACTGTCAGTCAACTTGGTCTAATCATGTCTTTACTTGGAATCGGTTCTGTCGCTTACCATGTTACGGGTGATTTAGTTGCAACATTTACTTTCGCAACATTTGCAGCAATCTTCCATTTGATCAATCATGCAACGTTTAAAGGAAGTTTATTCATGATTGCAGGTATTATTGATCATGAAACAGGCACTAGAGATATCCGAAAACTCGGCGGACTTATGAGTTTAATGCCAATTAGCTTTACGATTGCCTTAATTGGAAGCTTATCCATGGCAGGAGTTCCCCTGTTTAATGGCTTTTTAAGTAAAGAAATGTTCTTGGACGCAACATTAAAATTACAACATTTTGATTTGTATGCGATGGATACTTGGGGGATATTAATCCCAATAATCGCTTGGGTAGCTAGCGTATTTACGTTTGTTTATAGCTTGTACTTTGTATTCCATACTTTCCGTGGAAAACATAAACCGGAACAATTACCGAAAGCTGCTCACGAAGCTCCAATCGGTATGCTTGTTTCACCAGGAATTTTAGCTACGTTGGTTATAGTTATTTTCTTTGTTCCAAATTTTATTGGTAGTACATTTATTAAACCGGCAGTAGCAGCTATTCAGCCTTTAGCATATCAGGTTCCTGCAGAGGTTGGATTTACAATTAAAGCTTGGCATGGATTTGACTCGCCTGCTTTGTACATGACACTTGGAATCTTTTTAGTTGGCTTTTTATTATATAAAATATTACCAAAATGGACTCCAGTGTACGATAAGTTGCCAACAAAATTCACTTTAAACAATATGTATGATGGATTAATGAGACTTTCAGATGGAGGAGCTAATCGCTTTTCATCCAAGTATATGACTGGTTCTATTCGTTCATATTTGGTATACATGTTTGCTGCGATCATCGTATTACTCGGTGGAACAATGTGGATAAAAGATGCATTTGTGATTAGTTTTGAAAACTTAGCACCAATTCGTTTCTTTGAGATACTTATTTCGATTATATTAATCGTTGGAACTATTACTATATTGGTTACTAAATCAAGACTTACAGCAATTATCGCTTTGGGAGCAGTAGGATACACGGTTGCGTTATTCTTCATTATCTTTAAAGCACCTGATCTTGCTTTAACACAATTAGTAATTGAAACAGTTTCAGTAGCATTATTTTTAGGAGCATTTTATCATCTGCCTAAAATGGACAAGCATGAAAAAGGAAAAGAGGATAGAGGCTTCCGCCTTGGTAACTTCCTTATTGCTCTTGGAGTAGGTGTAATGGTTACATTAATCGCTATCTCCTCTCATTCACAAAAACTGAAAGAATCTATAGCAGACTATTATAAAGAAACTGTGTACTCAGAAGCAGGTGGCGGAAATATTGTAAACGTTATTTTGGTAGATTATCGAGGATTTGATACTTTGTTTGAAATAAGTGTGTTGACGATTGCTTCTCTAGGTATTATAGGAATGATTACACTTCGTCTAGCAAAAAAGAAAGGAGATAGAAGAAGTTGAAAACGAATGATTTAATTATTCAAACGACCACAAAAGTAGTATTTTTCATTATTTTTCTATTCTCCATTCATATCTTTTTTGCAGGACACTATACACCTGGTGGAGGATTTGTCGGTGGGTTGTTGATGTCTAGTGCTATAGTTTTATTATTATTAGCATTTGACTTGAAAACGGTAAAAGAAATGCTACCGATAAACTATACAGTTCTAACTGCAACTGGTTTGTTAATCTCTTTAGCAACTGCAGCTGGTTCTATTTTCTTCAATGTTCCTTTTTTTACACATGTATATGACTATTTTAATTTACCTTTACTTGGTGAAACATCGATTCACACTGCGATGTTTTTCGATACAGGCGTATACTTAGTTGTTGTCGGAGTAACGATGACAATCATCCAAATGATAGGGGGAGATGAATAATGGAAATATTAATGTCCATTTTAATCGGCTTTCTATTCATGGCAGCCATTTATTTAATTCTTTCGAGAAGCTTGCTTCGCATAATTATTGGAACGGGCTTACTAAGTCATGGAACACATCTCTTACTTTTAACAATGGGCGGCCTAAGCGGAAAAGCTGCTCCTGTTTTAGCTGAAGGGATAACTGATTATGTTGATCCACTTCCCCAAGCCTTAATACTAACCGCCATTGTTATCAGCTTTGGTGTTACAGCGTTTTCATTAGTACTAGCTTATCGCACATATAAAGAGCTTGGTACAGACAATATGGATTTGATGAAAGGAACAGAAGACAATGATTAATTTATTATTATTTCCAGTCCTCATACCGTTCCTTTTTGCAGCCATTTTGTTGTTTTTCCCAAAAAAAGTAAAAGCACAGAGAATTACGGTAATGATCGGACTTTTATTGGCACTGGCTTCAGCTATCGTCCTTTTAATAAAAGTAAAAACAGATGGTGTTCAAACTGTTACACTTGGCAGTTGGGCTCCACCATTTGGAATCACGATGGTTTCTGATATGATTTCTGTTTTATTAGTCCTGTCTTCCCTACTCATCGCTATTTTCGTTGTATGGTATAGCTATACTTCCATTGGTGAAGATCGTGAAAAAGCTTTTTATTATCCAGCTATTATGTTCATGCTGACAGGTGTGAATGGTGCATTTACAACAGGCGATATTTTCAATATGTTCGTTTTCTTTGAAGTATTGCTTATGTCCTCCTATGTCTTGATCGTGTTAGGTGGAGAAAAAGTTCAGTTAAGAGAATCTATTAAGTACATACTAGTTAATATCGTTTCCTCCTCGTTATTTGTTATTACTGTTGGTTACTTGTATTCCGTAGTCGGAACACTTAATATGGCTGACATTTCTATAAAACTTGAAGAGATAGGACAATCAGGAATTGTAACAGTGATTGCCGTGCTATTTTTAATCGTATTCGGCATTAAAGGAGCCATATTTCCACTATTCTTTTGGTTACCTGGGTCCTATTCTGCTCCGCCTGTCCCCGTCCTGGCACTGTTCGGTGCTCTATTAACTAAGGTCGGTGTCTATGCGATTATGCGTACTTATTCGTTGTTCTTTACGACGGATGTTGGTTTTACGCACGAGCTGCTCATGGTGATTTCTATCATCACTATCGTTGCAGGATGCATCGGTGCACTCGCTTATTTCGATGTGAAGCAAATCATTATTTATAATATAGTCATTGCTGTTGGTGTAATTTTATTTGGTGCGTCTATAATGAATGATAGTGGTATGCTTGGTTCAATATTTTATTTAATACATGACATCCTTATTAAAGGAGCTTTGTTTTTATTAATAGGGATAGTTATAAAAATTACAGGCACTTCCGATTTACGAAAAATGGGTGGACTTATGAGGCGCTATCCGGTATTAGGATGGAGTTATTTAGTTGCAGCATTTGGGCTAGCTGGTATTCCCCCATTAAGTGGGTTCGTCGGAAAACTTTTAGTTATACAAGGTGGTTTTGAAGAAGGACATATTTGGCAAAGTGTTTTCATTTTAGCTTCGAGCTTAATAGTATTACTTTCAGCTATCCGAATCTTTATCTATGCTTTCTGGGGTGCAGAAAAAGTTGTGCATACGATTAGTCCAAAAACGTACCGACATTTATTGGCTCCAGCAGTTACATTAGTTGCTCTCACTGTATTGTATGGTGTCGGCTCCGAATATCTAGTACCGTTTATGTCGGATGCTGCAACTGTATTGCTAGATCCTTCTGTTTATACAGATGCTGTGTTTAGAGGGGTGAAATAATGGCATTTCAAATATTATTGAATGTATTGATTGCAGTTACATGGATGTTCCTATCAGTATCCTTTAAACCTTCCACTTTTATCGTGGGCTATATTTTAGGCTTACTTATGTTGTGGATGCTTCGTAAGTCTTTTAGTTCCAGATTTTATTTAGACAAAGTTTGGGCAGTAATAAAACTTACTCTATTATTTCTTAAAGAGTTAACGCTCTCTAACTTTTCTGTGTTGATGCTAATTATCAAGCCAAAGATGCCTATTCGTCCAGCAATCTTTGCGATGCCAACTGTACTTGAAAAAGATTGGGAGATAACGCTATTATCGAGTCTCATTACATTAACACCAGGAACGATTGTTATTGATATCTCGGATGATAATAAAACCCTTTATATTCACTCACTTGACTTTGAGGACATAGATGAAGCAATCCAATCAATACAAAATACGTTCGAAAAAGCAATATTGGAGGTGAGCAAATCATGACGACCTTTTTATGGGTTATCGTTGTCTTGATAAGTCTATCGCTCTTAGGTTTTTTATATCGCCTTGTGAAAGGGCCAACTACACCAGACCGCGTTATCGCATTAGATGCAATTGGAGTTGGGTTAATTTCGTTGATAGGGCTTATTTCCATTCTATTTGATACAGGCTTTTTCTTAGAGGTTATTTTGCTCTTAGCAATCCTTTCCTTCATAGGGACAGTTGCTTTTTCTAAATTCACGGAGAAGGGAGTAATCATTCAACGTGACCGTAATAGCTAATATACTAATAATTGCTACTATATCCTTTGGAACTATCTTTATCCTTGTAACTGCAATAGGATTAATACGTCTTCCAGACGCCTATTCACGTGCGCATGCTGCTTCTAAGAGTGCAACGCTTGGAGTTATGAGTATTTTACTAGGTGTGTTTTTCCACTTTTGGCTGAATGAAGGTAATTTTAACTCTCGCATTTTACTTGGGATTATCTTTCTTTTCGTTACCGGCCCAGTCGGCGGACATATGATGGGAAGAGCTGCTTATTTATCTGGAGTTAAAATGTGGGATAAATCAGTCCGTGACGATCTAGCTGAAGTAGTAAAGAAAAAAAGAGAACAACAGCAGCAATAATAAGAAAAGCTTTTGCAATACGCAATATTTTGCGGTTGCAAAAGCTTATTTTTTTAATTAATAGCCACCATAGCCACCATAATACGGGTATGGATAGTATGGATAAGGTGGATAATATGGATAATATGGATACGGCTGATAATAAGGGTAACCCCTACCTCCGTAACCAAAATTGTCACCTATAGCAGAACCTAAGAGACCTCCGAAAAAGCTTCCTACAAAAGGGCCTCCGAAGCCTCCGAAGCCTCCAAAACCTGTGCCTCTAAATCCTCCCCCAAAACCACCTCGATGAAATCTTACCATGCTGCTCCTCCTTTCATCTCAGTGTATGCGTTTTGGGTTTACCAGGCTAAGCCTTTTGCCTACTCTTCTTCTGCCATTCTCTCAATTAGTGTTGCAAGTGTCCGAACCATTACACCAGTTCCACCTTTAGGACCTAGATCATGTGCAGACTTAGTATCGGATGTGCCAGCGATATCTAAATGAATCCAAGGTGTGTCCTCAACAAACTCACCTACGAATCCACCACCAAAAATCATATGGCCATCTCCACCAGGTGAATTATTTAAGTCTGCTACATCACTCTTACGAATTCGTTTTTTATCATTTTCAGTTAGAGGTAATCTCCATGTAAATTCACCTGTTTCAATAGAGGACTCCATAAATGTTTCAAAAAACGCTTCATTATTTGTTAGTGCACCTGTTTTGTCGTAGCCAAGTGCTGTAATTACTCCACCTGTTAATGTAGCCACATCTACAATATAATTTGCTCCTTGTTGTTTTGCATAGGTTACTGCATCAGCTAATACTAATCTACCTTCTGCATCGGTATTCAAAATTTCAATCGTTTTACCACTCATGGAAGTAATCACATCATCCGGTTTGAACGCATTACCAGAAATCATATTATCTGTAGAAGCAATAACTGCGATTACGTTTTTATTTGGGCGAAGCTCACCAATTATTTGCATAGCTCCAAGTACTGCCGCAGCCCCACCCATGTCGCCTTTCATACCAACAATACCTGTTTTTGTTTTAATCGAATAACCACCAGTATCGAACGTAATTCCTTTACCAACTAAAGCAACTACATCTTCCCACTCTTCAGTAGCTTGATACTTCAATACAATCAATCGTGGCTCTTCTACAGAACCTTGGTTTACAGCAAGAAGTGCTCCCATACCAAGTTCTTCAATTTCTTTTTTACCTAAGATCTCTGTATCGAAGTCGTAGGTATTGCCAAGTTCTCTTGCATATTCGCCTAATTGAGTAGAAGTAAGAACATTCCCAGGAGTATTCACTAATATTCTTGCCTCATTAACTGCATCTGCATAAATAGATCCAATTTCAAAGTATGATACTACTTCATCCGACTCTTCCTCTGTTAATAGCTCAATAGCTGGTAAATAATAATCCGGTACATTCGACGTTGTTTTGTACCCTTCAAATGTGAAAGAACCCATTCCTATACCTTCAGCTGCCAAGTATGCAATATCTGCATCCAAAATTGATTCATTTGCAAATGAAGGTACCCAGATTGCTAATGATTCTGGCTTACTTGATAAAAGCTCTTTTCCAACAAGACCAAAGATTTGACGAAGTTTGTCTTGAGTGAGTTGCTTACGATCACCAATTCCAACAAATAGAATTCTTTTTACTCCATCTTTGTTTGCAACAGGAACTTTTACAACTTTTTTAAGCTCTGAAGAAATGTCACCACTTTTAATCCAGTCCGTAAAATGTGTGCCAAAGCTCGCTAAAAAATCGTTCCAATTACTTATATTCTCTACATTCTTGGAAACCCCGACTACCAAAGTTTCCGATTGAACTTCATCAAATAAAACAGTATTCGTGCTAATAATCATTATTTTTCCTCCTAAAATTCGGATACATTATTATTATATAAGAAGTTCATACATTTTTCGAATTGTATGAATGTGTTATACTAGTCTTACTTAAAGTTAAGAAGAAAGGCGGTGTCTACTTTGGCAATCCTCCAGAACACTCCATTATTGGCTGCACTTTTTTCCATTTTCTTTGCTCAATTTGTTAAAATTCCTATACATTTTTTAATAACAAAGAAAATAGATTGGAAGTTATTCACTTCTACCGGTGGAATGCCTAGTTCTCACTCAGCTGCTGTAACTTCGCTTTGTACTGCAATTGCTTATGAAACAGGTCTAGATTCTCCACTATTTGCAGTATCCACTGTATTTGCTATTATCGTTATGTTCGATGCAACAGGCGTACGTTTTCAAGCAGGACAACAAGCAATCATGATTAACCAAATGAGAGTGGATTTTCAATTATTTGTTGAGCAAACAAAAGGATGGGCAAATAAGAATAATGAAGAGAAAATCATAGAATTAAAAACGCTTCTAGGTCACAAACCGATGGAAGTTTTTATGGGTGCACTCACTGGTATTGTGATCTCGATTATTATTTACAACACAATAGAATAATTAAATATGGCCAATTCATTTAAAGTAATATGATAATATCCTACAAAAGAAAATCAAAAAAACACTGTCTATTCATTATTGAATACGATAGTGTTTTTTTATTGGTCGGCTTAATAAGCCTCATTATTAATATGTAAAGATGCAAAGATCACACATTTGTCGTCAACAACTGCTAATTAATGCAACGGATGTGCGCTTGCCGCACGCTACGCATGAGCCTTCGCAGGATGAGTCGCTCCCACATCCTATACGGGATCTCATTCTTCACTCTCTTGCGCCGTGTAAGGCGCACATCCTAGAAGGAACAGTCTATCCAGTATTACTTCAATAAAAAAATAACGCTGAATTCAATATTTTGGACTTATGATTGTCAAAGAAATACAAAGAATCTACATTACTCATTTTTAAGAGAGGACACTAGCATTCCCGCCTTGCGAGCCGCATGACGTGCCGTATGAGACAGCGAAATGCGCTAGCGCATACAGCGGCTCATGCGGACGTGCGGCCAGCGCGAATGCTTCTAGTTGGTGATGTGAAAGTCGAAAGAATCCAATTTCAAAGATGCTCTTTGACTATTAAAAGAATAAAAAACGATACAGACCTCTAAACAGAACTAAAGGATGACCCTTTTGAGGGATCATCCCTTTTTTAGAACATTTGATATCCATTTTTTCGTAGATACTTAATAACAAAACCTGCAGCAATCGCACCAACTAAACCACTAGATAAAATGATAATATCTGCAGTATGGAGTGAGACTATTTTGTCCCCCAAAGCAGAAAATGCTGCTCCTGCCTTTGTAAAGTAATCAAAAAATCGTACTTCATCAATAATAAATACAACAACAAGTGGATAAAGAAATGCCACAAACCAAGTCATTCGTAAAAGCATATTTACTAAAAAGGCGATTCCGAAAAACATGACAAAAAATATAAGAACTGAGAGTATCATTTGTACTAGCATAAAATCTTGCATAATCTATTACCTCCGTAGTATCTCTAAATAGTTTACCTTAACGGAGGTTAGTATTCAATGCACTTCTATGTTTTCACTCATTTGTCATAAATCTCTCCTCATTTTTTTCCCGATCCATTACAACATCCACAAGTTTCAGATCCACCTAATCTCAATTGAAAATAGCCTTCACCTTTACAATATGGACAATTTTTTGGATTTACATCTTTTTTAAGTTTTTGCATTTAAATCGCCTCCTTACATTATCTATTCTTAATATTCAGATAATATAACATATAACAAAATTGTTGTAAATAAATTTCTGTTTCTACTTATAAAATAACTTATAACTACTATAAACAAATACATCTCCAAGGATTAACCCCTTCAAAAGTAATAAACCCCTCCTCTACTTTCTTTAATGCTAATTCTAGAATAATTACAGATGCAAATAAGACAATAGGATGAATCGCTTTACTTCATATAATTCAAAATAGCTGAGCCTGTAGAATTGTTTTTTTTACTAACCATTCTCCTCTATCATTAACGACTATATCTGCAACTCCTAATCAAATATTTCCTCTATTTTCTCATCCCATAATATTAATCTCCTTTAAAAAAAGCTCTCACTGTAATTTTTCATACAGTGAGAGCTCAAAGAAATCATAATATATTATAGAGTAAATTTACCTTTTTTCAATACAAGTGGAATTCCACCGATCATGAATAGTGCACGGTTATCAATTACTTTTTTCATAATAGAAGCTTTAGTACCAGTAAGTTTTCTACCCATCACATCACCAATTGCATCGTGCTCACCAAGTGAACATACTGTTCCTTTAAGTGAAGGAACGAATTCTTCTGTATCATTTCCTTTGATAAGAGCAACAATATTTTTAGCAATTGTAACTGCTTGTTGCATTGCGATTTGCGCTGTTGGCGGATAAGGACGATTTGTTTCTTCATTAATCATTAGAGCACAATCTCCAACGATAAATACATCTGGGAATCCAGGAGCACGCATATCTTTTTCCACTTTTACACGTGCGCGCATGTTTTCAATTCCTGATGATTCGATTAAGCGATTTCCACGAACTCCAGCTGCCCATACAACTGTACCAGCTGTAATGAATTCGAATTCTTCTTCGCCTTTTTTAATTTTAACGCCTTCAGGAGTTGCTTCTACTACTGGTGTACCGATAGAGAATTCAATTCCTTTAGCCTCTAATTGTCTTACTGCATATTCCACTAATTCAGGATCGAATCCAGGAAGAACCATTGGAGCAGCTTCAACACAAACTACGCGTATTTTTTCTTTTGGCACATCATATTCTTTACAAAGTTCAGGAATACGATTTCCTAACTCACCTAAAAATTCGATACCAGAGAATCCAGCTCCACCTACAACAATCGTTAAGCGTGTGTCATCTTGCACTTCTTCTGTAGACCAAGTAGCAAATTGATATTCAATATGGTCACGAATTTGACGAGCTGCATTTACATTAGCAATGGAAAGTGCATATTTATCTAAGCCAGGAATTCCAAAAGTTTCTCCTTCAAAGCCTAAACCGATTACTAAGTAATCATATGTATACTCACCAGCACTTGTCGTTACTTTTTTCGCATTAACGTCAATGCCATCAACTGTTGCTTTTACAAAATTTACTTTACTTGAGTTTATAACATCTTTTACATCATAACGAACTTGGTCTGGACGTAAAGTACCAGCAGAAGCTTCATGTAACCATGTTGACTCATAATGGTAATCGTTTTTATTCACTAGAATTATATCTGCTTCATCCGTACCTACTATTTTCTGAAGGTTCACTACAGTAGATAATCCACCATAACCTGCACCTAATACTAGAATTGTTGGTCTTTTCACGAAGATCGCAACCACCTTTAATATATTTTTTAGAAAATCTTTTCTGATATACATCATATAGATTTTTATTTTGTCTATTATACGACAAAAAACCCTTATCTCTTATATTAGACCTTTTGGGGCACTATTTCAATACATTGTTAGCTGAATGTAAATTTAAAAATTTACTGAAAGTTTCCGTTTTAAAAAAAGCAATTTCTCTTTTAAGAAAATGTTATCTGCTTTAAATTAACAACCTCCTGGTATTCCTTCTTTATTAGCTGCTCTAAACGACGAAACACATCCAAACGTTGCAATGGCGTTATTGATGTCGATTGTGAATCTCTAAATCAATATGAACAAATCTAACGTTATTAAAAATATATATGTACAAGTTCTACGGAGGGATAAGATTGGATAATAGTGAAAATTTTTATCAGTTCTTGAGAAACGGAACTGGATTCGTTTGTATGGCTCTTATTTTAAGTGGATTACCCTTTAAGGTAGTTGATTTTCTGTTGTCTACAGTAGTTGGAAAGGAGAATTTATTATTAGTTAATCATAATAATATGTTGGACTTTCGATTAATAAAAATTATAATGGATTTTTTAGTTGGATTATATACTTTAACATTTTCTGTATTTTTGTTAAAACAAACTTTTACAATGTCTTCAGACAAAGAAGATAGTGAATTAGGTTTACTCATTTTAATAATTGCTTCAGTATATACAATTGCCATGTTCACCTTAGGTGCATCATTTATTTTTGCAAATAATTATGGTATTTCAGCTTTAATATGGTCGTTTATTTTAATAATTTTCCCTTTTTTATTTATTAAACTTCGAGTCCTAAACTATCTTTTTAATTAATTTTAGAACATATTTTTTTCAAATATTACATTACTCATATTTTTGATATATAAATGTTTAGCAACATTAACAATTAAAGTGGCGTAATTAACAACCCTAATCAACCTTAATTAGGGTTGTTTTCATACAATTTCAGTTGTAATTCATATATCCTGGCACTTTACTAACAGCTCTCTGGTGTTCCTTCTTTTTTAGCAGTTCTAAACGACGAACCACATCCGCAAGATGCGATGGCGTTAGGATTGTCGATTGTAAATCCGCCACCCATTAGAGATTCTTTATAATCAATTGAAGTACCATTTAAGATGGAGGCATCTTCTGGTGAAACAACAATATCTATACCATGCAGCTGTAGCTCTATATCGTCTTCCTTTTTATCCTTTTCAAAACCCATTCCATAAGAAAGACCGCTACATCCACCACCATTTACTGCAATACGAAGCGTCGATCCTTCTTCTCCGTTATGCTTCATCATTTCTTTTATGCGGTAAGCTGCCGCTTCAGATAAAATTACTACCTCTGACATCTGAATCACCCTTCCTTCCTTCTTTCTATAATATCAATGTTTTTACTATCTAGACAAGGAAAACCGCTTGAAGAATTTCGTCGCTTTTCAGAAATAAATAAAGTATAATAGAACTATTATAGAAATAGATAAACATAGTATAATAGAACTACTGAAGCAAATTGCGAAAAGAGGAGACACAATGGAAATTACTCCGTATTATCTAAAAGATATCGAATGTTTGCACTGCAAAAAAAAATTTAAATCAACAAAAGTACGCTCAAAATTTATTAAAGTAGAAAGCCATGAAACGGACTTTCAACCTATTTATCAAAATAAAGAAGTGAATCCACTTCTCTATAATATTTTTGTTTGTGAGCATTGTGGTTTTTCATTTACAGATGATTATACGAAATACTTTGCTCCAGGTGTAAAAGAAATTATTCAAGCAGAAGTTGCAAATAAATGGGTTCCCCACTCTTTGGGAGATGTAAGAACCTTAGCAGAAGGAATTATGGCATATAAACTTGGAATCCACTGTGGTACGTTAAAGAAAGAAAAATTTATTAATATAGCAGGTTTGGCACTTAGAACCGCTTGGTTATATCGACTTCAACAGAATCAAGATCAAGAGCAGCGATTCATGAAGATTGCTCGTGATCGATATGCCGATTCATACTCAAACGATGATTACAATGGTACTCAGATGACGGAAACTCGTGTGCTCTATTTAATAGCGGAATTGTCTCGAAGAATTGGTGACATTGAATACGCCACACGGTATTTTTCAAAAGTAATTGAAAAACAAAGTACCTCTATCGAACCAAAAGTTATTGAAATGGCAAAAGAACGCTGGCAAGAAATACGAGAGAATAAAGAAAAAGAAGCCTTAGTTTAAGGCTTCTTTTTAAAATGGTTAATTAAAATACTTGCTCTACTTCTACTACTCCTGGAACTTCTTCCAATAGTGCACGTTCAATACCTGCTTTTAATGTAATCGTTGAACTTGGGCAGCTTCCACAAGCTCCTAAAAGGCGTAGCTTAACAATACCATCTTCAATGTCTACAAGCTCACAGTCTCCCCCATCACGAAGTAAAAATGGGCGTAATTTATCTAAAACTTCTTGTACTTGTTCATTCATTGTATCAGTCATATCTATCGACTCCTTTCGCTATAATCATTATAATGTGAAGTAAGGAAAAAATCCAATAAAGAATTCGAAGGAGAACTGTTCAAATGGCTACTCAAGCAATAAATATAGAAATCTTTGGTGCTGACATCGTGTGTGCAAGTTGCGTAAATGCACCATCCTCTAAGGATACATACGAATGGCTACAAGCAGCCATCGATAGAAAATTTCCTAATCATCAAGTAACATTTACATATATCGATATCGAAAAGCCAATTGAGAATGAAAAGCATCAAACAATTGCAAATCGAATTGCAGATGATGAATTTTTCTACCCTCTTGTTATGATCAATGAAGAAGTCATTGGCGAAGGCTATATTCAATTAAAACCAGTATATGCAGCCCTCGAGAAATATGGCTATATGAGTGAAACTTAATATGACTAGATTAATAGGTTTATCCATTCTGTTATCTGAATGATCGATTTTCAAAACGAAAAGCCTCGAAGCGTGATTTTAATCACCGTTTCGAAGCTTTTTTTATTTGCTCTCATCTTATAATGCAGATTTTAAACATAGCTTTTATCCATTATGTCGCTTGTACATCCATAGCAATCCAGATTTCATTAGTCTTGCGATACGGCCTGTTACTGATATATCTGCTAAGTAAGCAAATCCTTGTTTTTTTCCTAGAGATCCCATGAAGCCTTTCAGCTTAATCTCAGGCATCTTTTCTGGAAGTGGTAGACCCTTCCAACGTGCTTGTAACACTTTTACAATCTGTTCTGCTTGCTCCTCCGCAAGTTGTGCACTTGGTGCCAAAGGAAGAGAAGCACAATCCCCTACAACAAAGACATTTTCATAGCTTGGTAAATCGTGATATTGTGTTAAAATGACACGACCTGATTTGTCTTTTTCACCTGGTAACGCTCGTACCGGTGCGGCAGGTTGAATTCCTGCTGTCCAAACTACAACATCTACAGGAATAACTTCTTGATGATTGTATAATTTGTTTGGTTCTACCTTTGTGATATTTGAGTTACTAACAACTTCTACATCGTTTGTATCAAACCATTTTTTTACAAAATTACTCAATCGCTCAGGAAAATCTCTTAATACACGTTCACTACGATCAAAAAGTTTAATTCTCAAATCTGGACGACTTTCACGTAATTCACTTGCAAGCTCAATTCCACTGAGACCAGCACCAACAATCCCAACAATTGAACCTGAAGGAAGTCCACCTAGTTTGTTGTACGTGTCACGGGAACGCCCGATTGTCTGAATGCTATATGTGAATTCATCGGCACCAGGTACACTGTGATACTTATCCTCACAACCGAGACCTATTACTAGATCGTCGTAACCGATAGCTTGCCCATCTTCTAATAACACCTGTTTACTCTCCACATCAATTTCTAAAACTTCTCCATATTTAATCGTTAACTTTTGACTTTCTGGAAAAGCAACACGAATTTCATGATCAGAAGATGTGCCAGCTGCTAACGCATAAAATTCAGTTTTTAAACTATGAAATGGCGTTCGGTCAATTAATGTGATTTCTACATCATCTGGTAAGTTATTTGGTAATAAGCGAAGTAAAATACGCATATTACCATATCCTCCACCTAACAATACTAACTTTCGCATAATATTATCCCTCATCTCTAAATGTCACTTCAAATTATAAATGATTGTGATGGATTTCACAATAAGACTTCTCCATTGACGAATGAATAAAAAAAGAGTAGCATGACGAAGTAGTGAGGTGACAGCTATGAATCCAATGGTTGAATTTTGCATAAGCAACCTTGCAAATGGTTCACAAGAAGCTTATGATATTTTAGAACAAGATCCTAATTTAGATGTATTAGAGTATGGTTGTTTAAGCTATTGCTCATTGTGCTCTGAAACTTTTTTCGCTATCGTCAACGGTGATGTTGTCGAAGCAGACACTCCAAGTGAACTTGTTATAAACATATACAAATACATTGAGGAAAATCCTTTATTTTAAAAGACTGCGATCAATATCGCAGTCTTTTTTTATATGATCCATTCACTTAATGATTCCAAAAAATACGTTGGCTGTGCAACTTTCTGACGAACTTCTTCAGTACGATTAACACCACTATTTACATGCACTGTATGTATACCCATATTAATCCCAGTTAAAACATCTGTCAGGTAATTGTCACCAATCATAACCATCTCTTCCTTTTTATATCCAAATTGTTTTTGAATGTATTCAAGCATAAATGGCTGAGGTTTTCCCATAAACAAAGCATCCACTCCTGTAGAATATTCTACCAATTTGGTAAAAGCTCCATTTCCAGGGAGAAATCCTCTTTCGCTAGGAAAAGCATGATCACTATTCGTAGATAAGAAAGTAGCTCCAGCACGGACTGAAAGACAAGCAATCGCGAACTTCTCGTAATTGATTTGTCGATCTATTCCCATTACAACAACTTCAGCTACATCTTGTGTTCGCATAATTTGTTTAGAATCTAATGCGTCTTGTAAGCCACTTTCCCCTATCATAAAAACAGATTTTCCAGGGAAATGTTCTTCAATATAATTCGCAGCAGCAATCGAGGAAGACACAATATGGTCCGTTTCTGTGTTAATATCCATCTTAGCAAGCTTTTGCTGAAATTGTTTTTGTGTCATAGAAGAGTTATTCGTCACAAAAAAGGGCTCCACACCTTTTACTTGTAAATAGTGAATGAATTCTACTGCTTCTTTTATGGGAGTATTGCCTTTATAAACGGTGCCATCTAAATCTAAACAATATGCCTTATAATTGGACATTGGAATCCTCCGGTAAAAATGCAGAAACTGGACCAAGTTCATTTAATAAATAATTTTCTACTTTCAATGGAAATTCCTTCAAATAAGAAATATTAGATAGGAGCACTTTATATAATTGTGTATTGTTGACTGAGTGAAAATCACGGACAAGTACTTTTCTATATTCAATCACTTCTTTTAATGGAGCATCCATTTCAGCCGTTATTACTTTTTCATCAGTTAAAATATCAATAATATCATCATATCCACCTGGATCTCTCATAATGAAGCCATCAATCATAGAATTACCCACATCTATAATGGACTCAATCAAATTATGACCCACCCGTTCTAGAGCTAATTTTGAAATTTGGTCTTCGTTCCAATCTGTTTTACTTTCTAATAAATCAAGCAATGATCTCATATGTGTTATAGTAGTTGCAATTTTTTTTCGATCCACAAAATACATCGAAATGCCTCCTAATTTTTGTTCAGTTGATATTGTCTTCTATTCTATAGTACCATAATTAAGAGGTAGGAAGGAGTGTCACAAGATGGAACGATTTTTCTTATATGATGATGTCGAAGATACTAAAACGAGATTTGTAGGATTTACAGGTGAATCACAACGTTATGATTTGGCCGTCCTACAAAGCTCTCGTTTTTTTGGTAAAGTACTTGTGATGGATATCCAATACGGACGAGCTGCAATTCTTGGACCTGATGATTTAGAAGAACCCGGATATTTAGAACATGTATATAATAGAACAGAAGTAGAAGCGGAAGAATTAAGAGATTACTTAAGAGAATTACTTAACTAAAAAACCTTGAGCATTAATCATCATTGATGATCTTGCTCAAGGTTTTCTTGTATAGGTTCAACTATTTCAACTGGTACTACTTTAGGAGCGACTCCAGTTTTCTTTATTAGAAAATAGGCACAACCAAAGTTACAATACTCATATAAATAGTCTTTCATCGTACTTATTTTTGTATCAAAAGTAGCTTTATGGTTTCGATCTTCAAAAAAGCCCTTTAAACGAAGCTGACCATAGCCCCAATCACCCATAATAAAGTCATACTTGGATAATATTTCACTATATCTTTCTAAAAATGCTTCTTCTTTAAATGCTTCTCGGTAATCTTCTATGACTTCATAGGTATATCCTTCTGCAATAATCATTTGATCACCATCCATTAGCTATTTTGAGTAGCTAGAAGTTCCTCACCTTGTGCTTGTCTTTGTTTCGCAGCAGCATTTACTTGCTCATCTGCATGATAACTACTTCTTACAAGTGGACCAGCTTCACAGTGGGAGAATCCTTTACTCATTGCTATTTTACGAAGTTCACCAAATTCAGCTGGTGAATAATATTTTAGTACTGGTAAATGTTTTTTCGTTGGTTGCAAGTATTGACCAATTGTCATTATGTCTACACTATTTGCTCGTAGATCATCCATTACTTCTATAATTTCTTCATGTGTTTCCCCTAAACCTAGCATTAAGGAAGACTTAGTAGGAATGTTTGGTTGCATTTCTTTAGCTCGTCGTAACAACTCTAGTGAACGATCATATTTTGCTCTTGCACGAACTCTAGGAGTCAAACGGCGTACCGTTTCAATATTATGGTTTAATATATCTGGTTTGGCGTCCATAATATTACGAATATTTTGTTCAATTCCACCCATATCTGAAGGTAAAACTTCGATTGTCGTAAATGGATTTTTGCGGCGGATAGCACGAATAGTTTCGGCAAAAACTTCTGAACCACCATCTTTTAAATCATCACGGGCAACTGCCGTTACAACAGCATGCTTCAAGTTCATAATAACTACTGAATCGGCTACGCGTTCTGGTTCTGCTAAATCTAGCTCAGTTGGAAGACCAGTTTTAACTGCACAAAAACGACATGCACGGGTACAAACTGCTCCAAGAATCATAAAAGTAGCTGTTCTTCGTGAACCCCAACATTCATGAATATTTGGGCATCTTGCTTCTTCACAAACTGTATGTAAATTATTCTCACGCATTAATTTTTTAAGACCCTTGTAATCTTCATTCGTATTTAACTTTATCTTTAACCAATCTGGTTTACGTTGATGCTCCGATTTCGTCGGTTTACACGATGTCACTTTATATCCACCCCATTCTAAATACTAACTACACTGTTGTCAATGTACCATATTATTTTAATTCAAACAACCATCTGATTCCATGTATAACCAATGATAATAAAAAAAACAGAGCTTATTTTAGCTCTGTTCAAATTGAAGAAAAAAGGCAGTTGGTTAATTTGGCCTCATTCGTTATTTTGATTTTTTGTCTTCATTTTCTAATAACTCAAGATTATTCTTGCTGAGTATATAGAAAATAATAATGTATCATTTTATTGGTTTGGAGAAGCGTCCGCTCGACTCCTGCGGGAAAGCGAGACAGACGAGACCCTAACGAAGTGTGGCCACTGAAAAACTTTTCAAGGTATTTCTTAGAAAGTATGTACCCAGTTGATTTCCGTTCGAGGCGGACGCTTTCTTACCTCCAGTCAAGTCTTTTTTTAGGCTTGATTATTAAATTATTGGTTTGATTTGGGAGGGGTACCACTCCCAAATCAAATTTATGCATGCCGAAAAGCCCTAACGAAATTT
>NZ_JBAWSY010000025.1:0-43400 GCF_037104765.1 Psychrobacillus mangrovi | reverse complement strand
TGGGCTCTAACGCACCATAGTTCATCGACCTTCCTCTCCCAGCCGTAGAATCAGTATGTACGGTTTTTCCCCATTTTCATTCTCTGTGGTGAAGCGCTGATTTTGCGCTTCATGGATGGCTAACGGGGTAGGTTAGTTGAACAAGGTATAGTTAAGAAACAATCTAGAGCCTATTTGAATATAAAAACAGGCTCCATTGAATTTGGAAAAGAGAAATACTAAGTATGAATTCAGTTGTTGAATTTATATTTGATGGGCATCTTCTTTATTCATCGTATCAATTAAGGGCATCAATTGTTGCAAATACTTTTCTGGTTCTGTTTGTTGATTTTGCATCCCATGCATTGCTACCCCGTAAAGCGCCCAGCTTAACGCCACCGAAAATACCTCAATATCCGTATTATTTTGGTTAGGCCATTGTTTATGTGCCCATTTTGAAAAGGAAGCATGAAGTACATTTTTAAAAAGTGTTTCTATTTGTGGTGTAAATGCCTTATAACTGCGATGACATTGGTTACTAATTGATGTTTGGAACCTTATAATTGATAAAAGTATTGATTTTATGCTTTCTTCGTTAATTACCTCATGGGTACTTACCTCTTGAATAACCTCCCTCATGATACTTTCACTTAACACTTTTTCAAGCAAGTCGTACTTATCATAAAAGTGATTATAGAAAGTCGCACGGTTAACCGTTGCAGAAGTTGTTATATCCTTAATGGTCATATCTTTAAAATCCATTTGCATTGATAACTCAATAAACGCTTCCATAATAAGATTCCTAGTGCGAAGAATCCGGGGATCTATTTGTCTTGCCATCAAATTCCCTCCTACTTAATAGACATTTTTCGCAATCTGTCGTTTAAGCGATAGATGCGTTAAATTGTCTATTGCATACGATTTTTCATCTTGATATATTGATTATACAACAAATGTTGTTTAAGCGAAAGGTGTTAAAGTAAGGCTATAGAACTTTAGAAAAATGAAACATAATAACAAATTGGAGGTAATTAAATTATGAAAATTGGTGTAAGTGGTGCAAGCGGCTGGACAACATAGTGTTGTAACAATCACGCGTACTCCGGAGAAAATTGCAATTGATGACGTGGAAGCACGTTTCGGTGATTACGATCAACCATCTTCGCTGATTGAGGCATACAAAGGTTTGGATCGCTTACTGCTTATTCCGTCGTCCGAAGTAAAACCTGGTCGTCGTTCAGAACAATTTATTGCAGCTATTGATGCAGCTGTAGAAGCAGGTGTTCCACACATTGTCCTTATTTCGTCTACAGGCGCGCGCAACACAGAAAAAACGAATATTGCATACGACTATTTTGTCAGTGAACAGCATTTGATGCGTAAAGCAAGCAAATGGAGCATTTTGCGCATGAACTACTATTCAGAGTATTTCATCATGGATGCGCAAATGTCATTAGCTTATGGCGTTCTTTCAGGTCTCACTGAAAGCAAAGTCGCATTCGTTTCACGCGATGATATCGCCACTGCAGCAGCTGGTTTGCTACTCGGCGATGATCACGAAGGTGCAATTTATAACGGAACTGGACCAGAAAGCCTAACAGGTGCACAGCGTGCAGAACTCATCGCGAAAGTTAGCGGTAAACCACTTTCATTTATCACAATACCAGTTGAGACGCTACAAGATCAGCTTCAGCAAGGGGAACTTCCGGCAGAGATCATCAATTTAGTCGTGAATACTCAGCAAAACTTCTCTAATGGAGATTACGATATCGTTACGGGGGACATTGAAAAATTATCAGGTCGTCCAGCACGAAGCCTTGAATCCATCCTGTCAACCACTACATTCCAGTAATTTACTCTTGTGATAAAAGGAGAGCCACCATTTTGATGGTGGCTCTTTTTATGGTAGTGGTTTCTCGTAGTTTGTATGGATAATATAAGATATATAGATACAAATACTATTATGAATAAATAATTAAATCATCTTCAACTAACGGGTGCTTTACTTCAAGAAGGAGTATAGTCTAAAGCGGCAGTTTAGTAGAAGAGCGATGATTAACTGTGTTCAAAAATCGAGCTGAATTATTTGATGATTTAAATTTCTGATTCAATTTGTTAAGATGGTACTAATTGTAAATGACTGGAGGCTAAATTTGTGGTAACATTTGAGGACTTTTTGAAATTGGACATCCGCATTGGTACTGTTATTAACGCAGAACCCTTTCCAGAAGCACGAAAACCTGCAATAAAATTAGAAATTGATTTTGGAGAAATTGGTATTAAACATTCTTCTGCACAAATTACAAAAAGATATACACCAGAACAACTTATTGGACATCAGGTGGTTGCAGTAGTAAATTTCCATCCAAGAAGTATTGTGTCCCTGTGTCAGAAACTTTCATGTTAATTCAAATAAACATGAAAGTCGTGAATTTCACGCTTTTTTCTGACATAGGCACATATTACAAAACCATAGTCATTTCAAACAATCCCCTTAAACAACCGCTTCTTCACTGCTTTGTCCGTTATAAACTATTAATCCCATTACGCCGCTGAGGAATAGCAAAGTGGAAGCCAAAACAAAAACAAACGCATAGGGAATGGTTTCCGACAGCCAGCCTGTCAACAACTGAGAGATGGGAACTGCCCCGAAAGCCGCTAGCGAAACGATACTCATCGTTCTGCCGAGCCTTGCCCTTGGAACATGGGCATGAATCTTTGAAATGATGATGACACTTGATATACCATTCAAAATCCCTATGGCCGCTAAAGATAGCAACACGACCCATACGGAAGGAATAGCTACCAAAAACAAGAGCAGTCCCTGTATAAGTTCAAGCCAGTAAAACGAACGAAGTGTTTTATATTTTGGGTGTAGTTTGGTGACAAACATCATGCCTATGACCGAACCAGCTCCAAAGGCAGCCAAGACGAATCCCATCTGTGAAGGTGCCAGATCGAAGCTTTCCTTTGAATATAGCGGTAATGCGATCTGCATTGGACCGACTACTACCAGTCCCCCCACTAAATCTACCAACAGTACGGTACGGAGCCACTTGGTTGTCCACACTTGCTGAAACCCTTCCACGAAATCTTTCACAATACGCGAGTCTTTCACTTTAGGTGAGCTTTCCTTGTTAACGCTGACCATAATCCCGGTGATAGCGCCAATCAAATAAGACATGGCATTTATGAGAAAACCAGCCTCTATTCCGTAGAGCCCCACCACTAATCCAGCAAGAGGAGGACCAATGAAGATGGCGGTTTGAGAGATTGATTGAACCCATGCATTGGCATTTTCTAAATTCCTTGTTTCTACGATGGAAGGAACAATGGTATTAAATGCCGGATAGAAAAAGCCGCTTGCCACACCAGATAAAGAAAGTAAGAGGTAAAGCAGTGGAAATGACAAGGCATCAAAGAATAAAAATGAAATCAAAACGGTCAAAATCACAAACCGAGCGAAGTCTGAAATCCAAATAACCTGTTTCGCACTTAACCGATCAACTGCAACGCCTCACACCAGCAATAGAAGAATGCGGGGAAAGACCGAGAAGAATAGGGAAAGAGCCATTTGGCTGCCGCTTCCACCCATCTCAAAAATCAAGTAAATCAGGGCGATCTGCTGGAATCCATCTCCTATTGTCGAGAAGGACTGACCAAAGAAAAAATAAGCGAAATTCTTATTGGAGAAGAGGCTGTTTTTAAATAGTCTTCTCATTGTTCTGTTTCTCTTCTCTTAGATTTTGGAGAAACTGGATGAAAAAAACTGCTGAGCGTGTAGAATTTCCGATTATCTGTAGGTGTTCGTTTCATGGAAGAATTATTCATAATTTGATCGATAGCAGATAAATGCTTCTTAATAGAAGCTATTTCTTCGTCTGTTAACCACGCGTGTTCCTGAGTGATGAATGAGTTTGGAAGGAAACCTTCATGATAATCGACACTTTCGATGAGATTCCGGTAAGTTTCATGAAAAGTAGATTCGTAGAGCATATGTTCATCGGATTTGGCCAATTCAAGAGAAGGAGAAAGTCGGAATGAACGGGCTGAAGCCGTATAATATTTTTCGATGATGGATCCTTTTACTTCTTCTCTTGTAAGTCGGATAATGCCAGAGTTCAGGAGTTCCTTTACGTGAAAGTGCACTTTAGGTGCAGACTCTTTGAGGGCGTTTGAAATTTCTTTATTTGTCATTTCATCAAACGAAAGAACGGTTAAAATACGTTGTCTTAACGGATGAGATAATGCGTGCAGCTGCTCAGTCGTTTCGATGATCATTTCATATTTCATGTTTTAGTCTCCTTTTGAGTTTCTCAGATAATAAAATTATATTTATCGATAAATTATAATTTATTAAAGAAATTATAATTCACCTTTTTTAAAATTGCAATATACACATCTAAAGTTTTAGGTTAGAAGCCGGGATAAACTAAGGACTGTTTCTCAAAAACTTTATTCTAAAAAGAATCGAGCCTTTTGATATTTAAGAAGCATTGCCATTTTCAAGGATCGTATCAGAAGTTATTACATCGTACATAGAAAAAAACCACTCTTAGGTATTTGAGTGGTTTTTTCTATTGCATCTATTTCTCGGCTACTCCATTCAGTTGATGTAAAAGGTACATGATTCTTTCTTTTATTTCATCCAATTCCTTTTTATTCATGCCAGTTGCGTCGAATAAGGATTGCGGAACACACGATGCCTTCTCCTGTAGTACTTTGCCAGCTTGCGTAATATAAATGTTCATGACGCGTTCGTCCACTGTGTCACGGCGAGCTCGATGAGACCCGCAGTTTCCATACGTCTGAGTAGTGGAGACAGTGTACCAGTATCAAGATTAAGCACTTCACCCAGCTCTTTAATTGTTCTTTGTGGCTTCTCCCACAGGGTAACTAAGACTAGATACTGAGGATAAGTGAGCTGAAGTTTATCTTTGAAAATGTACTTTATTAATCATTTTTCCTTCCATCATTAAACGAATAAATTGCATTAGATTTTCATTTTTAATTTTGTAGCTCAAACATTGTTGGCTATTTAATTTGGGAAAAAAAGGACATTGACACCTCCATCCTACAAGTGTAGTCTATATTCAGATTACACTTGTAGGATGGAGGAACAAGATGAAGAAAGCAGAGTGCAAAATATCTGATGCAGAATGGATAGTAATGAAGGTGTTATGGGAAGAAGCTCCATTAACTTCTGCGATGATAGTAGAGGCAGTAAGTTCTAATAAGAATTGGAGTCCGAAAACAATTCATTCATTAATAAGTAGACTGGTAAAAAAAGGTGCTTTAGGTGTGAATAAGGAGAAGCCTCTTTATGAGTATTATCCTTTAGTAGATAAAAGAGACTGTATGTTGGATGAAACAAGATCGTTTATTCAAAAGGTATACGATGGTTCTATCCACCTTATGCTCGCCAATTTTATAAAGGAAGAGAAGATTTCTGAGAAGGAAATAGAAGAACTGGAACGATTGCTTAATAAAAAAAATAACAAGTAAAAGGCAGGTAATGATGTATGGTTTTATCTGCAATATTTAAAGAAGTCTTATTACTTTCGCTTATGGGTAGTATTTTAGCATTAGGGATACTTATTATTAAGGCTATTTTTAGACAAAGACTTAGTGCAAAGCTTCATTATTATATTTGGATTTTGCTTGTACTTAGGCTAATAGTGCCAATAGATATTCAAAATCATATAAGCTTTATGAATTTTATTCCAATTGAACAAAAGGAACTTGATCCTCATTTTATAGCAGAACAATATGTTCCTAACATAAAACCAAAAAGTACGATCACAACCGGAAATTCACCGTCTATAGAAGATAGTAACGCATTAGCTGATTCAGGAATTATAGGTGCTATTTTTAGTTATGATACTGCAGCGGTGCTGTGGATAATAGGTGTTTCATCGATTTTACTGTATATTTTATGCGTAAATATCTTAATGAGGGCTAAATTGAAAAAGTGTTCAGTCTGTGAAAGAGAAGACTTAATTAAAATTTTAGAAGCAGAAAGATCAAAGCTTAAAGTTAATTCTAAGATAAAAATTATTTATAGTAATTACTCGAAATCTCCTGCAGTTTACGGGATGATCCATCCTAAAATTATTATTCCAGAGGAGCTTATAGACAAACTAACCCCGGAAGAGTTTGGGTTTGTGTTAAGCCATGAATTAACTCATATTAAGAACAAGGATTTAGTGGTAAACACCTTACTTATGATTGTTAAAGCAATCTATTGGTTCAACCCCTTAATCTGGTATTCACTTAATCAGGTAAAACAAGACTGTGAAGTGGCTTGTGATGCGTCTGTCATCAGCACTTTAAAGACAGAAGAAGTCAAAAAATACGGTCAGACAATAATCAATATGCTTAGACTATTCTCAGAAAAAAGGAGTAATACTGGGACATTAGGATATGCAAGTAAATACAATAAACGGAGAATTGTTATGATTACACAATTTAAAAAAAGTTCGGCAATATGTGCAGTATTGGCTCTATCTCTTACAATTATAGTAGGCTGTTCAAGCACCCTTAAATCTGGCAGCTCAGAGGATATCCCAAATGAAGATAGTGGCACAAATAGTTCTACTCCATCAGAAGAAATAACCTTACAAGATGAAGCACCACAAAGCAATGCAACTCAAGATAATGCAAATCAAGCAACTCAAAACGATACATCCCAAGACAATACAAGCCAAGCTATACGAAGCAATACATCTCAAAATAATACAAGCCAAGCGTCACAAAACAGTGCAAAACAAAATAACAATACAAACCAAGGGGAAGCATCGAAAAACAATACCTCTGCTTTATCATCTAATGGGGATACTCAGCGGAAACTTCTTTCAAGTATCATGCAATTGGCAAAGCAGGGTAAAATCATCAACTCAGAGTTTCCTGTTAAAACAACCGTTATAGAAGACGTAGAGAAAAAACTAGGAAAAGCGGAAAAGGTTGATTGGGTACCTAATGCGAAAGGAAATTATGCTGTATTTTCAAAATACAATGTGGTATTTGGTTTCAACAAAGGATCACGGATTTTTGAGGCGAGATCGTTTGATAAGAAATTAAATGAATTATCACTTTCTATGGTGAAGAAAGAATTTGGAACTCCAGATTATGATGTAAAAAGTAATGGTGAAGAAATTATAGGGTATGTTGCAAGCTCTGATTTCAAGATTTTGTTAGTATTTCCTAAGCCTTCAAACAGTAATCCAGACCCGGTAATGGACCACTACTCCGTGTTTTACCCTAAGGGGACAGTTAATAATATGTCGAATGATCCGGGAAGACAATGGTAATAAAATGTGAAGCGAAAAAGTAACCACACGTAACGAGCTTCTTTTACAGCGTAAACATTATAATTAACAACTTAAATAGAGGATGAATGGATGATTTCATCCTCTGTAAATTACAGGCTTTATTGAGCCGATTTAACGCAATAGAAATAATCATCAGAAACTGAATTCGAAAAATGTAAAAAAGGTCATAATAGTTAAAGGCGAAAAGTTAGAAAGGAAAATTGGATATGAAAAGACAACAAAGAAAATCACGAAATAAACTACGTATTTTTACGATTCCACTTTTAATTTTAGCTATAATTATTGGCGTTTATTATTATGCAATCAAAGAAAATAGTAGCGAACAGACGACGCAAGATAAAGAAAGTCCAATTATTACTCAACCTACCGGTAAAAATACAGTGGATTCAAAGAATGATCTGAATTCAAATCTTGAGAAATTGGTAGAAGAAACTTTTTCCTTATCGAAGGAAGGCAAGGTTCCGAATATTCCCTTTGCTTCTGGTAAAACAGAATGGAAGGAAGTAAACAAAGAGTGGGGAAAATCAGACCATATTTCGGAAACTGCTAAAGGCAGGTATGAGGAATACAAAAGTCATCATTCTACAATAGGCTATACCGATCAGACCGTAAATGATATACGTTCTTATGATTCTGAACTACAAAATATTCCTTTAAATGAAATTACGAAAATTGGTGGAGAACCCGATGCCATTCGATACTATAAAGATTCAACTGTTGACCAAATGATCCTTGTCTATCATGCAACGGCCTCTACTGACTTATTGTGGGTTTTACCAGTAAAAACAGAGCTGGAGCCAAATCCTAAAGTTGACCATATCTCACTCTATACACAGGTTGAAAAAACACCAAATCAGCAAGCCCAAGATGAAAAGAGCCCAAATCAACAAGCAGAAGTAGGGAAACACTCGAATCACCAAGAAAAAACCATTTCAGAAGTAATATCTAAAATGAGCTTAGAAGATAAAATTGGCCAGATGATTCTTGCTGGGGTTTCCGGGACTACAATGGACGCAAATGCAAAAAAATTAATAGGCCAATTTCATGTCGGGGGAATTATTTTCTACAAATATAATTTTGACACCCCTGCACAAACCGTTCAACTTGTTAATCAGCTGAAAGCTAAAAATAGTTCGAGTCTTCCGCTTATACTAAGTGTTGATCAAGAGGGTGGACGTGTGACAAGATTGCCAGGTGGACTTGTAAACTTTCCACCAAATAAACAGATTGGACAAGTAAACAATCCTGATTTTTCTTATAAAGTCGGAACACTCTTAGGCCATGAATTAAAAGAATTTGGTTTAAATCTCGATTTTGCACCTGTTCTTGATATTAACAGCAATCCAAATAACCCAGTAATCGGAGATCGATCATTTGGGAACAATCCAGAAATCGTAAGTAAACTTGGGATTCAAACGATGAAAGGGATACAGTCTCAAAACGTCATCACGACAATTAAGCATTTTCCTGGTCACGGAGATACATCAGTTGATTCTCATCTGGACCTTCCAATTGTAAATAAAAGCCTAAATCAACTTAAAGAACTAGAGTTAATCCCGTTTGAACGTGCGATTAATCAAGGAGCAGATGTTGTGATGGTGGCTCATATCTTATTGCCTCAATTAGATAAAACGAATCCAGGGACCATGTCAAAAGCTGTAATGACGAATCTTCTTAGAAAACAACTAGGCTTTACAGGTGTAATCATGACGGACGATATGACAATGGGAGCCATAACAGAACATTTTGATATTGGTAAAGCATCGGTAGAATCAGTTAAGGCAGGAAGCGATATTATTTTAGTAGGGCATGACTATAATAATGTTGTACAGATTATCTCCTCTTTAAAAGCTGCTGTTCAAAATGGGGAAATTTCCGAACAAAGATTAAATGAAAGTTTAGAGAGAATTATTCAACTAAAAAGGAAATATAGCATTAACGATACGAAAGTAGAAAATCCCAACATAAATGAAATAAATAAATCAATCAATAGTCTTCTGAATAATTATTTACATTAATTATTCATATTGGTTTGTGGTAAACCTTATAATACGAACGGGTGCGCTAGTTGAATAATAAAATAAATAAAGGACCATACATATTAGACATATCTAAAATGTGTGGTCCTTTTATTATCAACCCTTTTGACTCCTAACCTAAATAAACATTGGTTATACCCCTATATGCGCGATAATGATAATGACGGTATGGTAGGTGAGTAAGCCCCTAAAACTTTGAGGCAAAATAAATGAACGAAAGAACATTTTCTTCGTTGGACGATTTATAACAATTTGCGAATGGGTGTCTGTACAGGAACAACTGAAGTTAATGGTCATATCATCTAAATTTGTATGGTGAAAATATAATTATTTTTCACTAATGGGTGCTTTACCTCAAGAAGGAGTAAAGCCTTTTTTTATTGAACTAAAGACGGCAGGTTAGTTCAATAAACGAAGAAATAACCGACTCCAACTGGGTAGTTTCACATAGGTGCAATTAATGTAAAATATGGGATTCAAAGGTTTTTCGGACAGCTCAAGTATAGTGATTGACATCTACTAATTAAATACAAAGTGAACCAGAAATGGACTTGTAAGGTGATTGAACAGTTTGCGGAAGAGGATCTCATATGGTGACCGACACCCGAAAGTAACAGCGTCGTGAATTTGATAGCAAACATTTCGGTTGTTGTTCATCAATGTTTTTGAAACCGAATACTTCGGTATATTGTTTGGAAAACAGTTTGACTTTGAACGAACGTTCGATTATAATCGGTTTATGAAAAATAAAACCGAAAACAAAATGGAACTTATCTATCAGACAACCATTGCACTTCTCAATGAAATAGGGCTATCCGATATATCCATGTCCAAAATTGCGAAAAGGGCAAGCATCTCTTCATCATCCATTTACTTTTATTTTGAAAGTAAAGAAGACTTACTGATTAAACTATATTTTAACCTCAAGGATCAAATGCATCAGCAGATGTTTAGAGGTATAACGGCGGATATGTCAGTCAGGGATGGATTTGAGAAAATATTGCGTAATTATTCCAATTATATTGTGAATAATAAAGCTAACTTTCTGTTAATGGAACAGTTTCTTGACTCTCCGTTTATACGCAAAAGTTGTAAAGATCAAAATGGTGGTGTGTTCAAGCCGATTTATGCTCTATTCGAGAGGGGGATCAAAGAAGGACTATTCAAGGATTCGGAGACCAATCTTCTGGTTACCTACTCCTGTCTGCCATTTGTCCAAATGGGGAAAGAGTATATAAATGGTGAATATGAATTCAGTTCTGCTAATATCGATATAATGATTCAAATGAGCTGGAATGCTATTAAAGCATAAACAGCCCTTTTTTTGAAGTGAGTTGAACGAACGTTCGATAATTTTTGGGGCATATTGAACGGACGTTCGACATTTTTTTTTGAAGAAAATTGAACGAACGTTCGATTAGGAGGTTACGGAGCTGATAAATGGGGAATTGGTCGTACACTGATTGCAAGTCTGCTCCTTCATGTGATTGCCCTGTTTTTTCTCCCGATTGTTGCCGTCACCTTTGCAGGTGCCTTGTTCATACTAGCTCTTTGGATGCTTGGAGCTTGGACAACGGCCCCAGCACAGCAGTTTAGTCTGGTTACTATGGCTCCTCAATCAACCGATATTATTTTGAGTTTGAATTCCTCTGCATTCCATCTTGGTGTTGCCTTGGGGGCAGTTCTAGGTGGTGTGGTTGTCGAACAACTCTCCCTATCATCGATTGGTTGGGTCGGAGGGCTAATCGTATTGCTTGCAACTGTATTTGCAGTGATTTCGATTGCTTTGAAAAATAAACAGAATGTAGCAGAACAACTCAAAAGAGTATAGGAAAAAGATATCTAAATGCAAAACCATACCGTTTTGTGATTACAACATTGAACATGAGGAGTGATTTTTTTATGGAGAAAAGAGCACTTGGATCAAGCGGGCTTGAAGTATCAGCTCTTGGATTAGGCTGCATGACCATGTCCGACTTCTACGGCAGCGACCGGGATGAACAAGAATCCATACGGACGATTCATCGTTCACTGGAACTTGGTGTGGGTTTCTTGGATACCTCGGATATGTATGGTGTCGGCGAAAATGAAAGACTGGTGGGAAAAGCGATTATAGATCGACGTCATGAGGTCACTTTGGCTACCAAGTTTGGGGTAGTACGAGACAAAGGGCCGATGTGGGAATATAACGGAAGAGCGGAATATGTTAAGGCTGCCTGTGAAGCAAGCTTGCGCAGATTAGGCGTTGACCACATCGACCTGTATTATCAGCATCGTATTGATCCCTACACTCCAATCGAGGAGTCTGTAGGGGCGATGGCTGATCTGGTGAAGGAAGGGAAGGTCCGTTATATCGGCCTTTCAGAAGCCTCGCCAGCTATGATTCGCAGAGCACATGAGGTTCATCCAATATCTGTGGTGCAAACGGAATATTCCTTGTGGTCCCGAGACGTAGAGGACGAAGTTCTTCCTACCTGCAGAGAGCTTGGCATCGGCTTTGTAGCCTATAGTCCTCTTGGACGTGGTTTCTTAACAGGTACGATCCAACGATACGAGGATTTGGGAAACGACGACATCAGACGAAACTTCCCTAGATTTCAGGGACAAAACTTACAGAAAAACCTTCAATTTGTCGCCCGGATTCAAGAGATGGCTGATGAAAAGGGGTGTACCGCACCGCAATTGGCGCTGAAATGGATATTGATGCAAGGCAGCGATATCGTACCTATTCCAGGAACGAAAAGAAGAAAGTATTTGGATGAGAATATTGGATCTTTGCAGGTTGAGCTTACGGATTCTGATCTTAAACGAATCCATGAAGTTGCGCCAAGAAACGTTGCCGCAGGACATCGATAATATTTCTGTCTGCGATCAACACGATAAGGAGTATCAGCTATGGCTGAATATACAGATAACTTTGAAATAGGCATCAATACTTTTCTAGAGAACTCACCGGATCTCGTAACGGGAAAGAGGATTAATCATCCCGAGCGGATTCGGAACGGGATCGAAGAAATCGTTATTGCCGATCAAGTCGGCCTTGATGTGTTTGGAATCGGAGAGCATCAACGGTCTGATTATGCCTCGGAATCGCCAGCCGTGGTGCTTGCAGCGGCTGCAGCTTTAACCAAGCGAATTCGGCTCACGAGTGCCGGGGAAGTAGTAAATTAGCCAACTTTTTGGCTAAACAATATTGGCACCCCTTCTTCAACTAACGGGTGTTTTAGTAAAAAATGGACATCAAAATACAATGAGCTGGAGATACATCTCCCAGCTCATTTTTTATCTGCATTTTAAATCAACCTGTACCTTTAACATAGCCTTTTTAAAAGATAGGCTCTGTATTATTGAACAATTGGTAGGCATCCGATGAGCTGCTAATCGGACACCTATTTTACGTTTAATATAGGTAAAGATTTTAAAACTGAACAGCTAAAAAGTTATCAGGATAGCTCTCTTCTATTCCTGCGAAAAAAACGATCAAGTAGTTCATTATACTCTTCCTTTTTTTCTAAAATAGGTAAATGTCCACAGTTATCAAATATGACGACTTCCGCTTTTGGCATAAAGCCTTTGGTTATATAGCTGCTTATTAAGGGGTTTATTTCATCGTATTTTCCACCAATAATTAAAGTTGGAACCTTTACGAACGGTAATATTGGAAGATAATTGGATTTGATTGCTGACAGAGATGAATCGATATAAGTCTTTTTACGAATAAGAAACATTTTCTTTGCAGCATCAATTAGAGTTGATTCCTTTTGATAGAGACATTTTTTGGCGGTGTAAGTAGTATAGTTTTCACTTGATGTTGATTGAAGTTTTTTAATTCCTTTCATAACTGTCAAATGACCTAAAAATGTTGGAACGTAAGAAAATGTATTAGACAAAACCATGGATAAAACACACTCTTTTTTTTGTTTATAAATCTCTTGCACAACTAGACCTCCCATGGAAAGACCGCAAAAGTGTGCTTTTTTTATGTCTAAGGAATCTAGGAGCGATAAAATATCTTGAGCAAAATTGTAAATGGAAATATCGGTGTATATTTCAGATTCTCCATGTCCGCGTAGGTCAGGTATTATTAATCGATAATTGGAGGAGAGGTTGTATTGGTTTACCCAGGATTCTTTTTTACTCCCTAAGCCATGAATTAATACTACAGGTTCACCTTGACCAATGTCCAAGTAATGAATGATGCAAACCTCCTTTACGACAGATTTTAGTTCATGCGTGCATGCTGATTGTTTCTATTTTATTCAGAGAACAGAAGAAGGCTACTTTTATGGAATTTACAGGAGATCTCTTTCTAATGGACGTGGTTTTGTCTTTTTGCTAAAATCCAGTACAATAGTACATAGAGTATTTGATTGTGAAATGGAGGACTAGTTGTGCGTGAAAAAGCGGCTTTACAAAAAGAAGCAATGGATATGCTAAAAAAGACAAGTAGAACATTTTATATCCCAATCACTTTTTTAGAACCGACACTAAAGAAGGCGGTTGCTTCTGCTTACTTATGTATGCGTGCGATAGATGAAATTGAGGACCATGAATCGCTTGGGCAAAATGAGAAACAACAATTATTATTAGAAACTAGCAAAATGCTTTTGAATGATTTTAATCCAAAAGAATACGAGCAGCTTGTTGAACCTTTTAAAGAAATACTACCAGAGGTTTCCATGAGACTTGCGGACTGGCTAGAAATTTGTCCTACTGATTTAAAAGTAACAGTAAAAGCCTACACGGGTGAAATGGCAGAAGGAATGGCTAAATGGGTAGGGAAGGAATGGCAAGTTAAAACAAAAGAAGATCTTGATGAGTATACATATTATGTAGCTGGATTGGTTGGGGTAATGCTATCGGAACTGTGGAAGTGGAATGCAGATATAGATACGGATCGTGATCTTGCGATAGCATATGGACGAGGCCTACAGGCAGTAAATATTTTACGTAATAAAGAAGAAGATAGTGAACGAGGAGTTCAATTTTTTCCAGAAGGATGGACTCGTGCCGAAATGTTCGATTATGCTGAAGAAAACCTATCTAAAGCAGATGAGTATATAAAAAGTATCAATCGTCGCAGTATCTTATTATTTTGCAAGCTGCCACTCGCCCTTGCGCACAAGACATTAAAAGCATTAAAGAGTGGAAAAGAAAAAATGACTCGAACAGAAGTTGAAGCCACTGTAGTAGAAGTACAAGCAGAAGTTAATTAAAACATAGAAAATCCCAAGTCGAGTATGGATCTCTTCTTGGGATTTTGCTTTTCGGAAAAATTTAATTTTCTTTTATTTAGATGTTATAAACTTACCCCTAGTTGTTCCTACGACATTTTTGCAATTTCTAAACGGTCAATGCATTTTATTCATTTAACATGTATATCATTCAATTATTTAGCTCTTATAAATAAAACCTTCAAATAATTTCCTTCTTTAAACAAAGGAGAAGTTTTAAAGTCACTTGGAAGGGAAAATTCTTCTTCAATGATGTATTTTCTGTTGCTTTCTTTAAATGCTTTTTCTACAAAGCTTTTGAATTTTTTCATTCCAAACGTTGCGTTGTTTGTAGATGCAACAATTATGCCACTTTTTTCTGTAATTGCAATAGAGTCTTTTAATAAGTTTGTGTAATCTTTTGCAGAACTGAATGTGTACTTTTTTGACCGAGCAAAGCTTGGAGGATCTAAAATAACGACATCAAAGGATAATTCTTTGCGTTTTGCATACTTAAAATAATCAAACACATCCATCACAATAATGTCTTGTTTTTCTACATCGATACCATTTACTTCAAATTGCTCAGTGGTCTTACCGAGGCTTCGTTTTGCAAGATCGACACTCGTTGTTTTCGTTGCACCACCCGCTGCAGCAAAAACGGAAAAAGCACCTGTATAGGAAAATGTATTAAGCACTGTCTTTCCTTTGGAATAAACATCTCGAATCTTTTTACGAACGTCTCGTTGATCTAAGAACACACCAACCATTGCTCCGTCATTTAAGTAAATAGCAAAGTTCAGCCCATTTTCTTTCACGATTAAAGGGAACTCTCCACGTTGACCTTTCACAAAATCATCGTCTTCTAAATATTGACCCTTTGTATCAAAGCGTTTCTTTTCATATATACCTTTATATGAAACAGATGCTTCTAATGCCTCGAGAATCATTTCTTTAAAGGAATAAATTCCTTCACTATACCAACTAATAACATAAAAACCATCAAAATAATCAATGATCAGACCACCAATTCCGTCTCCTTCACCGTTAAAAACACGAAATGCAGTTGTTTCAGAGCTATTATAAAAATCATCTCGCTGTTTGATAGCTGCAGCTATTTTCTTTTGAAAAAAAGCAGTGTCGATTATCTCATTTTCATTTTTTGTAAGTAGCCAGCCGATTCCTTTATTTTGTTTTCCTACATAGCCTTTACCTAGAAATTTACCTGCTGGATTTTTTAATTTCAGTATAGAACCTTCTTCTAAATTGTCTGTTTCCTGGAATCCATCTTTTAATAAAATAGGAACACCCTTTTGCAAGTCCAGAGCAAGTGTATCTTTTATTTTTATATCTATTTCTTTTTGCATTATAGTCATCCTTAACAATCGTTTTTGTTTATTATCCCACACGAAGGCGTTTTAAAAAAGTAAGGTGATAAATTAGGGGGATAAAAAGATGTATGAACAAATTCATCATATACTTTTTATTTAATTAAATAGTTGAATATTAGTCGAATCTCAATTATATTTAACTACATGGTTAACTATGAGGGAAAATATTTAGATGAGATTTTTCATGCTTTAGCAAATTCAACAAGAAGAGAAATGGTAAATATGATGGCTCTGGAAGATAGGTCCGTTTCTGAACTTGCGGTACCGTTTGATATGTCCTTGGCTGCAATATCAAAGCATTTAAAGGTTTTGGAGCGAGCAAATCTAGTTGAAAGGATTGTAAATGGAAGAACTCACATATGTCGCTTAAATAAAGAAACATTAGCTCAAGCTACAGAATGGCTAGATTTTTATAGGAAGTTTTGGAGTAATCGTTTCGATCTTCTTGAAAATGAACTGTTGAAAGCTAAAAAGGAAGAACAATAATTAATTAAAGGAGCAATAAGATGGAAAACTATTCAACAACCACTTTAAAAATGACAAGAGTCTTTGACGTAGCCCCTGAAAGAGTTTTTGATGCATGGCTGAACCCTGAAATGATGAGAAAATGGTTCTTTACACTGGAGGGGACAAACAAAGTTGCACAAAATAATCCTCAAGTTGGCGGTTCTTGGGAAATTGTTGATCATCGAGAAGGAAAAGATTATAGAGCGATAGGGGAATATCTCGAAATCGATCCTCCTAATAAATTAGTATTTACTTTTAAAATGCCACAGTTTAGCGATACAGTAGATACAATTACAGTTGAACTAAAGGAGCTTTCAAAAGGGTGTGAAATGACATTTTCACAAAACATCATTGTTCCTCATGAAGAAAGTTGGACGAAATCAGATATTGAAAAAGCGCTTGGAGAGTATCACGATGGATCTGAACATGGTTGGAATTTAATGTTCATGGGACTTAAAGAATTAGTTGAGACAGGAAAAGTTAGCTATACAGGCTAATCATAAGTGATAATATATAAATTATAAGTAGCCACATTCTTCAACCGAAGAATGTGGCTTTCTCTTACTACACATTTGTTGATATCATGCTTGATTGTATCTATCTCATCCTTTTTATGAAATTTGACTTTAAAAGTAATTTTTAATCAAACTTTTTTAAACGAGTACACTTCTTACAGAAAGTTGTCGAAGAATGATTATGAGATGGAAAAAGGGGAATAAATAAAATCGAGGATTTTTCTCGGCCACTTTGTTCCTCTTATAAAACCTCTCAAACAAAACCTCCGAGCAAAATACAATTTTAGAAGGAGAAAGGTTCCAAATGAATTGGTATGAGAAGCTCAATCAATACTTTCCGGTCGACGAAATGAAGTCACGAGCGCATATGGAAACACTTTTAGCTGATAAAGGAAATGTGTATATTAAAGATGAAAGTCCAAAGCACGTATTAATGTACGTTGAATTTGAAAACTTTATCTTTGTAGATTATTTATTTGTTTCTAAGGAAGCTCGTGGAGAAGGTCTTGGTCGGAGATTATTGAATAAATTAAAAGAAAAAAATAAAGTCATTTTATTGGAAGTAGAACCCATTAACTATGATGATACAGATTCAGAAAAGCGACTTAGATTTTATGCACGTGAAGAATTTAAACACGCCACACGCATTGGATACACACGTCGTTCCCTCGCTACAGGTGAAAATACCGTTTTGGAAATTTTGTATTGGTCCCCAACTGATGAAGATGAATCTGTGATTTACGAAGCCATGAAATGGACGTATGAAAACATCCACACGTATAAGGATCAGTATTTTTACGGTGATTCCTATGACCCGTCTGATGAAGTATTAGTGTTTAATGATGAGGGTAAGAAAAACATGTTGAATCCATACTGACATCATATTAATAATACCAGGCGCAGGCGTCTATAATGGGCATATAGAGGACCCTGCGAAGTCACCGCAGAAATTGGGCTCATCACACGTGTTGGACTTCTTTCCGAAAGGCGGATTCGTACAGTCCCTTCCAGGAATCTGATGAGGGAATCAATCAGGTTCTGGATTGCTAACAACGTTAAGAAGAAAAAGCTAATATTTGAAGAGAGAAATAGTATAAGTAGACATAGATTGACTAGAGGGATATAGAATGCGCAATTCCCAACACTCGCTTGGGGACTGCGCATTTTTGGATAATACATCTTTGTATGTAAGAGTTTTGTTACATAGGCGTGTGCGTAGTAAATCCTTCCGAATAGTTGAGGATTTGCTATGTGTGTTCTCTATTCTTCTTGAACTAACGAGGTAGTTTAGTTGAATAGCACAATTAAATCCTAAATGTATTATTAATCAATAATCCTGAAAAACTGGAAGTAGGTTTACTTTTTTCATTGAATTATAATTAATTCGATGGTGTTATCAGGATGTACGCCTCACACGCCGCAGGAGCGAGAAGAATGAGACTCCGTAAAGGATGTGGGAGTGACGAAGGAGCGACTCATCCTGCGATCATGCGTAGCGTGCGGCAGCGGACATCCGTGTATTACTCTATGATGATACGAAAGAAATAGTCGCGATTACAACAGCTTTCGCTCCCACGTTTCGTATACTCCTTTCCGCCCGGATTCTTATGATACAATATACTTTACGTATATACTGAGGAAGGAAGTTAACTGTGAAAAAATCAAAAGTAATCGTACCGATTATGATAGTTGTAGCGATATTAGCAACAATTATGCTAAACCAAGACGAATATAATGAAGTAACTATGATAAATAAAATCCTCATTACTATAGGAGCTGCAATTGTCTCCTCTGTTGTAGGATATTTTATACTTGGAGTAGACGTAGATAAAGTCGATCCAAAAACAAACAATCATGAAGTGAAAAACAAAAAGGGAAACAGAAAATAATCTGTTTCCTTTTTTGTTTGATGGAACGTTTCCAATGTAGTGGGGTTCTATGGTAAAGTGAAGGAGATAGGAGTGACCGGAATGCTGGAAAATGCACGAAAATTATTACAAGAATATTTTGGATATGAATCGTTTCGCGAAGGACAAGAAACGATTATTAACTATGTCCTAAAAAATAAATCTAGTTTATGTGTAATGCCTACGGGTGGAGGAAAGTCTTTATGCTATCAAATTCCATCCCTAATGCTTGAAGGAACAACAATTGTTATTTCACCATTGATTTCACTTATGAAGGATCAAGTAGATACATTAATACAAGCGGGAATTCCAGCTACTTTTATTAATAGTACATTAACTGCTGAAGAAGTAAGAGAAACAATGGAAGAAGTGCAAAATGGTCAATATCGTTTACTTTATATAGCACCAGAACGGTTAGAATCCCAAAGCTTTTTAAATCAACTAAAACGAGTGAAAGTACCCCTTATCGCAGTAGATGAAGCACATTGTATTTCTCAATGGGGACATGATTTTCGTCCAAGCTACAGATCCATTCATCGATTAAAGGAAGTTTTTACTGAGCAACCGAGTGTTTTGGCTTTAACTGCCACTGCTACACCAGATGTAAGAGCAGATATTTGCCGCATTCTTCAAATAAAAGAAGAAAACACGGTTATAACAGGGTTCGCTCGCTCAAATTTATCTTTTTCGGTTGTATTAGGACAAGATAAGAACAAGTTTTTAAAGGAATTTATTAAGAAAAATGCAAATGAAGTAGGGATTATTTATGCTGCGACAAGAAAGACGGTAGACCTACTACATGAACTTTTAATAAAAGCAGGTGTCCAATCCGCAAAATACCACGCAGGGCTTCCAGAAGCTTTTCGAAACAAAGAGCAGGAGCGTTTTTTGACTGATGAGGCTCAGGTAATGATAGCGACAAATGCATTTGGAATGGGTATTGATAAATCTAACGTGAGATATGTAATTCATTACCAGTTACCAAAAAATATGGAAAGTTATTATCAAGAGGCGGGAAGAGCAGGGCGAGACGGACTTCCTAGTGAGTGTGTTGTGTTATATGCGTCACAAGATGTACAGACACAACGGTTTTTAATTGACCAAGCGTTGGATCGTGAACGAATTCCACAAGAACTTGAAAAGCTTCAAGGGATGGTTGATTATTGTCATACCGAGAATTGCTTACAACAATTTATCGTGAACTATTTCGGAGAACCTAATGAGGAACCATGTGGTCGGTGTGGTAATTGCACAGATACGAGAGAGATGAGTGATGTTACAAAAGAAGTGCAGATGGTGTTATCTTGTGTTGTACGTATGGGACAGAAGTTTGGAAAGACAATTACAGCGCAAGTTTTAACAGGCTCGCAAAACAAAAAAGTAATGGATTTTGGATTTACAAAACTATCTACTTACGGAATATTAAAAAATAAATCTTTAAAAGAAGTGTCCGGACTAATGGAGTTTATGATTTCAGAAGGATTACTTTTGGTCAACCACGGAAGCTTGCCAACCATTTATGTATCGGATGCGGGGAAAGATGTATTGCTTGGAAAAAGAAAAATTTTGCGAAAAGGAGTCGCAGTGACAAAACAAATTGCGAATAACGATCCATTGTTTGAGGGATTAAGAATACTCCGGAAAAAAATTGCGGACGAAGCCGGTGTACCACCGTTTGTTATTTTTTCTGATAAGACACTACAAGATATGTGTGTAAAGCGTCCGCAAACCGAAGAAGAATTATTAGAAGTACATGGAGTCGGTGCTAATAAACGAGAAAAATATGGAAAAGCTTTTCTCGAAGAAATCCATCGTTATAGCACTGTATAATTTTTATGGGATACTACTGTTAAATTAGAAGGAACATTAATTTTCTTCGCATCCTCAGTAGAAATTTCTACAATAACCGATTGCTCTAAAATTTTAAAAATAGTACCTTGCACTTCGTGATCATTACGAGTAAAAGAGATCTTCTCATCAATTTTCCGTGCTGCTACGAAGTCCGAAACTTCCTTTGGTTGTCTTTGGAAACTCATGTGGTTGCCTCTTTTCTATTTTTATTCGCAGAGAAAGCGATATATTAATTATATCATAGTTAGCTTGTTATAAGATGTTAAAGAGTTTAATTAAGGGCTCTTTCTCGTTAATTAATATAATTATATGCTTTTAGTAGGAAAAGATGTTTTTCGAATACCAACTTATGATAGGCTTAAGTAATATTTCTTCGGGTAATAATATACTAAGGGACATAGAGTAAATTTAGTTAAAACACCAATTTAGATGAATAAGGAAAGGAAAGAATGCATAAAAAAAGCTGCATTAATAGCTATAGAAGATTCAGATGTGTTAGGGATGAAAATAGGGAAGTAAAGAGGAGTTTATGCATAGTGCATTTTAAAGAATTAATGTTAGACGAGAAAATCTTAAAAGCCATTGAACAATTGGGTTATACAGAGCCAACAGAAGTACAACAAAAGGTAATTCCTGTTGCCCTTAAAAAGCAGGATATTCTTGTTAAATCGAAAACCGGTAGTGGGAAAACAGCTGCTTTTGCGACACCATTATGTGAGCTTGTAGATTGGGAAGAAAACAAACCTCAGGCGTTGGTATTGACGCCAACGAGAGAATTAGCAGTTCAAGTTCAAGAGGATATAACGAATATTGGTCGTTATAAACGAATAAAAGGACTAGCCTTATACGGAAAATCACCTTTTGCGAAACAAAAATTAGCATTAAAACAAAAAACACATATTGTAGTGGGGACACCAGGAAGAGTGCTTGACCATATGGAAAAAGGTACGCTTGATGTATCTAAAATAGAATATCTCGTAATCGATGAAGCAGATGAAATGTTGAATATGGGTTTTTTAGAGCAAGTAGAATCCATTATTAAACTACTTCCAAAAGAACGTACAACTATGTTATTTTCGGCTACTCTATCAGACGAAATAAAAAAATTAAGTAATAAATATATGAGGGACGCTGTTTCCATTGAAATTGCTGTTACGGAAGATCACGCTCCAGATATTGAACATGTGAAGTATGTAGTGAAGGAAGAGCAAAAGCAAGCATTCCTTGAAAAGCTAACGATACTAGAAAATCCAGATAGCTGTATTATCTTTTGTCGTACAAAAGAGCGAGTGGATCAGCTTGTGGATGCCCTCGATGCAAAAGGTTACACAGCGGATAAGATACATGGTGGGATGATGCAAGAGGATCGTTTTGAAGTAATGGACGAATTCCGAAAGGGTGAATTCCGTTATTTAATTGCGACGGATGTAGCTGCTCGTGGAATTGATATTGAAGATATTACACATGTAGTGCATTTTGATGTCCCTCTGGAGCAAGAAAGCTACGTCCATCGTACTGGTAGAACTGGTCGAGCGGGACGAAGTGGTAAATCAATCATGTTAGCTACTCCACATGAAGATAAATTTGTAAAAGAAATTGAGGCATTTATTGGCTTTGAAATTCCCACTGGACCTGAGCTTTCAGATGAGGCAGTATCAAAAAATCGTGCAGTTTTCGACTTGAAAATGCAAGAGCAACCAGAACTGAAAAAATCCAAAGGTGAGCAGTTAAATGCGAACATTACGAAACTGTATTTCAACGGAGGCAAGAAAAAGAAACTTCGAGCAGTTGATTTTGTAGGCACTATTGCAAAGATAGAAGGCGTTTCTGCGGACGACATTGGAATTATTACGATTCAGGACAATGTTACTTATGTAGAAATACTTAATGGCAAAGGTCCACTTGTGTTAAAAACAATGCGAAATACTACAGTAAAAGGTAAGCAGTTAAAAGTTCATATAGCACATAAATAAGAAGAAGGATAATTTGTAAAATTAAAGATAAGTGAATGTATGCTTTTATTATAAAAACACTAACTTATCTTTAATGTCACACATTATAAGATAATCAGTACATCACTTATATATAGTGGTGTACTTTTTATGTTTATAAGACCTCTTAAATGACCTCATTTACTACCACAACAATATTCCGGAAATTTGAAATTATATATTCAGTGTCAACTAAATCAACTGAACAAGGGGGCATTTCAATAGACAAATTCGAATTAAGCTCTCCATCTTTTTGCAAGTTTTTTTATACAAAACAAGATATAATACAGCAGGAGCTGGATGGAAAAAAATCCTTTCAAAACTTACATAAAAAAGTTTGAACAAATTTAATAAAAGATGTTTAATTATTTTTAAGCGGGGTATATAAATAGTACAAGGCGAAACTACCGTAGGAAGGGACTGGTAAACTATGAGTTTACAAGAGACTCCAATGGATGATTTGCACAGCCTTGGCGGAAAATTTGCTTTACTGACAAAAGGTACTCTCGTCGGGAACCGATATATTTAGGTTCAGGTCCAACGTGTTTTACCTGGAAGTGAAAGAAAAGTTTTTTGTGGAAGTGCACCTAAATGTCTGGTATTTCATATCAGATGACATAACTGCACTGACGAGATGAATGTGGAATTGTCAGTTACGGTTTAACTTAGCAACATTAACAAATTTTCCGAGTGTATTCCCTCTTAAGGGAAGGAAGAAAGCGTAGTCCTATTTGGATTACGCTTTTTTCTTTCTTTTTTTGTCCCTGTGGTAGAAACAATTCTACCCTACTCTGACAATTTACTGCAATTCAAAAAATAAAAGTAAAACCCATAATCTATAGTGATTTTATATTATGTCTTAAGGTTTCATAGAATTTGTATTAAGTGGCTTTAAAATTGCTCAGTACCTTCCACGTTGTCGAAGGTACTGAGCAATTTTCGCAAATCCTTGACATCGTTTCCCACCTTGAAAACAGAAGATTAAAGTACTTTCCTCAATCATTTCAGTCCAATCTGGAAAAACACCTGAGTAGTAATAATCATTAAAATTATCAAATAATTATGATAAACTATTATTTTGCATACATAAAAAGGTTTTCGCCAAAACAGGTAAAGGACAACTATAGAATTTTTTTATAACTGACTTAACTTTTTTAAATTTCCTTTTAATTCTATGCTTCATTAATATTAGACTAATGAATCTGAATATTTAATATTTTATTATTTATTGGTTTATGTTATTAATTGAAAACTAAGTAGAGTTGAGGTGTTGATTTTGCTGGATGAGAAAAGTGTATTGTTTAACGAAGTAGAAAGTTTAAGTAATGTTTTATTTAGTGTTAGTGATTACATCCATGATAATCCTGAATTAGGTAATGAGGAATTTAAGGCAGTTCAGAAGATTACGGAGACATTAGGAAACTATGGTTTCACTATTGAAAAAGGGATTGCCGGATTAGAAACTGCCTTTATCGCCACCTATAAAAATGGATTGGGAGGTCCGGTAATTGGATTGCTTTGTGAATATGACGCATTAAAGGATCTTGGCCATGGATGCGGTCATAACCTACAATCTGCATCCGTATTAGGAGCAGCCATTGCTCTTTCGAGGCAATTGAGCCACAAGGATGTAACGATTCAAGTAATCGGCACTCCTGCCGAGGAAACAACAAGTGGCAAGATTCCGATGGCTAACGGAGGATATTTTGACCATCTTGATGTGGCATTAATGATGCACGGTGGTGACCGGACAACAGTTGATGGAAGATCACTAGCTGTAGATAACTTTGAATTTGAATTTATCGGAAAGGAATCACACGCTGCTGTGGCTCCTGAACAAGGAATTAGTGCACTAGATGGAGTTCTTATGACCTTTAATGGAATGGAATATTTACGCGAGCATGTTCGTACGGATGTTCGAATTCATGGCATCATCACGGATGGAGGGAAAGCTCCTAACATTGTACCCAAAAGGGCAACAGCCAAATTTTCCGTTCGTGCGAAGGATCGAAAATATTTAAATGAAGTTGTGGAACGAGTGTTTAACGTAGCTAAAGGTGCGGCATTAGCTACCGGAACTAAGGTAATCATTCATCCTGTAAAGTCACTGGAGAATAAGTTGAATGTTCAAAGTTTAAATGATTTGCTCTTAGAAAATGCACGTTTTTCAGGTGCAAAGAATATTACGCCACCCCGTGAAAGAACTGGTTCTACTGATTTCAGTATTGTCACTCACCGTGTGCCTGGTGCATGTATACGTGTTTCTTTTGTACCCTATGGAACATCAAATCATACAGAAGAATGGGTGGAAGCCTCTAAAAGTAATGATGGAAATGAAGCAATTTTAGCGGCTGCCAAGACATTAAGTGGGACTTGTCTAGATTTAGTTTATTCACCGGAATTGTTAGATAGGATTAAAGCTGAATTCATAGTTGCAAAACAAACATTAGAAAGCAATTCAGAAGAATTTGTATCAACTAATTAATTTACTAACCAAAAACTAGGGGGATTTATATGAGGGGCAAATTTTCAGCTTTATCGATTTGTGCACTAGTTTCTATCTTATTACTAGCTGGCTGCACCACTACATCGAAAGGTACAACTACAGAAGTTTCTAAGGAAGAAGATAAGACATTAATCATTTCCTTAGGTCCGGATCTTATGACATGGGATATTCATAACCATACAACTACAACTACAGAGGCAATTCACGTTAATGTATTTGATTATTTATTGATGAGAGACAAGGCAGGAGAAATTCAACCCCATTTAGCAAAAGAATGGAATAAAATCGACGATACGACTGTAGAGTTTAAACTCAACGAAGGCATCAAGTTTCATAATGGGGAAGATTTAACAGCAGAGGACGTTAAATTTACACTTGAAAGAGTTGCAAAGGATGATACGCTTCGAAGTCATGGTGATTATGACACGATAAAAGAAGTTAAAGTATTGGATGATTTAACGTTTCAAATTATTACAACTGAACCTGATCCGATGCTTTTGAGTAGAATTTCAAGACAGGCGTCCGGAATTTTACCAAAGGATTATATTGAAGAAAATGGATGGGATCACTTTGAAAATAGTCCAGTTGGATCTGGGCCATTAAAATTTGTTGAATGGAAAAGGGATAACCAGGTTGTATTAGAGCCTAATCCTGATTATTTTGGAAAGAAAGTTACAAATGTTGACCAGGTTATTTTTAAAGCAATTCCTGAGGATTCAACTAGGGTTGCTGAACTTTTGTCAGGAAACATTGATATTGTTGCAAATGTTCCTCCAAGTGATTGGGAACGAGTAAAAAGTTCTGACAATAGTCAAATTGTTAATGGACCTTCTAATCGAAATTATATGATTTTTCTTCGAACACAGGAAGGTTGGCCAACTTCTGATGTGAAAGTTCGAGAAGCGATGGATTATGCCATTGATGATCAAGCAATCGTGGATAGTTTGTTAAATGGTGGTGGTACTCCGTCACTTTCACGTGTGAACCCAGGAGACATAGGCGCACAAGAGGAGTTATATGGAAAGTATAACTACGATGTTACAAAAGCAAAGCAACTATTAGCAGAAGCAGGTTATGAAGATGGGCTGACTATAGAATTATCTGGTCCAACTGGAAGGTACATTCAAGACCGTGAAGTAATGCAACTGATTGCTGGGATGCTAGAAGAAGCAGGGATCAAAACAGAAATGAATCTGATGAAGTGGGAACCATTCGTTGAGTTAAGAGAACAGCAAAAGTTTAAAGATGGTTACTTAATAGCACTAGGTTCTTCGTTTTTTGATGCTGGTCAGTCACTAAATTACTATGGCACGGCTCGTGCTAGTTCGATTAACGGTTATAGTAACCCAGAAGTTGACCAGTTATTAAGCGATGCTGAAACGTCAATGGATGAAAGCGCTCGCATTGAAATGTATCAACGTGTTCAAGATATTGCAAATGCTGAAAAGCCAATTTTACCTTTATTTCAAATTGATCAATATTTTGGGGTTTCTAAATCTATAGAGTATGAAACAAGAATGGATGAGCTTATTTACATTCCAGATATAACAAATAAGTAGTCTAATTTTAAGAAGCACTATGCTTATTGCCCCTCCCTTTTTTCATCGGAAATAGAGAGGGGGAATTTCTATAAAAACGTCATGGGCTTTGTTTTGAAGTAGCTTCGTAGCAATGTACGTGAAAGGGAAGATTGTTATCGAAAATATTATATTACACCGTTCAACTAAAGGAGAGGATAGCCGTGTGGAAATATTTAGCTAAGAGATTACTTCAAATTCCTCCAGTACTTTTTATCGTTACAATCATGATTTTTGTACTTGTTTATATAGCGGGAGACCCTGTTGCTACAATGTTGCCTGCAGATGCATCACCAGAGGAGATAGCTCAGTTTCGCCATGCATTGGGATTTGATCAGCCGTTTTATGTCCAATTTGGAAATTATATCTTAGATTTGTTTCGGGGGGACTTTGGTGAATCCTATCAATATGGGACTTCAGCATTAGGACTTGTGTTAGAAAGGCTACCCGCAACGCTTGAGTTAGCTACAGCATCGATGATTATTGCGATTCTAATTGCTATTCCATTGGGGATAATATCTGCAGTAAAACCTAATACTGTCATTGACTTTTTTGCAACAAGCTTTTCTGTATTAGGAAAAGCTATACCAAACTTTTGGCTAGGAATTATGTTGATTTTAGTTTTTTCTGTCACTCTAAAAGTTTTGCCGGTTTCAGGAACAGGAAGCTATTCCCATATTGTTTTGCCTGCCATTACTTTAGGAACGGCGATGTCCGCAGAAATCACGCGTCTAGTACGTTCTAGTATGTTAGAAATACTTCATCAGGATTATATTCGAACAGCACGAAGCAAAGGCTTAAAATATTCGGCCGTTGTGATTAAACATGCTTTTAAAAATTCATTGGTACCTGTAATTACGATTACCTTCCTTCAAGCCGCAGCTTTAGTTGGTGGGTCGTTAATTACGGAAATGATATTTGCTTGGCCAGGACTTGGGCAATTGATCATCCAAGCGGTCTATGCAAAGGATCTTCCAATAATTCAAGCCGCAGTCTTTGTCACAGCGAGCATGATTATATTCATCAATATACTAACGGATATCATGTACCGTGTACTAGATCCAAGGATAAAGTTTAATTAACGAGGAGGTAAATCGATGGAATTGAATAATCAGGCTGAGCTATCTCCTTATCCAGTTGAGAGCAGTAGACAAAAAGAAAATATGAGTAAAAAGTTTCTAGTACTATTAAAAAAGTTATTAACTAGCAAAACGGGAGTTGTAGGTCTCCTTATCGTGTTAACTGTATGTTTGATGGCGTTGTTAGCACCGATCATCGCACCATACGATCCCAATAAAATTGATACCGCTAATATGTTAAAGCCGCCATTTTGGCTTGTTAACGGGGACTTAAGTCATATTCTTGGTACAGATAATCTTGGACGTGATATTTTAAGCAGACTTATTTATGGTTCGAGAATATCTATTATTGTAGGTATACTATCTGTTGTTGTCGGAGGGTTAATAGGCGTTGTATTTGGCCTTATTGCAGGTTATTATGGTGGAATTGTTGATAGCATTATTATGAGATTGGTAGATTCTTTTTTGGCGATTCCGACTACCTTATTTTGTATCGTTTTTTTAACGGTATTAAATCCTGGTTTGTTCACTCTGATCTTTGTCATTGGTATAACGAATTGGGTTATGTATGCAAGTTTGGTTAGAAGTGAAACATTAAGTATCAAAGAAAGAGAATATGTAAAAGCGGCGAAGACAATTGGAGTTTCAAATTTTAATATTATTTTCCGTCATATTTTACCAAATGTTTTTTCATCAATTATCGTCATTTCGACATTAAGTATCGCTGGAACTATTATTACAGAATCTTCTTTAAGTTTTTTAGGATTAGGTATTCAACCTCCTGCCATTTCATGGGGTATTATGCTGAGTGAAGGAAGGGAACATCTCGCAACTAGTTGGTGGTTATCGACTTTTCCTGGTGTAGCAATTTCGATTACAGTCCTTGGAATTATTTTTTTAGGAGAATGGTTACGGGATGTACTAGATCCTAGATCACGAGGAACTAAATCTTAGTGAATGGAGGAATGGAAATGACAAAGATGCTTGAAGTAGTCAATTTAAAAACTCATTTTTATACAGATAAAGGAATTATTCCTTCAGTAGATGGCGTGTCATTCACCATCGATAAAGGACAAACAACTGCAATTGTTGGTGAATCAGGCTGCGGTAAAAGTGTCACTTCTTACTCAATCATGAGATTAGTAGATTCACCAGGAAAGGTTGTAGATGGTGAAGTTATTTTTGAAGGGAAAGATTTAACAAAGATTTCAGAAAAAGAGATGAGATCGATACGAGGTAATGACATTTCGATGATTTTTCAAGAGCCACTAAGTTCTCTTAATCCGGTGGTTAAAATTGGGAAACAGCTTATTGAAACACTGATCCTTCATCAAAAACTAACAAAAAAAATGGCTAAACAACGAAGTATAGAGATGTTAAATAAAGTAGGATTACCACGAGCTGATAAGATATATGAATCGTATCCCCATGAGTTAAGTGGTGGGATGAGGCAACGTGTGATGATTGCTATGGCATTGGCTTGTAGCCCAAAGTTATTAATCGCTGACGAACCGACGACTGCTTTAGATGTAACTATTCAAGCTCAAATCTTAAAATTAATGAAAGGACTAAGAGATGATTTTGATACATCCATTTTATTAATTACACATGATTTGGGTGTAGTAGCAGAAATAGCGGATAAAGTGATTGTTATGTACTCAGGTCAAGTAGTAGAGGAAGCAGATGTATTTAGTCTTTTTGCAAATCCAAGGCATCCATATACAAAGGGATTATTAAATAGTACTCCCCATCTGGATGATGAAAAGGATGATTTAGAACCAATTAAAGGTAACGTACCTTCTCCAGCGAATCGACCTACTGGTTGTTCCTTTCATCCAAGATGTCCACACGTGAAGGCAATCTGCCGCAAAGAGAGTCCAAATCTAACAAGCTTGGGGGATTCCAATAAGGTCAGATGCTGGCTTTATGAAGAAAACCAGGAGGAGTTGCTTTATGCTGAAAACATTGGAAGATAGCATTCGTTTAAATGGAGAAACTGGACAGCAACTATTGATCTTAGAAGGTGTCAAAAAGCATTTTGAGGTAGGAGGACATCTTCTTAAAAAGAATAAAGAATATTTGAAGGCGGTCGATGGCATCGATCTAACCGTTAATAGAGGAGAAACTCTAGGGATTGTTGGAGAATCAGGGTGTGGGAAATCAACGTTAGGCAATTTGATAATGGGTTTATTAAAACCTACAGAAGGAAAGATTGTTTTTGATGGAATAGAAATATCCTCATTAAAAGAAAAAGAATTGAAGAAGAAACGGACAGATTTTCAAATGATTTTTCAAGATCCTTTCTCATCATTGAACCCGAGGATGAGATTATTTGATATCATAGCTGAACCGTTAATTACTCATATGAAACTCGATAAAAATGAGTTGGAACGAAAAGTGTTTGAATTAATGGATGATGTAGGTCTAGATCCTTCATACTCCAACCGATTTCCTCACGAGTTTAGTGGTGGGCAAAGACAAAGAATTGGGATTGCAAGAGCTCTTGCTCTAAACCCTAAACTTATAGTATGTGATGAACCAGTTTCTGCATTGGATGTATCCATTCAAGCTCAAATATTAAATTTGTTATCCTCTATTCAAAAAAAATATCATTTAACTTATATTTTTATCGCGCACGGGTTACCAGCTGTTAAACATTTTAGTGATCGTATTGGTGTTATGTACTTAGGAGATCTAGTTGAGTTAACAACGAAAGAGCAGTTATTTAAAAGGCCGATGCATCCTTATACTGCTGGATTGTTATCTTCTGTCCCTATTTCTAGCCCTACATTAAGAAATAATCGTAAGGATGTTGGTATAGAGGGAGATATCCCGAGTCCAGTTAATCCACCATCTGGCTGTAAGTTCCATACGAGATGTCCAATTGCAACCCAAAAATGTAAAGACGTGCTACCAGAATTTACTGAAAAAGAGAGTGGTCATTTTGTTGCCTGCCATTTCCCGTACTAGATTTATAGAGAAAAGCCTATAATAAGGCTTTTTTCATATGTTCGACAAAGCTTTTAACCGGTGAAAGCTCAAGGGAAGACTCTCGGTACATTAGCCATGTCTTCCGGGTTATTAACTCATCATTTTCGGCTCTTAAATCATATGTATAGAATGAGTCATGTGAAGTAAGAGCTGATTTAGGGATGATGGCATATCCTAAATTATTCGCAACCATCTCTTTGCATGTTTCTACCTTATCAATCTCCATGCTAATCATTGGAGCTGATGTAAAGTTCTCTTGCCACCAATTTTCAATTAGTTTGGATAAAGGGTTTGAAGGCTTTTGCGTTTTTCTAATAAGGTTATTCGGCTGATAGGAAATCATTGGTGTAGAGGGCAACTCTTTCAGCTGGATAGGTCTATTAGAAATAATGGAAATTGGATCTTCATGTAAAAGTATCTTATCTTCATACCAATCATAGTTTCCTGTTACAATCCCAATTTGAATAACATTTTCTTTTAATAACTGTACAATCTCTGAACTCCAACCAGAATTTATCTTAACTTGCACTTTAGGAGTCAACTCCAGGAATTTTTTAATGATAGGGGGTAGACTGTACAACGCAAAATTACTAGAAACACCTATTCTAAGTCGTCCCTGGGTATTGTTTTTGATTAAACTCATATAATCCTTCATTTTACTTATCTCAAGTAGCATATTTTTTGAGAATTCAACTAAGTAATCCCCTTCGGGTGTAAACCTCATTTTGTTACCTTCTCGTTTCAGAACTTTAATATCATACTCCTGCTCAATTTGCTGCAGCCGATAGGTAAGAGCAGGTTGAGACATAAATAACCGATTCGCTGCCTTCGTAATATTTTGTTCCTCATGTATAATCACTAACAATAAGCAATCTTGTTCTTTCATAAATTGGAATCTCCTCTTTGTGAGACGTTTGACTAGGTTAAGTATAACTATACTTGAATTATACACGCTTAAAAAGAGTCCCTTTGCTAGAATTAAATTTAAATTATTCTGACTATTTCGCGTTTTATTATTTTGATAAAATGAAACTATGAGGAATTACGGGATGGTCTAATTTTGGCACAGTTTGACTAATTATTGTTTTTCCGAGCTTGAAAGGGTAGCTTTTTCTTATTGAACGAACGGTCAGGTTAGTTGAGGAAAAAATTTTTAGCTTGTTCAATAATCGGGACATTTAATCGAATAAATAATGCATAAACTATTAAAAAACATAAAAAGCGAATTTCTTTTATTAAAGAATTCGCTTCGAATTTTTCCCACTAGCAATGATTTTACCTCCAATGTTAAGTTCCTTCACTTCTCCGCCTTCCAATGCGTAACTTGTAACACCATCACCGTGCGTGATAATATTTCCATTAACGGTCAAACTTTCAATTTTGCCCCCTGATTTAATACTTACGGCATTTGCCGCAAGTTTCGTGATTGCGCCTTTAACTAGGGAGTTGCCAACAGAGCCATAGGTTGTGACATTTTCTTCAATAATCATATTTCCAATAGGCTTACTGACTTGTAACCCAATGGAACCATCCCCATAGGTTGTGATGGATTTAAATTTAATATTTTCTACTGTACCGTCATATTGGTTAAATCCTCTTGCTCCTAATCCATAGGTAATAATATCCTGCGCCAAGAAATCTTTTACTGTTCCAAAATTCACAAATCCGATGCCGCTTGGTCCATAAGATATGACTGGACAATGGCTAATCCATTTTTCAACTTTTCCCCATGTATCCAGAACCATATCATTTACACCGTAAGTCACAATCTCGTCATGATGTTCAACTATTTTTGCTTCCACACCATACACAATGAATACTGCCGCGGTAATAATATCAGCTGTCCCATACGGCAGCATTCCATTTGAATAAACAGCACCTGTAGTTAGTGCTTCTAAATTAATCTTGCCACCTTCATCGCCAAACCCACAAACAAAAATACCTGAGCCAATTACAGGAGCGTTTTTAACGCCTATGGAGATGTTTGTTAATTTGCAATCAATTTGACTGTTAGGATCTGAATTAAAATTGTATACAGTCATAGCTCCTTGATACACATTAACGCCATACTTTTGAGGTTGCTCACTATAATGCCTCGAATCGCAAGAGTTAATATGGATATTGTTTCCATAAAGATTAATCCTGTCCGTTCCTTGCCTAGAAATAATCGAAACTTGACCTGAAATATGCAAATTTTCAAGGTCAAGTTTCCCCATATCCGGAATGCCACACACTGTATAAATGGCTCTGTTTGTTTGTTTTGTTATTACAGTTAGGTTAGAGATGGTATTGTTGCGAGTCACTCCAAAACCATCACTATTATTGAAGCTTACTATACATGATTCAATATTTTTTCCAGTTAATTGATAGCCTTCGGGTATAGTAATCGAATGAGGGGAAAGAATGGATCCTTGTACTTCCAAAACTTGTGGCACATTTTCATAAATAGCATTCAATAGTTCTAATAGTGTAGTTACTTTTGTTTTTTTCAATTTTAACATTCACCCTTAAGTTCGTTTTACTTATCATAAAGCTATGTTGACCAATTTTTTAGAATGGTATACTTTCCATTAAGGTAAAATTTGAATACGATTTAATCAATGATTTACCACAATCGGGAGCGATTGTTTAATAAGCGTCATTGTTCTTATTAAACTCCCATGAAAATTAAAATCTTCGATTTAGAGAAAAAGACAATACGGAATCAGACGCGGCTCATTTAATTTTTAAAAAAGTGCAGCGCCTAAATGGGGATCAAATTATGATTGGATTAGGAGGCGTTTGGTTCTGTAATTGTTACGTTATAACCTAAGTTCTCAAGCCTGCGAACAGAATACCGTACAATAGATTGTTGTTTTTGTTTTTCAAAGTAATCTTCCCCTAGATCATAAGTGAGACGCGCTAGGGAATTGCTTCTCGACATCCATTCCGACTTCGGCTAAGATTTGTTCGGCCATTCGAGTGCCGATGCCGGGAATGGAATCCAACCTCTCAATATCTTCTTGGTGGGAGGATAGTCTAGTAGTCACCTCTTGGTTTAGCAGGTCAACCTGTTCAGTAAGAAATTCTATATGAGTCAGAATGGTTTTTAACATTAGCCGTTGATGTGGATTGATATGCACTCGAAGGGCTAGTTCAAGTTCATCCTTTTTCTTTTTCATTGTTCGACGGGCAAAGCTTGCCAGCTTCTCAGGATCGTTTTCGCCATCGGCGATTGCACGAAGCATATCAAGGGATGAGACACCCATAATGTCGGAAACAACGGAGCCAAGTTTGATATTTGCACCTTCCAACACCTTTTGAATCCGATTATGTTGTCTAGCACGTTCTTCGATAATACTACGGCGGTACCGAACTAACTCACGCAGTTCTCGCTGATTCCGGTCCGGAATGTAACTTGCTTTAAGTAGACCGTGACGAAGAAGTTTGGCAATCCATTCTGCATCTTTCACATCGGTCTTGCGACCAGGTACTGCCTTCATATGTTGGGCATTCACGACTAAAAATTCTATACTTTCAGCTTCAAGTAAGTTAACGATAGGCTTCCAAAAAACTCCCGTGCTCTCCATTGCCACGTGGGTACAATTATGCTCCTCAATCCAGTCGATTAACTGTAATAGAAATACAGTTTTAGTGGAAAACGTTTGAATCTCCTTTCCTTTTGGCGTAATGATACAAGCAGTAATGGAGTCTTTATGGACATCCATCCCACATGCTCTTTCAATGACTACATCCATTGAAAACATCCTTTCTACGGCTCTCATAATAATTGGAGGCTGGTGCTACAATCAGAATAGGATTAATCTACCATGTGTGCTTCCCGTAAGGGAGCGACAGTCAGTGGTGCACCGTGGTCGTTGGAGTCAGACTAACGGATGGGCTTTAACATACCATAGTTAAACGACCTTCCTCTCCCAGCCGTAGAAATAGTATGGACGGTTCTTAACTATTTTCATTCTCTGTGGTGAAGAGCTGATTTTTGCGATTCATGGATGGCTAACGGGTGCTTTAGTTGTAGAAGTTTAGGAAATTTGTTGTGGTAAAAACTTTGTTTGTTGTTGTAGTAAATGAGGTCATATGTTGTACAAAAGGATAGATGTAATCAGGTATAACCTGTTCATCTATCCTTTTCTTTTTACCCCTATATAATATGTGATATTATAATAAACCACTTAATTATAGGGTTTCATAATTGTTTTCTTGACTTTAGATAAAAGTAGTTGCCTTCTTCTTTTCTATTGTTTGCCTCTTTTACTAAAGAGAGGCATCTAGCTCGGTAAATTAGAGAGAATTAGAACAAATTATTATCCCAGTATTTAATAATGTGGTTTAAAGTAATATTATAAAGATGGATTATTTTAAGGATTTAATACAAAATACAAGAAGAGACATATGAGGAAACATTGGCTTTCAAACTCAAATATTACGTAAGAAGGAGACAGCAGATATTGAGATTACGGATGCTATAAAAGAAAATTGCATTCCAATTGAGATCTAGCATAAGGAGAAGAAGATGGATATGGATAAAGTCTTTGATTACTTTCAGGTAGTGGAGTCAGAGGAACTAATTCTTGGGAGAATAGAAGAAAAACATTTACAGGATTTGTTTAGAATTTACGATAATGAAAAAGTTTTTGAATACTGTGGGATCATACCTAAACATAATGTACAAACAGTTAGTAAAATGATTGGGCATTTTGAAAGAGATTTTCAAAAAAGAAGCAGAATCAAGTGGGGGATCTTTCAGAAGAGGGATAAACATAAATTAGTAGGAATTATGGAATGCATGGATTTTAACCAAAAGATCAACTCGGTAACTATTGGGTACTATTTGGCTGAAGATTGTTGGGGCAATGGGATTGCAACAAAATCGGTCAAACTAATCGTAAAATACTTATTTGAAGAAGTGAATATTAATCGAATTCATGCAGAGGTCATGCCTGCCAATGAGACCTCAAAGAAAGTACTCATAAAGAACGGTTTTATAAGAGAGGGACTGTTAAGGCAAGCTTCATTATGGTCTGGCAAAGGAATTGTCGACTTAGAAATTTACGGTATACTTAAAGAGGACTATGTTGAAAAAAGGTTCATATAAAACCCGGCCGCTTGAGGACGGGTTTGTACTGAACTTACAAAAACTCGTCTTCTATAAATTTTCGATAAGATTCCAATATGCCGCCTGGTAAATGTTTAGGTGAAAAAAATTGAAGACTAATTGATTCGTTTTCATCTGGTGTGATATTTCCTATGTATTCAAATGCTTTATAGACAGCAGTTACAGAGTAAAATTTATCGCCATTTGGATTCTCCATATAATATTCTGGACCAGAATATACATTACATAATGTTAAACTTCCAAGCTGTAGTCCCGTTTCCTCCAAAACCTCTCTTCTTGCGGTATCTTCTAAGCTTTCTCCCAGTTCCATTAACCCACCAGGTAATCCAAAAACTTCTTGTTCTCTTTCCTGCAATAAAATTTCCCTCTTATCATTTAAAATAAGCACGACTGCTCCAGGAAGTATAAGTGGGTCATGTCCGACATATTTTCGTAGTTGCTTATAATATTCCATAGACTTTATCCCTTCAAAAATCATTATCTTGCTAACAGTATAGAACAAAAAATGGTAAGATACATTATAAAGTGAAACTTCATTTAAATTGAATCGTAATAAATATTAAAGAAATAACTCGAGGATGTGAGCACTAGTTGGCAAATAAGCGTTGGTTCCAAGTTGGAGTAGCAATACTTCTTACACTATTAATCATTTTTATGTTCATGAAAGTTAAAACTATTTTTTCACCACTAGTAATTGTCGGGCAAGCAATATTTTTCCCTTTATTAATAGGTGGCGTCTTATTTTATTTATCAAGACCACTTCAAAAATGGTTGGAGTCAATAAAGTTTCCAAGGTGGGCAAGTATCATTTCCGTTTTTGTAGTAATTGGTTTAATTGGTTGGGGATTTTATGCACTGGTCGGACCACCTCTAACAAAACAAGTGAATGATCTTGTGAAAAATACACCGGCATTTATTAGTGAGGTAGAGGATTTTACAAGATTCGCCTTTTCTCAAAAAGAAAAGTTGCCGGATCTTCCAGAGTCAGTACAAAAAACGATTGAAGATGTAGCAGGAAAAATTGACACGATTGCGGTTTCTGCAGGCTCTTTGTTAATTCGATTCATTCAAAGCTTGTTCCAGGGAATATTCTTATTAGTTCTAGTTCCTTTTTTCCTAGTATATATGCTAAAGGATCATGAAAAATTTGCTCCATTTATTGCAAAGTTTTTTAAAGGAGAAAAGAAAACCTGGATACGAAAGACATTAGCCGATATAGATGATACATTACGTTCTTACATTCAAGGACAATTATTTGTTAGTTTTTTAGTTGGCCTTATGCTATTCATAGGTTATTTTGCAATTGGACTGGAGTATGCCCTGTTACTTGCTTTATTCGGAATGATTATGAATGTAATCCCGTTTTTGGGACCATATATTGCGGTCGTGCCCGCTCTTATAATTGCATTAGTTCAAGAGCCAAAGCTTGCAATATACGTAGCCATTATCATGCTCGTGTCACAACAAATTGAAAGTAATTTCATTACACCAAATGTAATGGGTAAATCATTGGATATTCACCCACTAACAGTTATAACGATTATTTTAGCAGCCGGAAATATTGCGGGGCTCTGGGGGATTATTTTAGGTGTACCAACATATGCAGTAATAAAATCAATCCTTAAAAATTTATATGCACATCGTGAAGGTATAAAGGATGCTGCAACAGAATCAATATAGATAGGTGGGTGATTCTATGACGTTTAAATCAAAAAGAGATCGGTCATTTATTAATCTACTCATCATAGCCATTGGAATTATCGCAATAGCAACATTATGGCCGGTAGTATTTGAATTATTTTATACAGAGGCTCCTGATGTAGGAGCTATTTGGGTAATGATTATTCTATTTGTAGTAATGACTTGGTTTATCGTATGGATTTCTTTTGATATTGAATACACTTTTAAAGAAGATTACTTATTTATCCGTGGAGGTCTTTTTAGAAGTAAAATTCCATATGAAGACATAACGAAAGTAAATCGCACGTCAGATATTCTCGTTGGCTATCGTATTCTTTCTTCTAAAGATGCTATAGAGGTTCATTATAAAAAGGCGTTCATGGGAAGTGTAATCATCTCTCCAGAGGATCAAGAAGAGTTTTTAAAGGTTTTAAAGGAGAAGGTACCGCAAATTCATATTGTAAAGTGAGGTTTTAATATGGAAAACTTCAATAAACCAAGCAATGATTTAATCGGTGACATCTTAAAAAACTATGAAAAAACCGGCGGAATGGATAATTTGAAAGGGCAAGGCAAACCTCTGTCAGATGAATATTTTTCCGGAGATATATTTCAGCACTTTCAAAAAATAGCGAAGGATGCTGGATTCAAACCACATTGGTTAAAGTTGCAGCATGAAATTAGAGATGAATTAAAAGATATTGCCCAAAAGTACGTAAACGGACAAAAGACTGATTTACAGTTTAGGGTGACAAAAGTAAATGAAAAAATTATTGCATATAATAAATCTTGTCCGCCCCCTATGCAAAAAAGCGTTGTTCGATTGGAAACAATCGAATCAGCAAGTCAAAGGTGGGAATAAACAGTGTTCTATTACCTAGGGCACTGAAAAACTCTTCAAGGTATCTCTTAGCGAGTATGAGAACAATTTTTCGTTCTCATACTCGCTTTTTGTCTGGACCCGTTAATTTCCGTTCCTGGCGGATGCTTTCCGCCGGCATGGCTTCAGCCTTCCCTTGCTCCTGGCAAAGCTCGTCGCAAAAAACAATGCTCCTGCGCAAGATCGTCGCAAAAATTATTTTCCCTACGCTCAGTCCAGGGTCTTCAGCTCATGCACCTGCCGCTTCGCTTTCGGTGCAGAAAACATTTGCTATTGCGGCTGGAGTCGCCGCCTTCCACTACAATCAACTATTGTATGTTTACAATTAAGCCTTTCCTATATCTAAGATAACATCGTTTCCCTGTATAATAAATTTAAGAGGCAACAATCCTATGCGCTGTTAATTTCAAATAAGAAAGAAACAAGACGTTTTCTGACAACTATGTTATTTAAATCGTAAGTTTTTCATTGTTGTTTTTTTATATTGACGAAATCTTTTATTTTTATTATGATGTTTTTGTGTTAACTTAATTGAAGGTAAGGTTAACTCATATATACATAGGGGGAAATAAAAGTGAGAAATGAAAGTTTGAAAATGATGATTGTCGCAGCTTTATTTGCAGCAATAATAGCGGTTGCTGCCCAGCTGATGATTAATATTCCACCAGTACCGTTTACATTAATGACAATTGCGGTCATGTTAACAGCTACGATTCTTGGGAAAAAATATGGATCATTGGCGGTTACTGTATATGTTTTGATGGGTCTAGTTGGAATTCCAGTATTTGCAGGAATGAAGGGCGGATTTGGAATAATTTTAGGGCCTACAGGTGGTTATCTTGTAGCTATTATTCCAGCCGCTTTATTTATAGGGTGGTACTTAGAAAAATTTAAGCATACAAAAGTACAAGCAATTATCGCTAATATGATTGCTGTTCTCATTATATTAATTATTGGAACGGTTTGGCTAAAAGTAGTTGCAGATCTTCCGTGGAATGGTGCATTTAAAGGGGGATTGCTCCCGTTTATTTTACCAGATCTTGCAAAAGCAATAGTTGCAGCACTGTTAGGGGTTATCATCAGAAATCGTTTAGTATCAGCAAAATTAATATAAAACAAGCTCCGAGGTGCTCGGAGCTTGTTTTATTAGTTAGGGGGATATCGTTCTTCACTTATAGAACGATCTTTTGTGTGGTGGTGGTAGTTTTCGTCTTGTACCTTCATGTTCAGTTCTTCTACTTGAATGGCATCTACAGTTTGCATATCTTCATGCATATCGAACAAACTTTGTTTCGTTGTTCGGACCCCATCCGGATTATCAAGAAATGGACCTTCAGCATCTTTACGAATTCTATCCTTCATTTTTTACGAGGTTTAACAGCATATGGCTTAGTGCATGTTGCTCTTCTTTACTTCCACTATTCCATAACTGTTGTAGAAGATGTTCCTCACGATTTCGAGGGTCTTCATGCTTTGCTAAATAGCCAGCGACTTTTTCAGTTGCCTTTGCTAAAGCCTCATCACTTAAGCCCAATTTTTCTCCAGCAGCCACTTTTTCTGATAAATAAGATTTGAATGCCGAAAAGTTTTTTAGAATTTCTTCTTTTTCTTCTGTGCCAATGCTATTGAGCTTATTGTCAATGCGTTCATCTATTTTGTTTCCCAAGCTTTCTCACTCCTTTAATATTAGACTCTTATTAGCTATTCCCAAAGCTAACTCAAACATGCATTAAAAAAGTTTATTTGTTTTCAAGTAAAATGTTTTACTCTTACACGTAGTAATTATCTAATTATTTTCGGGAGTGCTTTTCAAATTGGGCAGAATCCACATCGTTGAAGTCCAGGTATATCTTTTGAAAAACAGCAAGTTTTTCGGACGGTTGTATTAATTAATTCGGCTGGCTTTTTGCCTTTCAAATAATTAGCTAATAAATATTTTGTAGTAAAATTTTTCCAAACACCTTCTTCTTGGAGTAGCAACCAGTCTTCATTCGCTTGTTCCGAAGTTACCGGATTATCCAGAAAAACGTAGTAATGCCATAGTAAATAACCAAAAACATTCTCCCATAACGTCAGAGGAGAAATACTGCATTGTGACCGAAGTTGTTGGATAATTGGATAGCATTGTTGTTTCCAAACCATTTCAATATCTTTAGCGCGATCATCTCGTACATCTCTGTAAAATTTTGATGGGATATATGTGCTAATAGTTTTATTTCCATACTCCGTAGTGGCGAAGTATTGAAGTTCTTCTAAAGGGCCATCCCAAATCTCATCATACAAAGTCATCATATAAAACTGCATCGAGATGAACATCCCGACTCTTCTCATGAAGAAAGAGGCGGCGATAGGATCATTTGAAGCTCCAGAGATTAATTTAATAACAGGAAGAGCAGTATCTACGTTTTTTGCATGAAAAATTGGAGTACCAATAGGTTCAATATACACACTATAATTATTCAGTTGTTTTATTTGGTCGTTCGTTAAGGTTGTCATAAAATTAGTATACAATTTTTTCGATTATTTGTTGACTTTTTAAATGAAAATGATTATCATTACCATATAGAAACTTACTCTTATGTGAGAAGATTCTTACCAGCGACTTTTCTCCAATTGTAGCTGATCAATCGCACACTTAACCCCCTCAACGTTAAGTCAGTGCATTTAAGTTATCGGGAACCAATATGGTTGCCGATTTTTTTATGCACTTATAAACGCACTTAACCCTCCGTTATTCTAATTCAGAAGAAAAAATAATAAATAACTCGAAAAAATAAATTTGTTTAATGTGAAATGTATAGTTAATACTATGGTTATAAAATTCGAATTCAGGTCAGTAATAGCCTTAATTTCTGTAGAAAAATATGGGTCATTGTGCAACCCTTCACTAAATTGACTTTAACACACTAAATCATTATAATTCTCAGAATATACTGCTATTTAGGAGTTAAGTACCTAAAAAGCTAATAAAAATATATGGAGGGTGAAGTGAGGAGATGGATTCAATGGACTTAAAAACAAAAGCATTAAATTTGCATCGAACGTACAAAGGTAAAATGGAGATGAATTCAAAGGTACCTATGGAAAGTATGGGGGATTTGAGCCTAGCTTATTCTCCTGGAGTGGCAGAACCTTGTATCGAAATAAAAAATAATCCCTCGACTATTTACGATTACACGATGAAAGGCAATTTAGTTGGAGTAGTTACAGATGGTACGGCAGTTTTAGGTTTAGGTGATATCGGGCCTGAAGCAGCATTACCTGTTATGGAAGGGAAGGCTATTTTGTTAAAACGTTTTGCCAATGTCGATGCTTTTCCAATTTGTTTAGACACAAAAAATGTAGATGAGATTGTGCAAATTGTAAAGGCAATAAGTCCAACATTTGGAGCGATTAATCTGGAAGATATTTCAGCTCCACGATGTTTTGAAGTGGAAGATCGACTTCGCCAAGAATTAAATATACCTGTTTTCCATGATGATCAACATGGAACAGCTATTGTCGTTGGTGCGGGACTACAAAATGCCGTAAAGTTAGTTCAAAAAGAAATTCCTTTATTAAAAGTAGTTATAAATGGAGCAGGAGCAGCGGGAATGGCCATTTTAAGAGTTCTCCAACAGTTAGGTTATCAACAGATAATTATGTGTGATTCAACCGGTATTATTTATGAAGGTCGAGAAGAGGGGATGAATCCGGTTAAACAGGCGATTGCTAGCAGTACAAATCCGCTAGGTTTAAAAGGCACATTAAAAGATGCTATGGATAGTGCGGATATCTTTATTGGAGTTTCCGTAGCAAATCTTTTAACGAGAGAATTAATTGATGCGATGAATCCTGATCCTATTGTTTTTGCGTTAGCGAACCCTACACCTGAAATTGCCTATGACTTAGCAAAAGAATGGGGTGTTAAAGTCATTGCGACAGGGCGTTCTGATAATCCGAACCAAGTCAATAACATATTGGCTTTTCCAGGGATCTTCAGAGGGGCACTAGATGTAAGAGCAACTGATATTAACGAAGAAATGAAGCTGGCGGCAGTTCAGGCAATTGCTTCTCTTATTGACGAGAGTGATTTAAGGGAAGATTATATCATTCCAGATGCATTTGATGAAAGAGTAGTAAGCGTAGTTGCAGAAGCTGTTAAAGAAGCAGCAATTGAATCAGGCGTTTCAATCCTTTATCAACGAGTATTAGAAGTATAATCATCAAAGCGTTCCAGAAAGTTCTTCTGGAATTTCAGACTGTAGACAAACTCGAAAAAAACGAGTTGTCTATAGTCTTTTTATTTTTTGATAGATAAGTTACTTCTTGAAATTAACAGCGGATAGGGTCGTTGCTCCTTGAACCTCCTTGCCAAACAGGCCCGCATCTTTGTTGTATTCAAATTTTTCTTCCTGTTTTCGATTTCTTTCTGATATTGCTGGATTTAGTTTCGCCACAAGCGCAATTTCTTGTACCTTCATATTTTCAATATTTACCTTCATTAATTTTACGAGGCATATCACCTCTAGGCACAAAATATCGTAAATCGCTATATATGGATTTCTGTTGTTGAAATCATGGGGAACACCTACATGCATTTACTTTAATTTATTTTCACGATGTTTTTTAGATAGCATACAATAGTTGATTGTAGTGGAGGGCGGCGACTCCAGCCGGAATAGCATGAGCTGAAGACCCTGGACTGAGCGTAGCGAGGGAAGCGGCTGAAGCCATGCCGGCGGAAACATACTAACATTAGTAGTACAAACCAAGGCCATGGTTTGTGCTACTATTTTTATATAGTAGAAGTGAGGGAAAGTCGAGCGGACGCTGGGATCTTAGAATCCGTATCGGAAACCGGCTAA
>NZ_JBAWSY010000024.1:0-45869 GCF_037104765.1 Psychrobacillus mangrovi | reverse complement strand
TCCAAAAGCTTTATAAGCCCTAACCCAATGTTTGATTGGCGTTGAAGATGGAATACCATGTTTTTGTGCTAATAATAAGTATCCCAGGTGTCCTTTTAAATACTCTTGAACAATCTTTAATTTAAAACCTTGGCTATATTTCGCCATATAAAAACACCCCAAAGGTTAGATTTATTACTCTAACTTTTGGGGCGCAGCACCAAAACGATGGTCTTGTTTAACTACAGCACCCGCTACTTGAAGAATTTTTTTAGCCTTGGTCCGAATAAGGTTACCGAAACCCCAACTAAATAATACCGGCACATATCCAATCGTATAAACCAGGTGTTTTTTTATCAATATTGTAGTCCATCATGAGTCAATTCCCAAGAAAAACTATTACATCAAGTGTTTTAGCGACTATTAGCTAAAATCATTGCGTGTTATTTATACAAACATCGGTCCATTCAATCCGCCCTCACTCTTTGGGATGAAGAAATACTAGGATTTTACCATCCTGAGCGTCATAAGAATAGCGTTCAGCTTCATCATCTGGGACTCCAATTTCCATAAGAGCATGCTTTAATCCGCCAGCACCAGAGTTTGCCCCTACCACCGCTCCTCCAATTGTTGTAATTATAGGACCTGCAGCCAACACTGCGCCAAATCCGGGAATCAATACAGTGGATAACCCTGCTATCACGCCCGCTATGCCAATTGCTCCTCCAGTTACAGCTCCAGCAATAGCTCCATCCTTAGTGGAGGGTTTTACTTCCTGTGTGATTTCAGATAGTTCTTTTGTATTTTTAGCAATAACTGAAATTTCGTCAGTTGTATAACCTTTCACTTTTAAATCTTCAACAACTTCAGCCGCTTTTAAAAATTACCTCCTATTTGCTTCAACTAAGTATTCTTTACCCGTTCTTTTGTTATTCTAGACACATTTCATTTTCAAGCTAGGGTATATGGAATTATTCTATTATATATTTATCAATTTCACTAAGAGGATCATAATTTTTTAATTTAGATTTATTAAAATTCATCTCTATCGCCTCATTTGTGAGAATATACTCAAATTGTTTAACATCATCATGAGCAAAATAAATATATTTTACATACGGTTCATCTTCAAAAACTACAACTACATAATATGGAGGCAATTTTACTCCATAAATTCCATCAACAGATTTTATATCTTTATTTTCATATCCCTTTTCATCCACTAGATAACTAGTCACTCTGTTTTCATATTCAGTTTTAGTGTTTTCTATTTTTAGATACCCTCCAAAGAGAACCACACAAATAAGCACAATTAATATGATTAAAATTCTAATTACTTTCTTACTCAAAATCTCACTGTTTTTTTTAACATAAAAACACCTCTTGTCTTCTACCATTCTTCATTACATTCATTATTTCCTTCTTAAACTAACCCGCTCTGTTAGTTGTGTGTAACATTCCACACGTGATCACCTTAATTTACTTTGTTTTGGACATAAAACATCGAATTGATGTTTGGGAAATTATCCTTGGGATTGCTGGTTACACACATGGCCAAATAAGGCGGGTAAGTCTGATGTTGGTTCTTGTCTTTTTTGTGTTAATATCTTTAATTTCACATAATAAATGGATAATCTTTAAATTTTCGCACAACATATATTTAGAATGAAAATATTATGAAAAGGCGAGGAGTGCAATTGTGGGAATATTAAGTGGAAATCCAAAAGATGAACCATTACATTATGGTGAAGTGTTTTCTATTTGGACGAATATTGCAACAAACAACGGTCTAATAGCCGCATATCAAACATTCGTTAATCACACTGGCGACGAAGATTTAGCAAAAATCATCAATGAATCAATTGAGTGTATGCAAGATGAAAACAAACAACTGGAAGTAATACTCAAAATTAATGGAATAGGACTTCCTCCGGCACCTCCAGAACGTCCAGAAGCTAGACTAGAGGAAATTCCTGTTGGCGCTAGATTTAATGATCCAGAAATTAGTGCAGCACTTTCTATGAATTCATCAGCTGGTTTAGTTGCTTGTAGTCAAGCTATGGCAATGTGTATTAGAGAAGATATAGCATTAATGTTTGGTCAATTCCAACTGAAGAAAGTACAAATAGGCGCCAAGCTCTTACGACTTAATAAAAACAAAGGCTGGCTTGTTCCACCCCCATTACATGTAAAAATTCCAAATTAATAACATCTTCTTTTTGGGCGATCTATTATGATTGCCCTTTAACTTTGTTTTACACGTCAAATGCAATGTAATTTTTCCACATAATTTAATACCTTCCCTAATAAAGTTTTCTAATGATAATAATTTCCAAATGCTTATAAAACTAAACTGCTTCGTTTGTGAATAAGAGTGTGTCTATTTCTACATGTCAAATGCCAAACTGTTAATCTTCCACTCATTGTTATACATTTTAAAAGTTAAATACAGGAATGTTGGAGGACTTTCAGGCTCTCCGTTTGAATCAAGATAAAATTCCCTTATAGCTATATTAAATGTATTCGTTTTACCATCATACTCATATCCTTGGATTACCCAATCAACGAATTGACCCTTGGCATCCTTATTAAATAATTGCCATTCATATCCATTAGAGTTATTCATTCTAGCGTATAATTTGTTTTCTTTTTCTACAAGAACGACGTCTGCTGATAGTAACTGGTGAAGTTTAACTTTATCCCCTGTTGTATGTGCTTCAACAAACTCCCTTGAATTATTACTCACGAAAGCGTAATGTTCTTTTTCCATATTGGAATCATCAATCTGTACATTCAATTGCTCTATACGTTGAGTTAATTCTTTAATCTTTTGTTCTTTTTCATTTAATTGTTCAGCAAGTTTAAGATTCTTTTCTTCAAGCTGGCTTTCATTCCCATTTAATTCTTCAGAACAAGCCGTTAAAAGCGTAAATCCACAAATTAATAGCAAAAATTTTCTCACCATTATCCCCCTATTCCTAAAATTTTTATCTTTTTGGAAGTATTCGACAAGTTGTAGCGCATTTCTTGTTCAACTTCAGCATCTCACTGTTCTTCAACTAAGCACCCGTTAGTGGAAATTTTAAATTAGATTAAAAATTAGTTTCATATTAAGTGCAGATTGTTAGAAATAATTTGTATAGCATCTACCGTCCTTGGTATATAAAAAACTAAATATCCGGTAATTACAATCAAACATATAGCTTTAATTAACCTGTATCTCTCCTCTGTCAAAGACTTCATCTCCCATCAATTTTATTTAAAAATTTTAATATTCTTCTAAAGTAACCTGCTTTGTTAGTAAAAAAAGACTCTACTCCTTATTGAAGTAAAGCACTCGTTAGTTGAATAACAACCCTATACAAAATATTTATGGTAGATATATCTCAGAAATGAAAACAACTTTTCCATTCTTTTCGTAAATTTGTAGTAAGCCTCTATGAGTAACAACCTTTTCCCATTCTACTTGAATTATTGAGGATGGATCCTTCAATAAATAAATCGGAACATTTTTAGAAATACTTAAGGTTAGAGTACCTCCCTTTGTCTCCTTCAAATGAAATCCATTAGGAGCGTCCTGATCATCGATCTTCTCTGTATAGGTAATATTTAGATTTAGTTTATCTCCATCAATCTCTGCATTATTTAGCATAGCAGTTTTGGAGTCTATTGTAAGATTAACCAGTTCATTCAAAGCATGAAAGTTATTATGCAGAACTGTATTGGAATCCTCAAGTGTTTCCATTTTCGATTCATTTAGCATTAATTTCTTCTCTTGTTCTTCATGTAACTGTTGTTGTTTTTCAATTGATTGACTAAGTATCAAAACTTCACTTTCTAATTTAATTATATCTTTCTCTAAATCTTCTGAAGCGACATTTTTATTCGTACAACCAACAATCGACAATAATAAAATCAAATAAAAAAAGGTATACAAAGTATTCTTTTTTGTCAAGTTACCCCTCCAAAATTCGAATTTAAATGCCCAACAATTTAATACCTTATCCTACTTCGCCATCCCTCCGAAAATACCTCCTTGTTCAACTAACCTGCTGTGTTAGTTCAATTGGAAAAAAACTACCTTTACAGGCAGCCACTTGTTCAAATAAAACATCCGTTAGTAAAAAACTCTCTGTCGAAGCAATTCCTTCTATTAAAGTTTGCACACGCATAACTAAAAAAAAGAGAGAAGTATAAACACTTCTCTCTTTCTGAAGATATTATTCTAACTCAATTGTTTTCCTAAACAAATTCTGATTCCTTAAAGCCATAATACTAACTATTGCAAGTAAAATACCAGAAAGAATAAAGATACTACGTACACCGAAGTAATCAGAAAGAATCCCCATTATTAGTGAGGCAATTCCAAATGTACCTGTTCCAATAGTGCCAAGAGAAGTATAAACAGTTGCTAATTGTTCTTTGGGTACACTTGTTTGAACCAATGTTTGTTGAGGTATATTTTTCAATTGTCCAAAAAGCCCTATTAAGGTGGATAGAATCATTGCGATTATAGGGAAACTAGTCAATCCAAATACAACTGTAAAAATGCATGTCATAAACGCTCCTATGATGATAAAAACATGCCGTTTTTTATCTACAAATAAGGAAAACTTAATGCACATTAAACTTCCCACTACTAAGCCTATAAAAAAAGCAGCATTAATAAAACCCCACCAATATTCTTGTGCGTTTAATGCCTGATCGACATAGACCAATATAATTGCTGCTATCCAAACTGATCCAGCAATAGTTTCAAAAAATTCCATACAGACCACTGTTTTTAATAACGGAGTCCGTTTAATAGTTTGCCATCCTTTTGTTAATTGAGACCACTTTTTTTCTTGTCTTTCTTCTCTGTGCACTACATTTTTTATCAAACTCAAGATCATGCTTGAAAAAACAAATAGTACAGTAACCAGCCAGATAAGTTGGTTTGGATTGAATACGATTAACAGCATACTCCCAAAAAACCAAGTCCCTATTTGGATAGACTGAGTAACTGTTTCTGCTACTCCGTTTGCTTTTACTAAGCTGTCCTCCTCAACATAATAAGGAATTAAAGTCTGTCTTATTGGATTTGCACAACCATCAAGAAGAGCAATGAAACAAATCACTACAAATATGAATATAAAGTTAATTGAATCAAACCCTATCATCAAAAAAATTCCTAAGCCAAATAAAAATAATGTTTTTCCAATTTGTGAACCAACTAATAAATGTTTCAAATTAAACTTACCTATTAGCAGCGGTGTTAAAACATTTGAAATAAACATAGAAAAAGTAATGGTAAACGGAACGAAAGCTGATGCGGTAGCTGACTCAGTTAAACTGTAAATAATGCTGATAACACTGACAATGTATAAAACATCACCTATATTTGCTAGTGATTGACCAACTATTAAATAATGAAAATTACGATTTGATTTCAATTTTATCCCCCATTTCTAAATTGTCTTTAAAAACAGGGAAGTTAAATTGGACTATTATGCAAAATGCTTTGCTCCTTTATATACGCAGAATGACAAAAATCACTGGGGGACATCAAGATTTATCATACTACGTTAGATTATTAACCTAATTGTACTTTAAAAATTTATTAAACTAAACTGCTTCCTTAGTTTAAGTGCAACATTTCACAATGGTATGACGCTTTAGATTCGAATTGTGTCACATACTATTGGCAATTACCTTAAAATAAAACTCAATTTAGGGAATAAATTTAACAACTAAGGTACATTCCATGGAAATAAGCTCTTTTAGCACAACTTTAAATCATTTCTCTTCATAAAATTACTACCCTTCATGAAATGTAGTGTAATTGGGAAATTATTTACCACTTTCATTTTTCAACTTAATTAGTTCTGATACAGTTACAAATTTATACCCTTGTTTTTGAAGTTCGGGCAATATTTTCTCTAGAGCCTTAACAGTCTGACGACGGTTCCCTCCACCATCATGAAATAAAATTACATTCCCTGGTTGTATTCCATTTAACACTTTTTTTTCAATTCGATGAACACCTGGGTTTCTCCAATCTTCTGTATCCTGATGCCAAGACCACATAACAACTTTGTATCCATTTTTGACCGCACTTTGAATTATACTGTCTGTATAATGCCCTTCCACTGGCCTGAAGAGTGTTGGATAATTACCTGTTATACTATAAATTAAATCATTTGTTTTTTTTAACTCTAACTCTAAATTAGCTATGGATGTTTTTAAAGGATGAGTATAGGTATGATTTGCGATTTCATGACCTTCGTTGTGTTGTCTTAATATTAGCTCTGGTTTTTTAGCTGCATTTTCACCAAGTATAAAAAAGGTTGCTTTTGCATTGTATTTAGCCAATAGATCTAATATTTCCGTTGTATATTTAGGGTGCGGACCATCGTCAAAAGTAAGAGCAACTACTTTTTCTTCCGTATCAATTTCCCATAGCACCTCTCCAGTTTTTTCATAATAACGTCGATCTTTGTCTGCTGAAGCCTTGTAGTTTAAGCTAAGTACAAACATAAAACCAACTAAAAATAAGACCAATATTGATAAATATTTATTTTTCATCTCATCACAATCCAATCTTTTTATTATTCACCAACCTTTTATTATTTTTGGTTATCTTACTTGATTTATACTGACATGCTTTTGTAAGTTTTTCCTAAAAACCTTAAGTTTTTATAGTGTTCGTAATGTGTATATCACTCTCTTCTTTTGTCTTTCTTACTATTGTTCTTGTAGCTATTTTTCTTCTTGAACTTGTACTGAAGAATTGACACCATATGAAGTTTGGATGATTGCCCTAGTTCGTATCCCTCTTTTGATTGATGTACCGCAAAGGCGTTTTCTATAACGCTTCCTCGTTCATCGATAAAGCAGGCGTAATGAACCCGTTTTGCAATGTCCATGCCAACGACGAGCCTATTTTCAATCACTTGTTTAATTTTGTAATTCATTTTAAAATGCATTTAGGACTCCTCCTAGTAGATTATGGGTCAATGGTCGTTGACGCTCAAAAACATACTAGAGAACTCTTTTTTCTGCATGACACTGAACATCTTTCAAGCAGGAATGCTGCCCCGTTAGCCCTACACTGGTTATTGCACCAGCCTTGCCTTTATTCTATATAATCAATTTTCAAAGGAGTTTAAGTTTAACATTTCACAATGGATTTCTGAGATCTACTTGTTGTTATGGATAAAAAATAGACCATCAAAATTGATGGTCTTGTTTAACTAAAGCACCCGTTAGTTGAATAAGAAAGGAGACGCTTATTAAACAATCGAACCCGATAGTTGAAGATAAGTACTTTCAAATACTTTACTCATTTCTACCGGATTTTATCGATAGATAAAGCAAGTTTGTAATTTGTAAACATAAGAAGTCCTCTAAAAGGACCCCCATTCAGGAAATCCACTGCATACCATAACCCTTCGGTTAAAGGATGACTTTACTTAATTCTAATCTCTTGTTTTAGAGCCATGTTTATCGTCATCAGCAGTACCTTCCCCCACCTTGTTGTCCAACGCTCTGCCAGAAACAGCAACAGTACCAAATGGATCAAGAGCAGAAGCCATGGTATCCCCATTAAAAGCACCTACACTAGTTCCTACTGCTTCGCCAGTATCGTAATTGTCACGTTTCCGTTTGTTTATATCAGCCATCTATTTCACTCCCTCGTTTTTTATAGGGAAGTGCTATTATTTTAGCAGCACTGGTCCCGTAACATATTTTGTCCAATCGGTATAAATTTATGAGGAGTGTTTAATAAGCGGACAGATAGTGACAAAACCAATTCATTTGATCACCGAAATTTACTTAATGTTTTGGACATAAAAAATAGACCATCGAATTGATGGTCTTGATTAACTAAAGCATCCTTTAGTTGAATAAGGCCATCTTTTCTATTACACATTATGTTAGCAATCTGTACATTTATTTTTCCTTCCTATTAATACGTTCTAGACAATTGTTTTAAGTTCATAAAATGATGAAAAAGTAGGAGGTGTATTTTGTGCAAGACCTTCTGAGTATTTGCAACCAATTTGTTCAAATTGTTAATGGTAAAGCAAATATGAAAAATGGTCTTTGTTCAGTGGAGCTTGAGCGAAATTTTCCACTTACAATACAAAACCACCAAAGTCGTAGTGCACTTCCTGCTGGAATAACTTTTGAGTCATTGGATTACGAAGGGATTACACTTAACTTTAGTGAAGTGGTAATACTTCGAGAGGAATTATCATCATTCATAATGAGTACTCGTAAAAAATAATTTAATTGTTAGTGCTATTCAAAATCACTGGATTTTTACTAATCCAACAATTTTATATGCTCACTTTCAGTCTGTAGAGTCTCCTCTATCTTTTGCACAAAAATTTGCAGAAGCGTTTAAAGTGTTAAAGCACTAAGATAGTGAATACAAACATTGCCTCTTTCAATTTAATCTTTTTCATATAAATTATTACAAAGCATACAATTATGTTGAGTTATTAAATTTTTTATATTAGGAGGATACTCAATATTGTCAATCGGTGAAGGTGTCAATCAAAATAATCAAAATTCCGATACAGAAATTCACGCGGTACAACGTTCTGTGATGGAGGCATTAATAACTACAATTTGCGATGCAATTTCTGCCACCTCTATAATACTTACATCAGAAGAAGAAAATCATAATGAACAACAAGGTAAAATAGACGACCTTAAAAATATGATTCAACAAGTTAGCAATTTAACTGAAAAAGTAAAGAATCTTAATCAACAAATTTACAAGAGCAAGGACATTGTTTAATAATTCAGTCGTATTGGAGGCTACTTTCTAAATGAACAATAGTGAAAATAATAATAAAAATAAACAAAATTCCAATTCATTTATTCGTGCAGCTGAACTTGCTGTCGTCGGCGAACTATTATCGACAGTCGGTGAAGTGATATCCACTATATCCGCTGTTCTAGCATTAGAAGAAGAACGACAAGAACAAAGTGAAAATAAAAATGTGCAGAAACAACTTGACTATTTAAATTCTGAAATAGAAAAACTAAAAAAACAAGTCAATTTCCATAATCATTAATTAAGGTTATATAATTATTTTTTTACACTTAATTAGCAAGCCAGCAAGCATAATAAAATCAAGGGTGTGTAAAAATGAAAAATGGGAATGATTTTCGAACGGAGGATAATCCTGAATCACCAGAAATTTATGCAGCTAGACTCTCATTACTTGGAACGACTCTTTCTACATTGGGTGATGCTATTCAGACAATCGCTGCCGGGATTACATTACAAGAATTAGAAAAAACAAATAATCAAAACTCCCAAAACCAACCGGACCAATCCAAAAAAATAGAAAGTATGCAAAAGCAAATTGATCAATTAACTAGAAAAATAGAAAGAATGGATCGTAGAAATAAGTAAACATTTTTTGGAAACAGGTCTATTAATCTTCAACATAACAGTCCAATTAAGTTGGGAAACCCGTATCACAATATTTGTCAAATGGGACCTTCAATCTCCACTTTTTTTATTAAACTAACCTGCACCGTTAGTTTAAGTGCAATATTTCACAATGGTTTTCTGAGGTCTACTTATGTTTTGGATAAAAAATAGACCATCGAAGTGATGGTCTTGTTCAACTAAATCACCCGTTAGTGAATATGAAAAAAGTGAAGACAGCAGACTATTTTCTTTAACTCCACATCGGATTATCTCATCATTTGAAATTCCATTCATATTGTATATCAGGTAAGTTTTCTTCATTTTCATTCCCTCTTTCAATAATTTTAAATCCATTTTTTTCATAAAATCGTTGTGCATTTTTATTTACCTCAAATGTTGATAGCTTTAATCTTCCGCTTGATTGTGCTTTTACTTAATGTCTGACCTATACCAATTCCTTGATAATCTATGTGAACATAAAGTTGACTTATTTCCGTTTCGTTATAGGTAATCATTCCAACTACTCTTTCTTCTATTAACGCTAAATCTATTTGAAACTGTTCAGGTATTATGTGGTTTAAAAAATATATGTGACTTTCTAGGCTATGAATTTCTTTCTGACCAATCCCCAGTTCCTTACTATTCCGCCACATTTCCACTGTTTGTTCAGCAATCTTGGGATTATACTGAGCAAATATGATTTGGTGTTGGTTCACTATAATACCTCCTCCGTTTGTTTTCTCCCTTTTTGTTGTATTCTTGTTAGGAAAATGCCACCTTCCTGTGACATTATTTATTCTGGAGGAAATTGTGAAGTATCAATACATAATAAGAACCTGCGCTTTCACGGCCCGATAATTTACTGTTACAATTAATAAATAACTACTGTTTATAATGAAAAGAATAGGATGGTACATATGGTTGGAATGGGATTTCGGACAATTAAAACTGCAATAGGGGCAGGGTTAGCAATTTGGATTGCGAGTTTACTCGACTTGGAATTCGCATCATTTGCGGCCATAATCGTCATTATGTGTATTGAGAAGACAAAGAAAAAGACATTGCATTCCATTCAGAAAAAGTTTTTTGCTTCACTTTTATCTTTAATTTTTGGTTCCATCTGTTTTGAAATTTTAGGATATCATCCAATCGTCTTAACTCTATTTACCTTATTATTTGTCCCAATCCTTATAAAAGCGCGTATTCAGGACGGTTTGGTCACAAGCATTGTTATCGTTTTACATATTTATACAGTAAGGGAAGCCAACCTGGAAAACTTATTGAATGAACTTTATATTATTTTCATTGGTATAGGAATTGCCTTACTCGTAAACAGCATTATGCCAAGCTTTAAGAAAGACATTGAAAAATATAAAACAGAAATTGAAAATAAATTTAGCGTAATCCTATACGAATTCTCTGCATTTTTAAAGGATAGTAAGCGAAACTGGGACAAAAAAGAATTGATCGAAGTAGAAAATATCCTTAATCGGGCTAAAAGCATAACTATACAAGATGTAGAAAATCATCTGTTAAGAAAAGAAAATAAAGATTATTATTATTTTGAAATGCGCGAGGATCAACTGGAAATTCTAAAACAGATGGCAACCATTGTAAGCATTGTTTCTTCATCAGAGTTAAATATCAAACAAAGAAGAATGCTTGCTAATATCTTTCTGAATATCAGTAAACATGTTGATTCAGGAGATACCACTATTGCATTAAAGCAATTAGAGGAGTACGAAGAGTCCATACGTGAAACAGAATTGCCGAAGACAAGGGAAGAGTTTGAAATTAGAGCAAATCTGTTTTATTTAAACTTTGAGATTAAGAACTATTTAATTATTAAGAAAAATATTTTTAATAGAAGCAAACAATAGGTCCAGTGGCTAGTCATCATTCTGGCAATGGCCACCAAAAGATAAAAACAACACTCTTCATCTAACTTGCTGCCTTAGTTCAATAAGAAAAAAGAGTTGCCTAAGCAACCCATAAATTTTAACTAAAGCACCTTTTAGTTGAAGAAGAACAAGAGACTAGAAACAATTGATTACGAAAATTATTTTACTTCTTTATACATGTTAATTTCTGTACTTTCTCGAAGTTTTCTAAGCTCTGGAACAATTTTTAAAACATGTTCACTTTTATTGTGTTGATTTAAAGCCTCTTCATCCATCCATTCTTCAATCATAGTAAGGATGGTAGGATCATTGATATCTTCGTGAAGAGTGTACATTATACAACCTTTTTCTTTTCTGGTTTTTGAAATAACTTCTCTAGCCATTATTAAATATTCTTCAACGTTTACACCCGATATTAATTTGGCTTTACATACAACTCTAATCATTTAATTAGCTCCTTCTCCTTTTTATGTTGTCTTATTACGAATCTAGCTAATCTTCATATATTTCTTATTTATCATAAATATCCAATTTCCATTAAATTGTTATTCAAGAAAATGGACCGATTGTTGAACACAAGTTAAACAGCACTGCTGCGAATTCACCTACTTATTCTATTAAAAACAAAATTTCTCAAGGTATCCTCGCTTTATCTAGAAATAATTTTATCATAGGGAAAGTTTCATATTTTTCTTTAACTAAACTCCCTCTATAAACATTGAGATATCAACGGTTTTCATCACTTCAGTGATGTAAGAAAAATATTTTTCCATCTCTTATCTAAACAGAGATTTGAATTTATAGTTTTTATTACCAAATAGAGCGTACGCTTCGCTAAAACTAATGAAAATCATTAGTTTTTTTTCTCCACTATTTGATGCACAATGGATCTCTGCGATGCTTATGACGACTTACCCTCCCATGTCTCTTAGCGTCAGTGCGCTTACATTCCTTCGTTCGGTCTATTCATAAGGCAGAGGCCTGCTAAGCTGCCCCGGGAACTCTTGGTCTAAGTTTAGTTATGTTGCTGGCTTCTCCGTGTCATCCTTCTTGGAATAGTTCGATGAAAAGAATTTGTTTACGCTGCCTCTGCGAGACAGTAGAGGTCTTTCATCATATGTTTCTCGTTAAAACGTACTTTCTTTTTACAAATACCATGTAATACCTTCAGTAATTTACCACACAGTACCACCATTGATTGCTTTCCACGTAAGGGATTTTGTTGGCGTGTTGTGTAATATTCATGAAGTTGCTTGAAAGCTTCGTTGTGACGAATGAGTGGTACTATTACTTTGAAAAGAATATATCTAAGTCTCTTTCTTCCTCGTTTGGAGATATGTTTTTGCCCCTTATGCTGCCCAGATGAGTTTTCACGTAATGTTAATCCCGCTAGTTTGATGAGTTGGCGTGGATTTTCATAAAGTGAAAAGCTTCCTACTTCTGAAAGTAAATCCACAATCGTCGCATCTCCTAAACCTGGAACCGATGCAAGTAGGTCATATTCCATCGTCATTTTAGCCATTTCGGCTAGTTGATTGTTTAAAGATTCAATTTCGTTTTCTAATAAGCGATACTGACGTAGGAGCGTGGCGATTTCACGTCGGGCCATCTCTGTTCCTTCTGTCAGTCCAATAGAGTTTATCGCAGCCTCAATGAGAAGCTGTGCTTTAGGTAACTGTGGAACTCTCATCCCCTCTACCTGACGGTAGAGAAAAACAAGCTGTTCAGCGGTTTTCCGTTCAATATCCTTTGGCAACGGAGTCTTTTCCAGCGTGGCAAGTGCCATCTTCCCAAAAGACGGAAAGACTTGAGTAAACTCTGGAAAGTAACGATCCAACCAACGAATGATTCGATTTTTAATACTTGATAAGTCCTCCGTTAATTTGGAACGAAGGGTAGAACCAATACGCAATTCAGCATCTATGTCTTTTAATAAACGTGGATAACTAAAACGTCCGTCTTTCACTAAACGAGCGATGACTAGCGCATCTTTTTTATCGTGCTTGGTCGGTAAATTATCGTCCAGTTCTTTCGAACGTTTGACGTGCATTGGATTGACCATGACGAGTGGAATTCCATATTGATCTAAGAAATATGCTAAATTCATCCAATAGTGGCCCGTAGGTTCAATTCCAACAACTACTTCTGTCTTCTGAGTTTCTTTCATCGTTAATCGAATCTTTTCATACAAACTTTCGAAACCTTCTTTTGATTGATGTACCGCAAAGGCTTTTTCTATCACGCGTCCTCGTTCATCGACAAAACAGGCGTAATGCACACGCTTCGCAATGTCTATGCCAACGACGAGTGTATTTTCAGTCACTTGATTAATTTTGTTATTCATTTTAGAATGCATTTAGGAGTCCTCCTTGTAGATGATGGGTCAATGTGCGTTGACACTCAGCATCATACTAGAGGGCTCTTTTTTCAGCAAGACCTCGAATAACTTTCAAACAGGAATGCTGCCCCGTTAGTATAAGTAAAATCCTGTAGGTTTTGAATAAAGTTTGAGTAAAAGTATTGGACCAACCCTTCTTTAGCAGCCAAAGTAAAGAAACTATTTTGAAAAAGGTTGTTCAAAGTGGTTTCTTTTAATATCAACGAGTTTGCTGTTTTGATAAAAAAGATTGGATATTTTATATGATTTCCTCAGCCAGCTCCAAAATAATTCCTTCTGGACCACGAACGAAGCATAATTTATAAGCGTTTTCGTAGTTTTGTATCTCACCAATAAGTCCTGCGCCTTTCATTGTCAATTTGGTAACAAGGGCTTCAATATCTTCAACAGCAAAGGCAATATGCTGGATACCCAGAGTATTTGCTAAAGGACGATGTATGCCATTTTCATATGATGGCGTGTGAAATTTTACTAGTTCTATATTTGTCTCACCGTCTGGCGTTCGCAACAATACTAGTTCTATATTTGCATCACCGTTTGGCGTTCGTAACATTTCAACTTCCCCTTTAACGTCTTGAAGCCCTATTATCCGCTCCATCCGCTCCACCCACTCGCCTTCCACTTTTCCTTCCCCCAGTATTTCAAGGCCAAAGTCAAGAAAAAACGTTTTCGCTGCAAGTAGATCATTGACGATTATACCGACATGATCTATTTTATGGATTTTCATATCTCAAACCACCTTTTTCCTAATTTTATCATATATGTCTCCTAGAGATTTCTTCTTGATTGCTTAATAGCTTTTCATCTTTTTCAACAAACTGTCACTTTAAGGGAACAATTTATTTTCAATTAAAAATTCATTAATCCACCTTTTAATTCAGATGTTCATTCCTTTTATTATAATAATGCCCCTTTAGATAAACATATCCAAAGGGGGAAAACATCGCAACTTTTTTACAAACGCACAACTTTATTCAAAACATCGTATCTTTTTTATAAACATCGCTACTTTATTTCAAACCTACAAATCCTTCACAATCTCTTTTAAAAGTTTGTAAGGTAACTTCCAATCAGACACCCAAGCGCAATCAATAAATAAATTGTTTTTGTAAACCAATATGGTAATTTATCTATCCAACTCGTTATAAATTCAAGAATGACAGAATCACTTGAACCAAACCCTTCTTCTGAGTGAATATTTTTATTGTGTCTAATCCCAAAAGCAATAAATCCTATACCGAAAATTAATAATGAAATAATTTCCATTAAAAATTCCTTTCTAAGTTAAAACCAGATACAGGTTTTTAAATCATAAATCGGTTCTACTGCTAATCCGCTGATAGATTTAAGTGTTGATGGTGGTACTTTTGCTAACTTGAATTGGGTTCAAGCATTAAAAAACTAAGAATACAGCATGCTTATTTTATTTGTTTACCCATATAGAAAAGTCTCCATCCCAAGAGAAATTAAATTTAAGAGTTTAGTTCTTAAAAATTGAGGTACATATAGACTAAGTATACAAATATTAAATATAATACTGGAGGTAAATATGATGAAAAGAAAAATGATTGCTTTACCACTAGCATTATCTTCTTTACTTATTATAGGTGCATGTGGTGACGACGATGCAGATGTAGAGGATATTGAAGTAAATGATCCAGTGCTAGAAGATGATGGAGAAAATGACACAGGAATTGAAAACGAAGCAAACGATGAGAAAGAGAAAATAGAGGAAGATGAGGATCCAGAAATGCAGGATGAGGGTTCAATAAACGATTCAACGGATGATGCTAACGATTAAACCAAAGCACTTTTCACTTTCATTAGTGAAAAATGCTTTTAGTATGAGCTCAGGCTAGTAATACGTGTTGCAAATTGATTAATCCTATTTCCAATTTAATCACTCGTTTAATTACAGCCCACTATTCATCTTCTGTTCCAGTAGCTTTTGCAGGATCATCAAAGCCCAATGCTCCCTCCTAAGCCGATATAAAACCAAACCGAGTCAGTTCTAATTTTGAATAGTAATAAAAATAATAGAATAAAGGCGGTCGTAATTTGATAAATCCAGAAACCCACTTTTTCTTTTCCTAATATGGAGCAAAGTAACTTGCACGTTTAGGCCCCTCTTTACCTATTAAACTCAATAGAACATACCTTATAAGTATAATTGGAATAACTGTCAAAAATGCATTCATTCTATTCCACCTTTTAGGTCTTTAATTTACAATTGGAGGTTATTATTTCATTATTATTACGAATAACCCCAAATATGTAGACTAACATTTATCCCATAATTTAATGAAACCATCTAATGTCTGAAACATATTCATCCTCTTCATAAATATATTCCACAATGCTGCGTTAGTTTAAGTGTAACATTTCACAATGGATTGCTACGATCTACTTGATGTTTTAGATAAAATATAGACCATCAAAAAAATGATGTTCTTGATTTACTAAAGCACCCGGTAGTGAAAAAGTGATTGTCATGGAAACAATCACTTTTTCAAAAAATATTATATGTATAACTTCACACTTTGAATAAACTCATAAACAAAATATCCTGCAAAACCAATTAATAAAATCCCCGATACTATTGTTAGCCATTTAATCATTTTTCGATTTAGTGCTTTTCTTGTAATAGATATAATTGTTAGTAATCCAATATCATGTAGCAATATTCCACTTAAAATCCCTAATGCAACAATGATAAAATGACTTTCATTGCTTGCATAATTTTTTGCAAGTACTACTCCAAATACATTTACCCAAAAAACCAGATTACCTGGGGATACAGCCACAAGAATACCATTCTTAAAAGAGCTAAAAAAAGATTTTGTTACTCTTTCTCCTGATAATGTGATATCTTTATCAGCATTTTTTATTGAATCGTAACCTAAGTACAATAAAAACACAGCTCCGATAAGCCACATTGGAATTTGAATAATAGGTAACGCCAAGATAGAAGCAAGTCCTGTTGATAGCAAAATGATTAAAGCACAATCAATTGTCATACCGCCTAACCCTACTGCCCATCCATGTATAAATCCATTTTTTAATCCTTGTTTTGTCATTTCGACAGTAATTGCCCCTACAGGCATTGCAATGGCAAGCCCTACCATTACATAAGCAAAATACAAACTCACATAACCACTTCTCTCAAAAGTAAAGATAGATAGCCTCTTACGACCGTTTATATGAATTATTATACAGAAGGAATAGAAGTTTATTCAATCTCTTCTTCTACTAAACTGCTGTGTAAGTTCAATAAGAAAAATAGTTACCTATGGCAACCCAAAATTCTTTTACTAAAGCACCCGTTAGTTGAACAGGCACCTTCTCTTCTATTACAAATTATGTTCGAACTGTGTAATAACAACTCCTATTACCCTTACAAATTTATGCTACAATTATTGTAATTAAGGCGACAGGAGTGTTTAAAATGAAGGTGTTACACAATTACATCAAAGCTACAAATACTCATATATTTGAAGAAGTTAGAAAAATACTTCATCCTAATGCTGTTTATTTCTTCTCGGATCGAAATTGCACGACTAACGAAGAAATACAAACATACTTTGAAAACGCTTGGTCTATTGTTCAGGACGAAAACTATCAAGCGCAAGATGTGAAGTGGCTATATACCGGAAGTGACTCAGCAACTTACATATTTCTATGAAGGCTATATCGATGGAATATATGCAAGTGGTCGTGGAAGAGCCACAAATATCTTCGTCAAAGAAACCGATGAATGGCTTCTTATCCACGAGCATTTAAGCCCATTACCCAAATGACTTTGAGAGAGACGTCCTCTACTTGTGGACGTCATTTTTATTTATTTCCCATTTTGTGTCAAATGCGACATAAAAACTCCCCATCTCTTATTAAACTAACCTCCCTCTATAAACATTGAAGTATCAACGGTTTACATCACTTCGTGATGTGAGGAAAATTATTTTTCTGCTAACTTATAAACATAGATTTGAATTTATTGTTTTTATTACCAAGATGAGTGTACGCTTCGCTAAAACTAATGGAAATCATTAGCTTTTCTTACCCATTATTCGATGCACAATGGATCTCTGCGATGCTTATGATGACGTACCCTCCCATGTCTCTTAGCGTCAATGCGCTTACATTCCTTCGTTCGGTCTATTCATAAGGCAGAGGCCAGCTAAGCTGCCCCAGGGACTCTTGGTCTTAGTGTTAGTACTGTGCCGGCTTCTCCGTGTCATCCTTCTTGTCATAGATTGATTGGTTTGAATGTCTTACGATGCCACTTCGAGACAGTGGAGATCGTTCATCATATGATGCTTATTGAAATTAACTTTCTTCTTACAAATTCCATGTAACACTTTTAGTAATTTACCGCAGAGCACAACCATCGATTGTTTTCCCCGTAGGGGATTTTGTTGGCGAGTCGTGTAGTATTCATGAAGCCGTTTAAACGCTTCGTTGTGCCTGACCAGTGGAACGATGACTTTAAATAGAACGTTCCTTAACCTCTTCCGGCCTCGTTTAGAGATCTGTTTTCGCCCCTGATGTTGGCCGGATGAATTTTCACGCAATGTTAATCCCGCTAGTTTGATGAGTTGGCGTGGATCCTCATAATGTGAAAAGCTACCGACTACAAAGAGTAGATCAACGACCGTGGCATCCCCTAAGCCAGGTACAGAAGAGAGATATACGTACTCTTCTGTAGACTTAGCCAACTCGGCTAATTGGCTATTTACCTCTTCTATTTCTTCCTCTAACAATCGGTACTGACGGATGAGCGTGGCGATTTCGAAACGTGCCATCTGCAATCCTTCCGTCCACCCGATAGATCGGGTGGATACATCTACCAGAAGTTTTGCCTTTGGTAATTGCGGAGCCCTCATCCCCTCTACCTGCCGGTAGAGAAAGACTAATTCTTCAGCTGTCTTCCCTACGATATCCTGTGGCAACGGTGTTTTCTCGAGTGTAGCGAAGGCCATCTTCCCGAAGGTTGGATAGACCTGTGTAAACTCCGGAAAGTATCGATCAAGCCAGCGAATAATCCGGTTCTTGATACTCGACAAATCCTCTGTTAATTTTGAGCGAAGGGTAGAACCAATCCGCAACTCAGCCTCGATATCCTTTAGGATGCGGGGATAGCTGAAACGGCCGTCCTTCATGAGGCGAGCAATGACCACTGCATCTTTCTTATCGTTCTTTGTCTGTAAATTATCATCCAGTTCCTTTGACCGCTTGACGTGTAATGGGTTGACCATTACAAGCGGGATTCCATAGGAATCCAAGAAATAGGCAAGGTTCATCCAATAGTGGCCGGTAGGTTCAATCCCAACGATCACATCTGTTTTCTCATGTACTTTCATAGCTCGAAGAACATTCTGATATAATGCTTCAAATCCTTCTCTGGATTGATGTATGGCAAAAGCTTTCTCAAGCACACGTCCTCGTTCATCTACGAAACATGCGTAATGAGTACTCTTGGCGATATCCATGCCGACAATTAATGTGTTTTCAGTCACTTGATTTAGCTTTTCATTCCACTTAGAATTCATAGAGTAGTCCTCCTGTTTGATGATGGGTCAATTTCCACGTTGACACTCAGCATCATACAAAAGGGCTCTTTTACTTTCAAGATGGCGCAAATCCTTCAAACAGGAATGCTGCCCCGTTAGTTTAAGTGTAACATTTCACAATGAATTTCTGAGATCTACTTGATGCTCTGGATAAAGAGGTAATGAACCTTTAAGTTCATGCTTTCTTAATACAGGTTCACAACTTTATTCAAGGCATTATCCATCATTTTTTTTTCATTCAATACTTCCTTTAGATATTTTTTATTAAACTAAACTTCTGCGTTAGTTCAACAAGACCTAATTAAGAATTAGCAAGTATTGTAATAGTTAAAACAATATAGGCTAAAGATACTTCGTTAGTTGAATAAGAAAAAAGAGTTGCCTAAGCAACCCCTAATCTTTAACTAAGCAACCGTTAGTTTCATTTCAATACTTATATTTTACTTTTTTTCTTTTCGCTTGCTTCGCTTCTTTTTCCCATTTCACAAGAAATGGATAAGGGTCGAATGCTAGTTCTGTTTTACCATTAAATTTATAGATTCCATAGTGAAGATGTGGTGAAAACTTACCTGAGGTACCTTCTTTTCCATATCCCGTACTCCCTACATATCCTATAACTTGTCCAGGTTCTACGATATCCCCAACTTTCAAATCTTCCTGAAACCTAGCAAGGTGGGCATAGTAATGATAAGAATTATGATTATCACGAATTCCAATTCGCCAACCACCGAATTGGTTCCACCCGATAACTTCTACTACACCATAAGATGCAGAAAGAACAGGTGTACTATTGTCTGCAAATATGTCAGTACCTTCATGAATTCTTCGTCCGCCCCAACCTCGATTTGCGCCCCATGTTCCACCATAGGAATACTGATATCCAAGTTCAATTGGGAATGTGTGAGCATCTAAATCAATTGTTCCAAATTTTTCAAATAGGATTGCAATAGTTACAATTTGGTTTATGACTGTTTCATTTTTGTAATAATCCCATAAAGCTAATTTATAATCATCTTTACTCAGTCCATACTTGCTCAAGTAAGAGACCATGGAAAACAATACATCTGCATCATCTTTTATATTTGCCAACCCATCACCGTTACCATCTAGGCCCAAACCGCCAAAATGATTAATGGCAATTGGGGATGTTTCATTCACTTGAGGATTTAGTGCTCCAGACCAAAATTCGTCAGAAAATTGGATTGACACAATCCCTTCTCTCTTTGGAATATCATTACGAACATCTTGGATATTTCGCTCATATTGATCGATAGCAGCTATATAGTACCAGGGAACAATGTAATCGTTATATCTAAGATAATAGCTCATTCGCTGTTGCAATATCTCTTCTTTAGTTGGCTCTACATCTTCCGCAAAAATTTTCATATTAGGTAACAGAATCCAAATTAATAATAATGTCATTAAGTGAATTAAGTATCGCGACAAATAATCTAGCCACCTTTCCACGTTACAATAACCTAAAAGTCAGATTTTCTAAATAACTTCTATAGTTGTTCTATTTGTCTTCTTCATTCACTGTTCGTTTCACGACTTTTCTTTTCATTCGTCTGCATTTTTATCTTTATTAAATCTTTAATCGTTACAAACTGATAACCCTGATTTTGAAGTTCTGGTAAGATTTTATTTAAGGCTTTCACGGTCTGCGCTCTATTTCCACCGCCATCATGGAACAGAATAACATCCCCTTCTTTTGTTCCTTCTAAAACCGTATTCACAATTTTATTTACACCAGGATTTTTCCAGTCTTCGGTATCTTGGTGCCATGACCACATGACAACTTTAAAACCAACTTTTACAACTTCTTCAATCATGGCATCGGTATATTGTCCTTCGACCGGTCGAAATAGGGTTGGCGCGTAACCTGTTATGCTGTAAATGGTGTCATTTGTTTGTTTAATTTCTTTCATGATCTTTGGAACATTCCTACTGTAAGGGTGTGTATAAGTATGATTCGCTAACTCATGTCCCTCTTCGTACATTCGTAATACAATTTCCGGATTTTTTTCTGCTTGTTCACCAACAATAAAAAAAGTCCCTTTTGCATCGTATTGTGCGAGTAAATCCAAAATTTCAGTGGTATACTTTTTATGTGGACCATCGTCAAATGTCAAGGCCACTACCTTTTCCTTTGTTTTAATATCCCAAATAATCATTCCTGCTTCTTCATAAAATTTTCGCCCACGGTCTGCCGAAACGCTTCTATTCTTGCTGTCATTAACGTAAAAAATGGCAACACCTATAAGGAACAAGCCTAGTAAAGAAAGTATCACTTTTTTCACAAAAACACTCCTTAACTATATTTCGATCTAATTTATTATTTGTTAACTTCACGGAATAAATGTACTTTTTTGTGAAATTAAATTTGCTAATTTTATCCATAGATGTTCAATTTTTGAGCTCGGTATAACGAAAATGAAGGGAGCTGACTTTGTCAGCCCCCAATGCGACTGCCCGTCGCACAAATAGACCATCGATACGATGGTCTTGATTAACTAAAGCATCCATTAGTTGAATAAGAATTACTGCATCCAAGTCAATATCTTGGACACAAAAAAGTTAAGTCCTTCTCAAAACGGCATCCATTCATGGATGGTCCTGTATTCAAAGAAACCAGTCAAGAGGAAGACAGCTCTTAAAAGCTTTCTTTGGATACAAGAAGGTAGAACCCATAGATTGCGTTCCTGAACAATTGGAAGGAAAAGGAGAATAGGCAATCCGGCATTCTCGAAAAAACCTTCCTATTATACCTATGCCACTTCCTTGCGACATGCATCTTCTCGTTGCTGTGGTGTTTCATAGTTGATTACCCCATGGATTCGTTTTCTCGAATCAGCACGGTTGGCACTCTTCCATTTCATTGAATCGTGGTATTTGTTATCCTTCCTACTCCATTATGGAAGATATTGCTCACTAATCTTAACTACTACTTTATCTTTTATACTAATCTTATAAAGTACATCATGTTATAGTAAGAGTTCTTCCAATCTTCCAAGCTGCTTCTTATAACAATGTCCCATCAAGAATTTCAATAGGCATAAGCTAGCAATTTCACATTTTCGTCTTCGTTATAAATATAAAAACCTGTTGTTAAATCTTCATTTTTCATACCTATCTCATTGAGTCTCTTTTCATCTGTTGAGAAAAGCAGTTCTACCTGAACTATTGTATTGTTTTGTTCTTAGTATCTACACCATTACCTACTCTTTGAGACTTTCCTAATAAGCTCAAAATATGTGCCACCACCGGATATAATTAATGTATTATCGTCTTTTATGAAGAATGTAGAAACATGGCCATTTGAATCTGTAACATTAATTTCTGTAATAGTAGGTGCTTTAATTCCTAAATTATCAAAAGGGATACGATATTTTGCTACGAAATCACTTTCTGAAATAATCGTTTCGGTGTAAATAGGATTGGTTGCCACCCTTTCTATATCTGAGGGTTGATCTCCAAAATAACTTGCTTTATTAGCTGTAAAAGTTAAACTTTTCCCTAATAAACTTTCTGCATCCTCACTACTATAAGTACCTACTCCATAAGCTTGAACTTGATTAATAATCCACTCACCATAGTACGACTCTGAATCACCTTGATTAGGCTCAATTACAACACCAGTATTAACTTCCTCTTTAGTACCAGTATCATTATTTGCTTCATCGTTTGTCACAAAACTGCATCCAGTTAAGCTGATTACACCAATAAAAACTATTACTACTATCGACAATAAAGTACTACTCTTTTTATTAATCTTATTCATTATAATCTCCTCCTAAAGTTGAACAAGAATATTTCCTTGGTTCTTGCATATCATTATGCTTATAATTACTTCTCATTACGATGATAGCAGAGTTGAACAACCCCAGAGGAAAACGTTTTTGTATTAACGAGTATTAGATTCAACCTCTGTTTTATGTCAATAAATAAGGGGTTTCCTTCTCCCAAAATAACTGGATGAACAGATAATCTAAATTCATCAATAAGCCCTAAATTTATAAAAGTTGTAATAAGACTCGCTCCGCCATACAGCCAGATGTCTTTTCCAGTCCCATTCTTTAATTTATTCATTTCTTCAATAATATTATCATTTATAAATATTGCTTTATTATCAGACTTTTTTTGCGTTTTAGAAAATACGTATTTCCCTTTACTATGAATTGATTTCCAAATTTCTTTTTCAGTATCAGAAACCTCTTTCTCTGGAGTGTATTGTCCCCATAAATCATAGCTTTTTCTTCCATATAAAATAGTATCAATCTGATTTAAGAAATTAATGAACTCCATTTCAGAGTCCATGATGCACCAGTCAACTTCCCCATTTTTCCCTTCAATAAATCCATCTAAAGTAACCGCTAAATCTAAAATTATTCTTCTTTGGCTTATGTTGTTGGACATAGTTTTCCCTCCTGTTAATCATAAAAATATTGTTTTTCTACCAGGCTTTCTTTAATGTATTTAACTAAACTTCCCCGTTAGCCATCCATGCAGCACAAAAATAGTGCTGCACCACAGAGAATGAAAATGGTTAGTGGAGTCAATACTAATAGTCTACCGAAAACAATAGACTATTAATGCCGCTCTCCTCTTTTTTTTAACGATTAAGCAGGGGTCTTATTAAGTATTGTCATTTTTCTTTTCTTGAAGAAATTAATTTTCATGGTAGTTCAATTAGTTCTATAAAAGAATTGTTAATGCCTTCTTGGTTTTAACCCAAATAAAATACAAAAAAGAATCCATAAATACGACCATTCGTATGGATTCTTTTTTTCTGTTATTCTACGGTTAGTCGCCACCTCCACCGCCTCCACCACAATCCCCACCGCTATCACTACTAAAACTAACGCTACCACTATTAAAACCTACGTTTCCACAATCCCCATTCCCACCACCGTAGTAGCTCCATGCGTAGTTGTTTTCAGATACGCTCTTTGGTTTCTTTTTCCCGTAATGAGATTTCGGCTTATCTTTGTGATGTCGAATAAATAAGGAAGCACTGCACCACCTATGAGTGACGATATAACGAGACCTGCTGTACTATTATCAGTTCCGATTAATATTAACGTTACAAAGGTTGCCATGACCCCAAGGAAGACTAGGAATTTGATTACTTCGAAGTTAAAACCTAGTTTGAATAACAAGTATATTAGATGGCCTATTTTAAATACGACTGTTATAGCAATACCTGTAAAAATCAACATAAATATGATGTTCATAATATCCCTCCTTAACAAATAGTACTTGTATTATGTTACGTTAGAATATTCAAAAAATTTCATATTTAATTTTAACATCCACTTAGCATTTATTAGATCGATTGCACACTCAATGACCTCAAGTAGTATTTAAAAAGGTATGTTCAAAAACACACTCATATTTGGCGACAAACAAAAATCAATTTTGAAATTTGAATTATTTCCTTATTGCTGATTTAATTTTTTTATTTTTAAGGGAGCCAATCATGACAATTATTAGCTAATTGCTGTAACTCCTCTATAAATATACTTGCGTGGTATCCATCGCAAACAGCATGATGAACTTGTAATGAAATAGGCAACAACGTTTTATCAGTCTGATTAAAATATTTCCCACCTGTAACTATAGGTAATAAGTAGTCGTTATCATTATTTATATTAAGGTTAAAACCAGTAAAACTAACCCATGGAATACTTGAAATATGAAAAGAGTTTTTTGGTACATTATCTTTTGCGTCAAGTTTCTTAATAACAATGTATTGCTTTATATCTTCTTGATAGCTCTTATAAAAGACACTAAAATCATTAGAAATCTCAGTCCAAACACTTGAGAAAGATTTGTTATCATTATGGAAGATTGTATAACTTGGTATCATTTTATCCCAATACCCTAAAGACCCCTCATCATTAAAGCAAATCCTAAATTCTTTATGTGAATTTACTGTTTTACTGACCATGTAAATAAAGGTGGGATAAAACTTAATTCCCTTGTTACGAAGCTGTTCCAATAAAGTTGTGATGTCTATATTTGCCGTTATACTAAAAGTGCACTTTTGATTTAAAAAATGTTCAAAATACTGCTTTCTTCCCCAATTTTCTCTATCAATAAAATTAAACTTCATTTAATTAGCCTCCTAAAAAATGTGTTTTTTGTCTTTAGGAGGCTAATTGTCTGCTTTCACCAAACCACTCACCTCATAATAAATCTTTGTATAAATCTAAATTAATCAGAATTCTTGTTCAACTAAACTGCTGCATTAGTTTAATAAGTTTTTACTTTAAGTAGAGCTTCAGCTTCCTTTATACTATCAGTCAACCAAATAGGAGCTTTGGGATGATTAACTATTTCATCTGTAGACATCCAAAATACTGCATCAACTTCTTCTGGACTTTTAGCAAAAGGTTCACCATTCTCAAACTCACATAAAAAAACAATATCAATTACTTCCCTACCATTATCTAATTTGAATGATGTGTTTCTTACATAGTCCATCTTCTCTTTTACCTTCACTCCAACTTCTTCGAACAATTCTCACCATGCAGCACAGAGAATGAAAATGGTTAGAGTAGTCATTACTTATAGTCCTCCTAAAACAATAGGCTTATTAATGCACGCTCTCCTCATATTTTTTTTAACAATTGAGCAATGTCTTTTTAAGTGTTGTCATTTTTCTTTTCTTAATGAAATTAATTTTCATGGTAGTTTAATTAGAATAAATGAATTGCAGCAGAAATCCCATTATCTCCAATCAAAATAGTTTATTTTTTACTTCAAGTTAAAAATTCCTTTACCAGTTTCCATATTTATAGGCAATGATGAATGTTCATGAGCTATGACCCAAGATTCATTCACTTTTTTTAAACAATATGTGAACCGATTTGTCATTTGACGAAGTTTCTCACCAGATTCTTCTTGGTGAGCAGCAAATCTTACAGCACAATGTACAAATGCAAGATATGAATTTTCTTCAACCACTAGGTCATTAAAAACAACTTTAAGTAAAATACCATCCTCACTCAATCCATTAAACCACTCTACCACACTTTCCTCCCATGAAATTCCTTTGCTCTCCCAGTTTCCCCAGCAATCATAAATATGCATTTCGGGAGCATACATAGATAAGAATTTTTCAACATCTTTTTCGTAAACTGCTGTTTTGTAATTTTCAAGTAGGTCTTGAACTTTGAAAAAACCCTCCGTCATTAAGTGCATCCCCTTTACTAATTTCAGAAATGTAAGAATGTTACTATAGATAAATTCTATACTCAAACTTTTTTTCCTTCTTCAATTAACCTACTGCTTTCGTTCAATAAGAAAAAAGGCTTTACTCCATCTTGAAGTAAAGCACCCGTTAATTGGATAAGCCTATTCTATTAAACATCGTCAATTCTTTCTATGAATATCGGTATGGTCTTCAAAGTAGAACAATGAATAATCTTTACTAATGTCTACTGTAAACGAGAAAAATTTCTTTGTTGTTATATCCTCAAGAAGAATTTCAAATAAACCCATACCTCTACGGTAATTAATTTCTACTGCTTGTATGTTCTCTCTACTTATTTCGTAATTTGTTTCAACATAGCTTGCTGCATAATTATATGCAACAGCACCTCTCGATTTAGAGTCATAATAAGCGTTACAAATAAAAATAACTAGTAGACAAAATATTATATTGAATAATATTATTTTCTTCACTTTACGCCCATTTCTCATCTTTAACTAACCTGCACCGTTAGTTAAAGTGTAATGTTTCACAAACTTTCAAAAAGAATGGTTTCTGTTTATTGGTTTATAGGTCTTTCAAAAACCATTTCATATTACTAATGCAGCTACTGAAGTTGCAAAGTCAAGAGAGAAAATTTAAAATAACGCCATCAATAAGTTCAACAAAAAGAGCGTTAATCCCTTCTTTCAAGAATCAACGCACCTATTTATTTCACCCGTTCTCTCAACCCCCTTTTTTAGGTTCAACTCGTTCAAAAACAACTTTTTCTTCATTAATTTCTTGTAGAGATAGTTTAGAAACGATTATTCTTTCATAAATAATTTTTAACCATCGGGTCAGAATTATTTGGTGCTGGTACAATACCGAAAACAAATTTTTCAGATACCAGTTCTAATGGTTTCAGAGCTTCGTTCTGATCGCCTAAAAGTGCCTGGAAGCTTCCTACATGAGCATGTTCCCCAGATGAAATAACTTAATCAGTGTGGGTTCAGGCAACATACATACGTTACTTTCCTAATGAGGACAAGAAAACATTTTGTGCTGCTTTTACTCCAGCCCCAGGCTCAAACCGATAGGAAAAATTCTGCAAACCTGCTTCCATTAGGGAAACTGCTTGAAGGATATCGCTAGGGAAGCAATAGCCCATATGCCCGAACCTGAAAATTTTGCCTTGAAGGTGACCGAGACCACCAGCAAAATCAAGGTGATACTTCTTCTTCAGGTGGCCTAAAAAGGCTGTAAGATCCAATCCTTCCGGGGTACGTATCGCCGTAATTGTCGGTGAGGCAAACTTATCACTTGTTAATAATTCAAATGACAGGGCTCTCATAGCCTCCCGAACCATGTTTTTCATAACTTCATGTCGTTCAACCGTTTTTGAAAATCCACCTTCCTCTTCAACTAAATCGCAGACAGCAGAAAGACCTCTAATGAGCGAAATCGCCGGAGTATTAGGTGTCATTCCTTTTGCAGCCCATTCACGGTAACTTAATAAATTTAAATAATAAGCAGTAATACGATTAGCCTCAATCACTTCCCATGCCCTTTCACTTATGGCTAAAAGTGCAAGTCCCGGTGGAAGCATCATCGCTTATTGTGAACCTGTTACCAAAATATCAATACCCCATTTGTCCATTTCAGCAGGGGCACCCCCAATACAACTTACTCCATCGACTATAAAGAGAGCATCTGAATGATTGCGAACCACTTCTGCTAATTGTTCAATAGGGTTTAGGATTCCTGTAGAAGTTTCGTTATAAGTAGCAAAAACAGCCTTAATATTGGATAGTGGTTTTAAAAATTCAATCAGATCTTCCTTCGTACAAGCCTCACCCCAATTTTTAGCAAGTTTATGTACATGTAAGCCATATTTCTCACATATGGAAACGAAATAATCCCCAAAGGCACCTACTGTAATGACGACTACCTCTTCTCCGGCGGAAACCGTATTTACCACAGCTGCTTCTAATGCTGCCGTCCCGCCCGAGGGAAGAAGTAAAATATCTTGCTTAGTCCCGAAAATAGGTTTCACAGGTTGTGTGGCTTCTTGGTATAGCTTGACAAATTCTTCAGTACGATGGCTAATCATATCCTGTGCCATTGCCAGTTCCACTTTTTTAGGAATTGGAGTAGGTCCGGGATGTCTAAGAATATTTGGATACATATTTTTCCCTCATTTCAAAATTTTCACGAAAATTATTTTTCTAGGTTGGATCAAATCTTACTTTCCTCCTAATAGCGTAATGAATCAATAATACAACGGTTATTTCTTTTGCTTTTAAGGAAATATTTGTTATTCTTAACTGTTATCTATTCCTCCTTCTTCTGCCATTTTAAGACAACTTTATTTTTTCTTTTGTTATAGATAAATATTCCACAAATATTCCCAAAAACCTTCGAAATTTACGAAGCACTTTACAAAGAAATGATTCTTATTCAACAAACCTGCTTCATTAGTTCAATAAGAAGAAAGAGCTGCCTAAACAGTCCATGATTCTTCAACTAAAGCACCCCTTTAGTTAAACAAGATGTATTAGTTTTGATAACAAGTTTCATACTCGTCTTTCATTATCCAACTTTCACAAGCTCGTCCTCTTTCATCATAAATTTCTTTCTCAATCCCTAACTCTATACTTCTTTCAGAATCAGGATATTCAGGACCTTCGTCATTTCTTATATAGATGGTGTTATCATCTTTCCACTCCATAGCAAAGTTGCTTTTCCCATCGCTATAATAGATAGTCCAAACTTTGCTATTCTCATTATTGGTGATTTCAACCCATACATGAGCCCCACCAGTTGCACCGCCCCAATTTTTATAATAGGAATCAGCCGTATATTTTCCATTTGGAGAATCAACAGGTCCTTTGAAATATGTACCTTGACCAAGACTACCAAACGTAAAGAAATATTTTTTATATCCAATTACCAATAAAATTGCGATAAAAATTAGTATGAGTATTTTATATCGCTTTCTCAAATAATCATCCTCTCTTGGTTAGTTAAATTCATTTGTTCAATATTTAAAGATATATTCGAGTATTCCTTGTTGAACTAAACTGCCTCTTTATTTCAATAAGTAAAAAGAGCTACCTAAGAAGCTCAATGATCTTCAAGTAAAGCACCCGTTAGTTTTATTGTAATATTTCACAACTATTATTTTATTAAAGAAAATTCATTTTCATCCTTATCCATTAACTCTATTGTTACTTTAATTACATTACTACACAAACTTCCTTAGTAATAAAAAGGCTGCCACAGTAACCATTATTCAACAGTATCTAATAATTCTACATCTACATTTTCAGTGTCTTTCCAACTATAAAATTTTTCTATATGCCATTTATCTTTGATCCTTCTATATTTGTTCTCTTCAATCCACAAATGTAAGTTATTATAGGCATCCATTATTTTATAGTTTACACCTTTATGTCTTGAAACAGCATATCTTTGAGGTGGAACTGTTAGAGTCACCATATCAGAAGGAATATCTTCGTACTCTTTAACTTCAACACAAACCCAATACCCATCTTCTTCATCAGTTCCATTCTCTACAACAAATGCACCAAATTGTAGTAATGGATTAACGACTTGTTTAATTTCACTAATACGTTCACTTAACTGTAATGACGCTTTAGGTATTTCAATTATATATTGGTCACCAGGACATAAAACTCGAAACCCAACTAACTTTATTTCATCTAGTTCTTTAATAGTCTTATTTTTTAATGTTGTTTCTGACATTTTTAATCCTCCCTTTATTAGTAAATAAACTGTTTCTACAAAAAATTCTTAAATACCTTCTTTATTTCAATAAAATCAACAAAAAAAGGACGTTGATCTTTCTTGAGCAACGTCCCATCATTTGTAGAATCAATAAGGATTCAAAAGTGGGATCATGTATCTAAAAGTACTTTCATTTGGTGACTCAAACTTTTCTAACTTTTAACCCTTTGTCTTAAAACCAAAACGGTGGACTAAACTCATAAAATTAAAACACATAAACTGATCATACACATTACATTCAATAGTAGCGTAAAGCATTGGTTCTTTTTGCTCTATATACATATAACTTTCATCGCAAATCAAGTTAGATGGATACCCACTATTTAGGATGAATCCCACCTCACCAACCATTGAATCCCCTTTAGATTCTAATATCCTTAGAAAAATTGTCCAAGGCTGTATCTCTCTACATCACCAACGGGTATTTCATATACATTTCCCTCTTTTCTTCCTTCATCAACCCCGCCATATTCTTTCATACCTAACATTTCTTCTTTAACAAGTATCTCCTCTACTGTACCTGTGAAAGTAAAACTTTCTTGATAATCATCAGAACAGCTAAAGTACTCGTTAATTGAAGAAGAAAAATTAAAATATACTTCTAATATTTTCCCAACCATATACAAGTTTATAAAGGATCTATCCTCTAATATCAACTTCAATAGAATCTATTTTTCTACCTCCAAGTGATTCATAAAAATGACGAGAAATGTTATCTTTCAAAACAAGAATAAGCATAGCGTTTAATCCCATTCCTCTAATTTCATCTATAATCTCTTCTTCATTTTACATAACTCAAATACATCTTCGATTGAATGGACAATTTCACAACCTTTGTAACCGATTAGGGACGTGAACTTGGCACTTTCAAATTTTTTTGTCACGCCGCTACATATGCGGTTGCAGCAGCCTTTTATACCGAGAACGAATCGGGTTTCTAGTTTTATAAAATATTCTCAGGGTATAGAAATACTATTACCATGACCTAAGGAGATGTAGCAATGATCATTAAAGCGCTAGTTTTAAATTGCAGTTTGAAAGACAGCACGCAGCAATCCAATACCCGTGCACTGATTAACGAGATTGTAAAAATTTTTGATGAAAACAGGGCGGAGACGGAAGTGCTCAGGATGGCTGATTATAATATCGGCTATGGAATTACCCATGAGGCAGTGAATGATAAAGATCAATGGCCAGAGATTTTTGAAAAAGTGAAGAAGGCGGATATTCTTTTGCTTGGCTCGCCGATTTGGCTAGGCGAACAGAGCAGCCTGGCCACTTTGGTTGTAGAAAGATTGTATGGTGGAAGCAGCCTTACGAACGAAAAAGGCCAGTACATTTACTATAACAAAGTGGGCGGAGTGGTTGTGACCGGGAATGAAGACGGTGCGAAAAACGTCTCAAGCTACCTAATTTACGCATTGTCACATATTGGGTTTACGATTCCTCCAAATGTGGATACCTATTGGGTGGGAGAAGCGGGCCCTGGTCCATCCTTTATTGAGGCAAACGGGAGTGAGAACGATTTTACGATGCAACACGCAAAAATAACTGCATACAATTTACTGCATTTTGCCCGGTTGCTGAAAGAGTATCCGATTCCGGCAGAAGGAAATGTGAATGAAAGTCAATAGTAAGGTGGCTTGAAAAGTTTGAATTTAAAACTCAAATAACATGTTAAACTAGCAGTCCAATTCAAATAGAATTGGATTGCTTCTTTTTTTGAAAAAATCGGACCCTATTATTAGTGTCATTAAGAACTGCCGCTTTAGTTCAATAAGAAAAAATGCTTTACTCCTTCTGGAAGTAAAGCACCCAATTTCTCTCTACTTACATTATACCTTTACATACAGGTTATTTATAGACTACTCTTTTTATAATTCCCATACTATACTGTTATTGTTATACACAAATCTAAAAATATAAGGAGTGTATCAGTATGAATGACAAAACAGATATCCTAGATAATGGTCCTTTTTTTCATGGTACTAAAGCAGAACTAAAAATTGGAGATTTATTAGTAGCCCAACACTTATCAAATTACCAAGATAAAAAATCTAACTATATATATTTTACTGCAACATTAGATGCTGCTAAATGGGGTGCTGAATTAGCAAGATCTAAATCAAAAGAAAGAATATATATTGTAGAACCATTAGGTTCTTTTGAAAATGATCCGAACTTAACTGACAAGAGATTTCCTGGAAACCCAACACGTTCTTATCGCTCTAAATCTCCTTTGAAAATAATAGCTGAATTAAGTTCATGGGAAAGACATTCCGACGAAGAAGTAAATCATATGCTTACATCTTTAAAAAAGTTAAGTGAACAAGGAAAAAATGTAATATACGATTAATCCGGAATATCTATAAGGTAATGATTTAAGAAACCAAAAATCTCTCCAAAGTGGAATAACGCTTTTTTTGATCAACTACCTGCCCTTAATTTAATGGTAATCCTTCACAATCTCAATTATTATTCGACTTGAATTCGTGAAAGCGTTCCTCCACAATCTGGTCCAATTGTTGAACACAAGTTAAACAACACTCTTCAACTTACCTGCCCCGTTAGTTTAGGTGTAACATTTCACAATAGATTTCTAAGATATATTTGATGTTTTAAATAAAAAATAGACCATCAAAATGATGGACTTGTTTAACTAAAGCACCCGTTAGTTGAAAAAGGTATAATCTCAATTTGTTATCCTAAGATGATTTTTAAGCACTTTAAATGGAGTAGCATAAGATTCATTAAATTTCTTTATATGATTTCCTAACTCAAACCAATTACTTTCAAGGAATGGGTGTATCTGAGTGGTATCTGCAATACTATACAGTTCAATTAAAAAGTAAAGGGTTTCCCATATCAAATAGTCTTTGTCTAACTTAAATAACATCTCAATGACTTTTGGTAAATAGCTATATGCATCTTCTGAAGTCATTCCCTTAGTAATTGATTCAAAAGAATTACTGAAATACCACTCGTCCTTTTCTAATTTAGCTTGCCATTCTTCATAAATTTCCAGTAATCTATTATCCGTTTTATTCACGTCCCATAGTTAAAACTTTATTACTTCTTATTCAACTAAACTGCTGCTTTACTTTAATACGTTTAAAACAAATAGAGGTTCCAACTTTAAATAAATTTTCCATTTGAAATAAGCATAAATCCATTTTTCTTCGTCAACTAAACTGCTTCCTTAGTTCAATAAGAAAAACTACTATTGCCAAAAAACATAACTAAGAAACCACCTTTCGAAGCCGTTATCTTTACCAAATAATTTAAAAGTCCTAAAATATAAATGATTTATCTTTGTTAATATGTAAACTACGAAAGAGAGACAAGGGTGATTTAATTGTCATTTGTCGAACCTATGTTATTAGAAAAAGTAGATCATCCATTTAATGACGAGCGCTATATATTTGAACAAAAAATGGATGGTTCGTTTGCTAGTCAATAAACAGAATAGTAATGTCCGATTATGGACTTGGCATAGAAACGATATAACCTCGCGGTTACCTGAACTTCAAGACATTCCGGTGAAGGGCGATGTCATTCTTGATGGTGAGTTGGTTTGCTTGGATCCCAAAACCCGCTGTGTAGACTTTGAACTAGTCATGGTAGTTAATGTATAATGTAGATATCCCTCATGAACTAAGGAGAACTGAAAATGAGAAAACTTGTTCTATTTTTGCACGTTTCGCTTGACGGTTTTGTTGAAGGGCCAAACGGTGAAATGGACATTGGCTGGGTTTCCTACGATGCTGATTTGGAGAAACACGCGAAAGAAATTCTGAGTACTGCCGACACTGTCATTTGGGGACGTGGGACTTATCAGATGATGCACAGTTACTGGACATCTGTGCCTTCGAACCCATCAGCTTCGCAGCATGAACGGAATCATGCCGAGTGGATCGAAAAGACAGCCAAAATCGTTTTTTCCACGACGCTGGAGAAAGTCGAATGGAACAATTCTAGACTGGTGAAAGAAGATGTCGAGGAAGAGATCAAGAACCTTAAACAGCAGCCAGGCAAGGATATGGTCATCCTCGGCAGTCCTAGGTTCGCACACTACCTTATGCAGTTTGATTTAATAGATGAGTATAAAATTACGGTTTCTCCCGTCCTGATCGGCAACGGGTTGCCGTTATTCCAAGGTCTCAAGGAGAAGATCAATCTTAAACTTATCGAAAACAAGACATTTGATTCTGGAGCCATAGGCCTCGTTTACCAGACGGTTAAATGACCTTGTCTCCTAAAGTAGATTACGCTAACGGATTACGTTAGCACAATAAAAGCAGCGGCAGTCTAGGTCTTTCGAGTTCCTAGTCCGTCACTGCTTTTTTTACGAGTCAGTCTAATTCAGAGATGCTCGAAAACTAACCCGCTATATTTACGGTTTTAGCACAACTTTTATACAGTCTTCCATTTTGGTGTCAAAAACTTCATAGCCATGCTTAGCTTGATCTAAAGGAAGTACATGAGTGACAATATCGCTTGGATCAACCTTACCTTCCGCAATTAAATTATATAAATGCGGCATGTAGTGAATAACTGGAGCTTGGCCTGTCCTAATATTCACATTTCGTTGAAAGATGTCACCCAATGGGAATGCATTATAACGTGCCCCGTAAACTCCTGTAATTTGAATTGTTCCACCTTTGCGAACAGCTTGACTTGCAATTACTAGAGCTCCCATTGCTCCTCCTTGTAATTTCAGACCAGATGCAAGAAATTCCAGTGGAGTCATTTTTCCACTCATTCCTACGCAGTCAATGACTACATCTGCTCCCCCCTGTGTTATTTCTCTTAAATATTCACCACAGTTTTCATGGTCTTCAAAGTTAACAATCTCCACGTTATTCGTACGTTTTGCATGTTTTAAACGATAACTAACGTAATCAACTGCAATAACTCTTTTTGCACCTTTTAACCACGCGAATTTTTGTGCTAACAGACCAACTGGACCGCATCCTAAAATTACGACCGTATCCCCCGCTTTCACTCCCGAATTGTCTACACTCCAAAATGCTGTAGATGCAGCATCTGCAAGTAACACTAAACTTTCATCCGTTACTTCACTGTTTTCTGGAATCTTAAAAGGTGTAAAATTAGCATATGGAACTCGCATAAATTCCGCTTGACCTCCTGGGAACCCTCCCGTCGTGTCTGAGTAGCCGAAATAAGCGCCCATTTCTCCATTTTCATTCGCATTGTCGCATTGACTTTCTAATTCATGATTACAGTACCAACATTGACCACATGCTATATTAAATGGGATGATAACGCGATCCCCTTTTTTAACTTTCGTTACATCCTTACCGACTTCTTCTACAATTCCCATAGGTTCATGTCCAATAACATAATCCTCTCCTAGGTTTGGAATCATCCCATGAATTAAGTGTAAGTCTGATCCGCAAATGGCAGTAGTAGTCAGTTTAACTATGATATCATCCGCTTTTTGGATGCTTGGGTCTTTCACGTTTTTTACCTGAACATTTTTAACACCTTGAAAAGTAACAGCTTTCATTATTTAAATCTCCTTCTCTATTCATTAATTCTTCGGTGGACTTGGAAACATTCCTTTCCGATTTGTAACGCCCGGAAAGAGATTTAAATTAGCTATATCTACTGCATTTTGAGCGGATTTTATATCCAATTGTTTTTGAAGTTCCAAATCGTATGGGTTTAACCATTGTTTTTCCATCATGAGATCTGCAATTTCGAAATATAAGGCAATGGTTACATCAAGTTGTTCCTGTAATAACTTTCTAATTGTAGGTGTTGCTGTTTCTGTCAATGCAATTGAAAGATTTCTAACCCCAGTTTTTGCTGATAACAAAAATTCAAGGGCTATCCCTGAATCAGTAAGTTCCGGCATGCCAACAGAATTTATAGGATCTAAATAGTCATTCATACGAACCGACCTCCGATTATTTTAACTCAGAATTTGAATATAGTTTAATCATTGCAGTTAAAGCTGGTATAGATTGTTTTACGTCCTTCTCCATTAGTGCTTTTAGATCTTGATCAAAAATGATACCTTGCATCATTTTAGATTTAAGTAAACATACTGTCTTAAAATTTATTACTTCATGAAATTCCAAAGTTTCATGAAGTGCTAATTTTTTTTCAAACATTCCTCCACCTCCGAATTTTTTCATCCATTGAAGTCTGCTCAAAAAATGAGGTTTATATTCAGTTGATTTTTATTCATGACTAATCTTTTTCCATTTTGTTTAAAAAGGTTCTATCTTGAACAAAATGGGTTGAAAAAGAAAGGTATTTGAGCTATGTTTTCATTTTTAAAACGTAAGAATCAAAAAGATGATAGAAAGATTCAAGAGAAAAACAATCAAATTCAATCTAATAACAGACTTCCGAACCTCATTGAAATCTCCTTGTCCAAAAATCTTGAAGTCATTAAACAAAAAACAGGAAACAGTTCAGATATCGTAATCCGCCCATTAAAAATTGGTCATAATTCCAAGATAAAAATAGCCATTTTATATGTAAAAGGAATGGTTGACAATCAATCGGTTAACGATTTTGTTATCGAATCAATTATGAATAACCAAAATTTAAGTGAAAAGCTCATACCACAAGACGTGTTAGAAGTTCTCACCGAAGATGTTGTTGCTGTTGGCGGAATCAAAGTAGTTAGTGACTGGGAAAAACTATTTACTGCATTAATGTCGGGTGAAACTATTACACTAATCGATGGAATAAGCAAAGGGATTTGTGCGAGCACACAAGGTGGACAGAGACGGTCTGTTCAGGAATCTACTACAAATGTTTCTATTCGAGGCTCTAAAGAAGCGTTTAACGAGTCAATAGAGACAAATATAGCCATGGTTCGTCGAATAATTAACAATACAGATTTATGGGTTGAGTCCATTAATATTGGCAAAATGACAAAAACAGAAGTTTCAATTATGTATATAAATGGCATCGCAAAGAATGGAATCATAGAAGAAGTACGTAAACGTTTAAAAAGAATAAACATTGATGGCATCTTAGAATCCGGATATATTGAACAGCTAATAGAAGATCAAACAAATACTACTTTTCCTACGATACATCATACAGAGAGGCCGGATAGTGTGGCGGGAAATTTATTAGAAGGAAAGATTGCCATTTTTGTAAATGGGACTCCTTTTGTATTGCTGGTACCTGCCCTATTTATAGATTTTTTTCAATCAGTTGAAGATTATTATGAACGATTTGATATTTCAACAGCTATTCGCTTTTTACGTACTGTAATCTTCTTTATATCCCTTGTCGGCCCTGCAATTTACATCGCAGCTACCACCTTTCATCAGGAGATGATTCCAACAGAGTTGGCTATTATTATTGCTGCACAAAGGGAATCTGTTCCGTTTCCTGCATTTATTGAAGCACTCATAATGGAAATAACTTTTGAAATTTTAAGAGAAGCCGGTATTCGCATGCCCAAAGCTATGGGTTCCACTATATCTATAGTAGGAGCACTTGTCATTGGACAGGCTGCAATACAGGCTGGAATTGTGTCACCTGCAATGGTAATAATAGTCTCTTTGACAGCAATCGCCAGTTTTGCGACCCCTTCCTATGCAGTTGCAATATCAGCCCGTTTAGTTAGATTTATTTTTATGGTCAGTGCAGCTACATTCGGTTTTTATGGAGTTATTCTAGTGTTTATTCTGCTGATAGTTCACTTATGTAGCCTACGTTCGTTCGGTGTTCCATATATGTCACCTCTTGCACCATTTATCCGTGAGGAAGCAGGTGATACCATTTTCCGTAGACCAATTTGGGCATACAAGAAAAGACCACGATTGATGAGTGGCCAAAATAGGGTTAGTCAAGGGGAAGATCAGAAACCACAGCCTCCTCGTACTCGTATTATGAAAAATACTACTAACATGGAAAAAGGTGAACGGAATGAATCATAAATGGATTCTTCTTTTCTTTATTATGACAAGCACAGTTTTCATCTCAGGGTGTTGGAGCAAAAAAGAGTTAAATGAACTAGCGTTAATATCTGCCATGGCGATTGATAAAAATGAAGAGGGTAAGTATGTCAAGACCATTCAACTTGTCAATCCTGGAAACGTAGCGGGAGGACTTCAAGGTGGAGGAAGTGGCCAAAGCCCCACCGTTACCGTTTACACTGCAATGGGAGACAGTGTTCTGGAAGCACATTTCCATGCGACATCTAAAATTTCAAGAAGGCTATATCACGGACATGCAAATCTAATTGTTATTAGTGAGGAGTTAGCAAGAGAAGAAGGCATTACAGATATTTTAGACGCCTTTGAACGAGATCCAGAAATTCGAACGACGTCAAGGGTTGTAATAGCCCATCATACAAAAGCAGGTGATCTTCTTAAATCTTTGACTGCGATTGATAGGATTCCAGCCGAGAAAGTGAACGGAACTTTACAGACTACAGAAAGAGCAAGAGGAGAAAGCATGAAAGTTACCCTCCAGAACGTTATTACTACTCTCACCTCTGCAGGGAAAGAAACAGTTATTAGCGGATTTAGCATAAAAGGTGATATCGAACAAGGAAAAAAGATGGAGAATGTTCAACAGTCTGAACTGGATACCACCCTTGAATCTGACGGACTTGCCATTTTTAAAGAAGGAAAGTTGATTGACTGGTATCAAGGTGATATGTCTAGAGGAGTAGTATGGATCTTGGACAAAATCCAACAGACAGATGTGATATTAGACTGGGAAGGACAGGAAAACATCTTGGCTTACAACGTGCTCCGTCAAAAAACAAAAGTCTCAGCTGATACAACAAACGACCTCCCTGTCATTACAGTTAGAGTACGAGCGGAAGGTGATATTCGCGAAGTAAGGTCACAAATTGATCTAACCGATCCGTATGAGATTTTGGATATAGAAAAGGAATTAGAAAAAGAAATTAAGAAGCAATTAGAAAACACTGTTATACGAACGCAGCAAAACAAATCAGATATTTTTGGATTTGGGGAAGTGGTCCATCGTTCTGATCCAGAAAAATGGAAAAAGATGAAGGACGATTGGAATGACACATATTTTCCAAACTTAAAGGTAAATGTGAAGGTAGAAGCATTTATACGACGTTCTGGTCTTAGAACCAATTCGTATCTTTCAGATATGAAACAATAAGTGTCAAGAAATGGAGTGAAAAATCATTGGAAAAGGCAAAAATCAGCGCGTATCAGCTATTCATTCTAATTGTCTTGTTTGAACTTGGTAGTGCCTTGTTGGTACCTATTGCAATAGAAGCAAATCAAGATGCATGGCTTGCTATTTTGATAGGTATGGCTGGTGGTTTTTGCTTATATTTGGTCTACCATGGTCTCTACTCATATTATCCAGATATACCTCCAACTGAATATATACAAAAAATTATGGGAAGTTTTTTGGGGAAAATATTGGCCTTCATTTACGTACTCTATTTTATATATCTTTCTGCAAGAGTGTTGAGGGATTTCGGAGAAATGCTGATTACAGCCTTTTATTGGGAAACTCCTTTGTTTATTTTAAATACATTGATGGTTCTTTTAGTTATATATACAATTCGTAAGGGTATTGAGGTATTAGTGCGAACAAGTGAATTACTATTTATTCTAATAATTTTACTTGGGATTAGCGTTCTTTTTTTAATAGTTGTTTCCGGGATAATACAAATTTCTAACTTAGAACCTGTGCTTGAAGAAGGTATCAAGCCCGTTATAAAAACGACATTTACTCAAACCCTGTACTTTCCATTTGGTGAGGTGATTATATTTGCTATGATCTTCCCCTATTTAAATCGACCGAAAAAAGTGAAACGAATTGGTTTATTAGCAATAGGATTCAGCGGACTCGTATTAGCGTCAGTCATAGCCATAAATGTTAGTGTACTTGGTGTAAATAACATTAACCGTTCACCCTTCCCCCTTCTTTCTACTATACAAACAATTGAAGTATCTGGATTTTTAGAGCGGTTAGATGTTTATTATATACTAATAACGGTTATCGGTGTATTTTTTAAAATGTGTGTGTTTTTCTATGCATCTGTAGTAGGAACAGCCAATTTATTTAAAGTCAAAGAATCCGCACGATTATCTTTCCCATTAGGACTAGCCATCCTGATTCTATCCATAACAATCGCCAGTAATTATTCTGAACATATTAAAGAAGGGCTTCATGTTATCACCCTTTATTTGCATCTCCCGCTTCAAGTAATTATTCCAAGTTTGTTACTTCTGATTGCATTTATTAAGAACAAAAAAAAGAAAAGTAAGCAAAGCAAAAATTTATTTCCAAAAAGGAAGTATCGTTTAGTGGAGCGTGATAAAAAATGAAAATAATCGGTATTTCTATTCTGATGTTCGTCTTTTTAACTGTTTTTTCTCTATGCATGGACATTCTTTTAGGATTTGACCTAAACACCTCCATTAATAATGCTATTAGGCCTTTTCTAGTGATGGAAGTAACAGAAATAGTTATTTTCTTTCTCTTAATTGTTCTTATGGTTGTTGGTCCAGTTCGTACCTTTTATAATAAAAGAAAAAAGAAAAAAGAAACAAAAAAGATAAAAAATATGTAAGTATATTACTGTACAGTTCTATTGCATTGTTTGTACATAAACTTCTTGGAATAAATTACTGAGTATTAAACACCCCAATTTCCGTTCATACTTATGCATCTAATAGTCGAATGCTAACATTAAAAATGGGCTCCAGTCAGCCTTTTTTCAAATTGGCAAGGATGGAGGATTTCTTGAGACAAGAGTATCACTAAATGAATTTATTCTTATGAGTGCCGAGCGTATAGATATGATAATTGATTTTTCTAAATACTATGGTCAGAATATTATTCTCAAGAATGTCCCCAATAGTGCATCCCCCGAAACAACAGATGTCATGCAATTCAGAGTTACCGTTCCGTTAAAAAGTACAGATAACAGTTCCATTCCATTCTATTTAGGTCCAATCAAACGACTTCCAAAAAGTATGGCAAAGAGAACAAGAGATTTAACACTCGTTAGAATCAAGGATCAATATGGTCAATCCCTAGTCCTCTACTAGTGGAAGACTTTTTAATATAACTAAACTGCTGCGTTAGTTTATGTGTAACATTTCACAATGGATAGCCAAGATCTGCATGATGTTTTGAAAGAAAAAATAGACCATCGAAAAGATGGTTTGTTAAACTAAAGCACCCGTTAGAAATCCATGCAGCACAAAATAGTGCCGCACCACAGAGAATGAAAATTGTTAGAGGACTCAATACTAGTAGTCCACCCAAACCAATAGTCTTATTAATTAAGTACGGGTCTTCTTAAGTATTGTCATTTTTCTTGAAGAAATTAATTTTCATGGTAGTTGAATAAAAAGCATTTAAATATTTAATGATTGATTTGCTTTTTATTTACTCACTAAATGTTTTTTACTCCACTCGCCCATACTATGCAATATGGGGATAAAACTTTGTCCCAAAGGTGTTAACGAGTATTCTACTTTAGAAGGAACTTCTTTATATACTTCTCTGTGAACCATTTGGTCTTCTTCCAATTCTCGCAACTGACGTGTCAGTATTCCTTTTGAAATATTAGGTAACAACCTTTGAAGTTCATTAAACCTTCTTGTCTGTATGCTTAAATGCCATAGAATGATGATTTTCCATTTCCCTGCAATTATGTCTTGAGCTTGTGTAACTGGACAAACCTCAATTCCCTCAATTTGTTCCTCTGGCGGATCGCCGAACCAACTTCGTGCCATAATAAATGCCTCTCTTTCTAAATGGTACTATTTTTGAGACTAAGTTATAAAATAATGACTACTTTTAAATAAATGTCTAACACTATAATATTAGACTAAGCTTAAAAAACAAATAAAAAGATTGGAGAGATAAATAATGAAATTATTAGTAACAGGAGCAACAGGGAAATTCGGCACTAAAGTTGTAGATAAGTTATTGGAGACTGTACCAGCAAGTCAATTAGCTGTCAGTGTGCGTAAACCAGAGAAAGCAGAAGGATTCCGAGCTCGTGGAGTAGAAGTTCGACATGGAGATTTTGATTATCCAGAAACATTGGATTCTGCCTTTGCAGGAATTGATCGCTTATTAATTATTTCTGCTGATGGAGACAATGAAACACGAATTCGTCAGCATGGCAACGCAGTCACAGCTGCTGAGCATGCTGGAGTTAAATTTATCGCTTATACAAGTTTGGCAAATATAAGAGAAAGCAAATTATCCCTTGCTGAAGTTCACCGTTTTACAGAAGAAGCAATTTTGAAAACAGGTATTCCATACACTTTTCTACGAAACAACTGGTACTTGGAAAATGAAATTGCAAGTATTCAAGGTGTACTAGCGGGAGCTCCTTGGGTGACATCTGCTGGAAAAGGAAAAGTAGGTTGGGCAACTCAACAAGATTATGCAGAAGTTGCTGCTGCAATACTTTCTGGCAAAGGACACGAAAATACCATATACGAGCTTTGCGGTAAACCATTGACTCAGGAAGAATTAGCATCTGCTGTTGGTGATGTTTTAGGAAAAGAAGTAATTGTTCAACAAGTGGATGACTCCACTTATTCCGATATTATGAGAGGTGTAGGTGTACCAGAATTTGTTATTCCAATTCTTGTCGAGATACAAAAAAGCATTAGAGAAGGTTCACTTAATTTAGAGAGTAATGATTTAGAAAAAGTTCTTGGTCGTCCTACTACGCCAATCAAAGAGGCACTTACTCAAATTGTAAATGGAATTACCCAAAATAAATAATTGAACTGAACCGACCTTGTTTATTCTAAAGAGGTTCGGTTTTTTTTTTACTTTTAAAAAACTAGGGATATATACAACTACACTAGTTATATCAACATTATTGTTTGTTGAACTAAACCACTGCGTTTCCACGAGTCACAGTAGTATAGAGTACTCCTTCCTCAAGTTTTAAAGAAATTCGATAAGCCTATTACTTGATTCAATCTGATTGTTTTGCGAAACCTCATTTGATTCCTCTTTTGCTTTCCCTCCTGTTGAGTTTTGTTGAACCTCTGTCACATTTCCATTACTATAAGCAATAAGTGTGAGAGGTATCGCCACAAAAGCAAAAGACTGAATTAAATATCTTTTCATATATTTCCTCCTAAACTATCGGGGGTTTTGATAATCCATTAGTAATCCACGCTATTACTGTTTCCGATGGCAGCAATAAAAAATTTAAGTATTAAATCCTTACTTAATCCTTGATTTTTTCCTTTGGTTATATCTACTTCCCCCTCTAACTCCTCGATTACAAATTCTAAGAAATGGCTGCGAAAAGCAGGTGCTCCTTTACTGACTAACATTTTATAAAAGGATGAATAATAAATATTCAAACCACATCAGATTTCCATCAGCAAAACTTAATTGAGCAGCGGATTATAATCGTACCCACTTCATTACAACCATATAGCTACTTTTTCATCTAAGGGTTTGTTTTGGGAATATGGTAGAATCTTTTATTGTAGTTTACTATCTGAATTGTTTCTTGCACAGGTACCTGTTTCTTATTTTAACTGACAAAAAAGCAGCTCCCTGATGAGGGATAGCTACCTCCGTTTAAGATTATTATGAAAAGGTAGGAGCAGGGAATTCATCAATTCTCATACGAAGTAAACTATATGGTTTTTCCCGCAGGTCTCTTCCATAATGAAATCTCGCCTGCCGATGTAATTGATTCACTATGACATATAAGTATTGATCGGGTCCAATCGAAAAAGTATCCGGCCATAAAATTCTCGGGTCATGTGCGATGGTTTCCAGCGAGCCATTCGGCAATATCTTCCGGATACTGTTGTTTTCATAGTCTCCCGCATAAACGGTTCCTTTTGCGCCGGTGATCATTCCATCAGACGCACCTTTTTCCCCCCAATACTGCACATATTGGGATAAATTCATGTCCTGTATCCTTCTGTCTCTTAGGGCTTCTGTTGAGATTGAGAACAGCTGACGGCTGGTTAGCGGAGCATAAAATAAAACCTTTCCATCAGAAGAAATCGCTAAACTATCGGAAGCCAATCTAAATGGAAAAGTCGAGCCGTCCGGGTTTCGATTCATCAAAATTTCACCTTCTACTTTCGGTAAAAAATAGGGATCAGGTGAAGTTGATATTGCCCCATTTAAACGTCTAAACGCGTTCCCATTTTCTAAATCTACGACGATAATACCCCCTGGCCCTCTGGAAGAAGAATCAGTTATATATGCATAACCTGCACTTCCAACCCGAAAATCCAAACGGACATCATTCAAATAAGTTGTTGGCAAGACAACATCTTCTGTAAAGGTATATACTCTCCTTATTGTATTCGTGCTTAAATCAACAGCAACTAATTTTGCTCCCCCTTTAATAGGTTCAGAAAAATTTGGTGCCCCTGTATCTAGTACCCAAAGTGTTCCTCTTCCATCAGCAACGATACTTTGGACACTGACGAAAGACATCGTAACATCCCCAGTATTAACCAAATTAGTTTCTAAACTGGGATAAGGCTGCAATTCACCCTCAACAATTTCCGCCACAGTAAATTGAACGTCGTCTCCCCATTTCGGAAAGCAAACAAAAATACGACCAGTTTCGGAAACGCTGACACCTGTAGGCATAGCCCCATAAAAAGCATGCACCAGTTCAAACTGCCCAAAATATTTTTCCATAGGTAGTATAGGCTGCATGATATCCTCCTCATCAAATTCGTACGGATATCACCTATATATGTTGAAAAAATTTTTTAGTGCCTGGTTCTTGATAAATTTTTCTATCTTGATGGATCTATGGGTTTATTTGATTCTTGCACAGCTACCTGTTTCTTCATACTATCAACCACCCGCAATCTAGGTAGACGGGTTCTAGTTCATTATTTAAGTTCTTAAAAGCCATCTCAATTTGGTTCTTTGTATTTCGAGCTATAGATAAAGGAGGTAGCAAAGAATTCTACAGCACTGTCTTCTCTCTCCACTGTTGGTTGACCAACAATTATTTAACATTGAATTAACATTTATAAACATGAAAAGGAGATGGAAGATGCGGGTGGCAATTCTGATCAAGTACAGCCAACGACTTTGTAGCCTTTATGTCAAACACCGATTCTTCTTTTACTTCTTTAATAGCTACCTCACTTGGTGTTAATCCGATGTCAGTCCTGGCTGTGCAATGAACTGAAGTTGTTTGGCAAAATCAAGCCATTTATGTTCCACTATAAACACCACCATTTATCGAATTTTTTAAGAATTGTTTTTTAATAGAACTAACCATCCACGTTATATAAGAAGAATAAGCGCTGCCTAAATTGCCCATTTCAATAATGAAATTAAAATAATTAGTTCGCAATAGTCCAGTTTTATTGACGGGTTTAAAGTGTTCCTATTTAGTCATAAATATAGTTCAATATACTAAAGTACTTTGTTATGAACGTTCTCTTTTAACTCTCACTTTTACGAACACTTGTAGGTAATCGAGTAGAGGGAGAATAAGTTAACTTATTTTCGCCCCTCTCACAACACCGTACGTACGGTTCTCGTATACGGCGTTTCAATTTATATTACAGTGTGTACTTCTAAGTAACGTTCTAAAGCAGAG
>NZ_JBAWSY010000023.1:0-45904 GCF_037104765.1 Psychrobacillus mangrovi | reverse complement strand
CAACTAATTTTACTAGATATTCTCGCATTTCTCTTGATAATACAGCCATCCTACACACGCTCCCTTAATTTACTTTTAGTATGAGGGTCGTGTTTTAACATGTCCACTTTTTATGCTAACTCTAATTCACATGTTTCATAAACTCGTCTGCATAACCTTTCTTTTTTAGCCCTTTTAACAATTTTGTAGGAGTAGATCTAACTGAATTGAATGTCCTTTTTAGATTAAACTTTTCTACTAAGGATTCTATCTCTTTAATAATGACATGTAGTGGGTATGTTTCTAAAAGGAGATTGGGATATTCCAGAAAAACAGTCTCTTGTATTCCTAGATGTTTATATACTTTTTCTATAGTTTGCTTCATGTTTAGTTCTTCTTCCTTGCGGCCCTTCGCAAAAATATTACTGTGATAACTTTATATCCATGAATAATTAATTTTTTTTGTGTTCTATGCTTCCAAGCAGTTCATCGTCGGGGTGTGCCACAATTACTGATACATTTTCATTCACTTACTTGTAGGCAAGAAACTTATTATGAAAAAAAAGACCGATTGATGGATGGCTTGAACATCAGACAGTCTTTTAAATAACTTTATTCTATTTTGTCAAATTGGATTTGATACACTTTCTTCGGACGTCCTCGTAGTTTTTTCTGTTGCTGCATTAAAACAGTAGCAGCTCCGTGTTCTTCTAGTTTTTTTAGTATTCGATTAGCGGCTCTTGACGTGATACCTAAATGACTGCTTAAATCCTCTGACGCCAGTATGTTAGATTGAAGCTTGTCCATAACGGCAATAATTTTTTGAATTTGTAGAGGAGATGTGTTTAATTTCCCGCTTAATTGTTCAATACCAGAATCATATTGTGTGATTACCTGTATCCAATTTTTATCGCCTAAAGGTCCAATCAACTTCTCTTCTTTAGATAAAATGTAAGCCTGAGTTTCCAGTGCTGCACACATTTGTGAAGCTTTTTCAGCGTGTGATTGTGCTTCTTGGATCGAATGACCTATCCCCCAGCCGATATGAACAGGAAACTGTAATTCGTGGGAAAGAAAGGGTACTAGCTGACAGCTTGTCATATCGTTTGTAATCGATTTAAAGTCAGTGTAATTCGTGATAATTTCATAATACAAAACATTTTTATGAATAATAAAAGACATATGATTTTGTTTGCTAAAATCCAGTATTGCTTTATATAAGGACATTTGTCGATATTCTAATTCAGTTACGTTATTCCTATTAATAGCTATCTCTAAATGACCAATAACAACTTGATTCTCTATTAATTGAAGAAGTTGTATTTCTTTTAACAATGCTTCTATTTTCATAATCATACTTCGGTCAGAAGGAACTACTAATAACAAGTTAATATTATATGGTTTTAATATTTCTGGTAGCCTACTTAATCTAGTCATGCATACATCCACGTTGTTTTGTTGCCACAAATCAACGTGGAGATCTCGAATTTTATCATATACATCAAGATCTGCATATGCGCGGATGCTAGGGTCAAAGATATAGGGTAAATCTCCCTCTGAAGTCCATTCCTTTATCCCCAGATAATTATTTTCCTCGTATAAGAAATCTACTAAACATCTTTTCATCTCGAAGTCTTTGTTCTTATAGATATATTCAGAAAGTGTCCGATAAAAATCAGCTTGGGTGACATCGAAATGTAACATCGGAATGAGTACATCTGAAAAATGTTGTTTAACGAAAAAATAAGGTATTTGTCCACTAAATAATATCCCATCCACCAACTGTATTTTATCTAAAAAAATTGCGTGTAAATGTGCGAGGCTATCATAAATTGTGTAAACAAATTCACAATTTTCTAGCTGTAATGCCTCAGCCTTTTTAACCCATTTTAAAGAATTTTCTGTTGTAAAAATAAGAATTCTCGGCATTTTTCAATTTTTCTCCTTTTTCTAAAAATATATTGACTTCCGTAATTAATTTAGTTTACCCTGTTAATTAAAGACATTGGACAAAGGGGTCTTTAATTAATCGAAGGGGTGGTTTTATTGAATAGCACAATTGAAAATAACGAAGAGATTAATAGTGAAAATAGGTTTTCAAGATTTTTATCTTTCGTAGAGAAAGTGGGAAATAAGTTACCACATCCGTTTATTTTATTCTTTTATCTAACAGTTCTTCTCGTTATTCTATCATGGATATTAAGTTTATTTAAAGCTGCTGTAGTTCATCCGAATACGCAGGAAACTGTAGCAGTAAAAAGTATTTTGTCTTATGAAGGTATTCAGTTTATATTATCTGATACTCTAAAGAACTTTACAGACTTTGCACCGTTAGGTTTAGTACTAACTGTCATGTTAGGAATAGGTTTAGCTGAAAAAGTCGGGTTGCTAGAAATGCTTATGAAAAGAGCAATACTCAATACACCTAGAAAGATTATTACATTTACCGTTTTCTTTATTGGAATCTTAGGGAATATTGCTTCCGATGCAGCATTTGTTGTAATTCCACCATTAGCTGCACTAGTATTCTTATCGGTCGGTCGTCATCCAATTGCTGGATTGGCAGTTGGCTTAGCAAGTTCCGGAATTGGTTTTACGGCAAATGTATTAATTGCTGGTACAGATGCGCTATTATCTGGAATATCTACAGAAATATCACAAGGTATTAATCCCGATATTATTGTGACACCACTCGATAACTGGTTTTTTATGAGTGTTTCTACATTTGTTTTGGCTGGACTAGGTACACTCATTACTGAGAAGTATGTAGAACCGAGATTAGGAGTTTATACCGGAGCGCAACAATCTCTTTCCAATGAGATAAGTACTCTAGAAAAAAGAGGTTTACGTAATTCACTGATTGCTGCACTAATATTCATCGCTGCTGTTGTCGGAGCTATGCTTATACCTAATTCTCCTTTGCTAAACGAAGATGGAACCTTATTGCGATCACCATTTTTGTCAGGGATAGTGCCAGTTTTGTTTCTATTCTTTTTAGTCGTAGGGATTGTTTATGGGGTAAGCACGAAAAAAATCCAATCATCTGCAGACGTTCCTAAATTGATGACAGAGGCAATTGGAACTTTATCTGGATATATTGTATTAATTTTTATGATTGCTCAATTTGTTGCATATTTTAACTGGAGCAATATTGCTATTTGGTTAGCGGTGCATAGTGCAGCAATATTAACGCACTTAAATATGACAAATATATTCGTTATCGTGCTATTTGTATTATTAACCGCATTTTTGAGCTTGTTCATCATTAGTGGTTCTGCATTATGGTCACTAGTTGGTCCTGTGTTTATTCCGCTCTTTATGGTGCTAGGTTATCACCCGGCGTTTATACAACTAGCGTACCGTATTGGGGAGTCTTCTACCAATATGGTAACGCCATTAAATCCTTATTTCGCTATTATTCTATCATTCATGCACGTGTATGATAAAAAAGCGGGGATAGGTACACTCATGTCTCTTATGATTCCATATACAATCGGTTTTCTGATTATTTGGATTATTTTAATGCTCGTATTTGCATTACTTGGTATTCCTATTGGTCCAGGGGTATCTTTATATCTCTAGTTTATAAATCTAAGGAGTGAATAAGATGAATGGGTTTACTATAACTCCTAATTTAATGGAGCAGATATGTGAATGGAGAAGGGATTTTCATCGTTATCCAGAAACAGGCTGGACAGAATTTCGCACAGCCTCCATTATTGCGCATGAATTAAATCATTTAGGATTTGAAGTACAGATCGGTAAAGAGGTGTTAACAGAGGAGCGTATGGGTGTTCCTTCTGATGAACAGTTAGAAGATTGTTATGAGCGTGCAAAAAATACTGGAGCATACCAAGAATATCTAGAAAAAATGGTAGGAGGATACACAGGTGTGGTTGGAACACTTAAAGGATACAAGCCTGGACCGACTATTGCTTTTCGATTTGATATGGATGCTTTGGAAATTTTAGAAACTAATAATTCATCGCATATACCAACAAAAAAAGGTTTCCGTTCATTAAACGAGGGAGTTATGCATGCGTGTGGGCACGATGCACACAGTGCGCTTGGTTTAGGCTTAGCAACAATACTTGCAGAAAGCTTGGAGTACATTGGAGGGACGATTAAAATAATTTTCCAACCAGCGGAAGAAGGAGTGCGTGGGGCAAAATCCATGGTGGATGCTGGTGTAGTAGATGGAGTGGATTATTTTTTAAGTATGCATGTTGGAACTGGGGTGCCATTAGGAACCGTAATTGCTGGAACAAATGGATTTTTAGCTACAACTAAAATAGATGCAACGTTTAAAGGGAAGGCAGCGCATGCAGGAGCCGAGCCAGAAAAGGGAAGAAATGCTTTATTAGCTGCGGCATCTGCTATTCTAGGCCTACATGGAATATCTCCGCATAGTGGAGGGGCTTCTCGGATAAATGTCGGAACTTGTATTGCGGGTGATGGACGGAATATAGTTCCAGCCCATGCTTCCTTACAGCTTGAAACCCGTGGTGAAAATAGCGAAGTCCATTCCTATGTCGATCAACAAGCTTTAACTGTGCTAGAAGGAGCTTCCAAAATGTATGGGACTGAGCTTTCTTATAGAGTAGTGGGATCGGCCAAAACTTGTTCATCTTCTGATAAATTAATAGAAATAGTTACGGGTGCAGCTAAAACTGTAAATAAATTAGTGGAGGTAATTCCTCTTACTAAATTTGCGGCCGGTTCAGAAGATGCTACCTATATGATGAATCATGTTCAAAAGCAAGGTGGACTTGCAACGTATTCCATCTTTGGAACAACACTATCAGCTGGACATCATCATGAGAAATTTGATATTGATGAGGACGTGTTTCCAATTGTGTTGGAAACTTGGTTAGCCACAATTGAACAAATTTATGTATATGAAAGTGGGAAACTTTAAATGGATAATCTAGCAGATTTAATAGAGTTGTTAATTGAAGAGCAACGAGAGGAAATAATAGCGTTAAGTGATCAAATTTGGGACATACCAGAGACTAGATTTCAAGAATATCAGTCATCCAAAATTTTGAGTGATTTTTTAGAACAAAAGGGCTTTATTGTTGAACGTGGAGTAGGTGGAATAGAAACAGCATTTACAGCTACCTTTGGAGAAGAAAAGCCTATCATTGGTTTACTCGGGGAATTTGATGCTTTGTCAGGTCTTAGTCAAAGAGAAGCATCAGATATGCGAGAACCTTTACAAGAAGGTGCAAACGGGCATGGATGCGGGCATAATTTATTGGGAACAGCAGGAATCGCAGGAGTTCTTGCAATAAAGGAACTAATTCAACAAAAGAAAGTAACGGGTTCCATCAAATACTTTGGATGTCCTGGAGAAGAAGGGGGATCTGGTAAAACTTTTATGGTGAGAGATGGTATTTTTAAAGACATTGATGTTGCGCTTACATGGCATCCTAATTCTTACACGGGTGTTTTTTCATTCTCCTCACTCGCAAATTATCAAGTATATTTCTCTTTTGAAGGAAAAGCATCGCATGCAGCAAATTCTCCCCATCTTGGACGAAGTGCATTAGATGCAGTTGAGCTGATGAATGTTGGTGTCAATTATTTACGTGAACACATTATCTCAGATGCCAAAATCCATTATGCCGTTACAAACACGGGAGGCTCTTCGCCCAATGTTGTGCAATCAGATGCAGAGGTATTGTATCTCATTCGTGCACCTCATTTAAAAGACGTAGAAGAAATTTATCAGCGTGTTATTAACATTGCAAATGGAGCTGCTTTAATGACGGAAACCAAGGTATCCGTTCGTTTTGATAAGGCATGTTCAAATTACATACCGAACCATACATTAAATATGATAATAAATGAAAAATTACAGCATTTTGGTTTGCCGGAATATAATGGGGAAGAATTGATTTATGCTCATAAAATGGCCAAAACTATTACATCTGAAGAGGTTGAAACAGCTATTCTAGATGCAGAGAAATTATCGAGCTACCAAATCACAGATCAATTTTATAGAGAAGACTCTCCCTTTTTTGAAGAGATCATACCCTATGTGAAAAATAGAGAAGTGATGCAAGGTTCGACAGACGTAGGAGATGTTAGTTGGATCGTGCCAACCGCTCAATTTTTTACTACTTGCTTTGTAGCAGGCACTCCACTTCACACTTGGCAACTTGTCTCTCAAGGAAAAACCTCTCTTGCTCATAAGGGATTATTATATGCAGGAAAGGTTCTAGCAGCTAGTGCCATAGAGCTTTTTGAAAAACCGGACTTAATAGATTTAGCGAAGCAAGAATTAGTTGCAAGCACAAAAAGTTCCTATCGAAATCCATTGCCTGATAATCTTAGACCGAGCATTCAATAGACACTTACTAGTGAATGCAGGAAAGAGGGTTCTAAAACAATTAGAAATTGTTTTAGAACCCTTCTCACATTTAGTCTATTTTAATTATTATCATCATCGTTGTCATCATGATCATCGTCATATTCCAACTCTAGTACAATTCCAGTACTTGCATCGATTTTAATTTCTGCTTCACCTTTTTTAGTAAGTAATTCTATTTCATACTCATATCTTTCGTCATCTGAGTCTAATTCAAATTTAATGACTTCTCCATTCACTTTTTCTTTAGCAAGGGCAATTGCATCTTTTTCTGAGATCAGCGATGTGGTAGAGGTAGTTTTAACGCTAGCTTCCATATCCTCATCTTCGTCATCGTTATCACTTTCTTTAACACTTAATACCTTTGCTGTATATGCATCAACTTTTACTTCAACTTCTTTATTTTTATCTACATCAATATCTACTTCGTAGTATGTTTTTTTGTTCTCAGTTTCTAATTCAACACTATCAAACTTTCCGGTTGCTTCCTTTAATGCAATTTCTTTTGCCTTTTCAATACCGATAAATTTATTACTTTGCTCTGTAGAAATCTTTACATCATCTTCTGCAAATGCACTAATCGCTACTGCACCACTTATAACTAGAGCTGTTGCGAAAGTTCCTATAACCATCTTTTTCATGTTGTTTCCTCCTCTGTTTAATTTGCTTTACACTTATATAATAAACAGAGAAAAAGAAAGGACGGTTATAGTAAGGTTAAAATTCGGTAAGAAAAAGAATAAAGAAAATTAATCTTCCCAATTAACGGATTTTACCGCACCTGTGTAAGCATCGACTTGGACGGTGGCTTCTCGATCTTCCTCGCCATTTTCAATTTCTACTTCAACCAAGTAATAAGGGGCTTGGTCTGGTGGATGATGAAATTCAGCGTCATCATCTGCTAAACCATTTACATGTTTAGCTGCAATTTCAAGTGCCTCTTGTTCCGTAATTACCGTATTTTCTTTAGGAGTAGGATTATTAGTATTACTTTGGGAGCCATCTTCTTGATTTGCTGTGTCCGTTTGAGGCTCAGTAGGTTGTTCTTTTTGTGATGTATGTTGTGGTGCTTCCTGAATCTTTTCTAGTTGTTTCAAGGAAATAATACTACCTGTTTTTGCGTCAATCTTGATGTGGTATATACCATTTTCAAGCTGCATTTCTATCTGGTATTCATCATTTATTTTTGATGTTTGAATAATGTCTCCGGCATATTTATCTATTGCTACTGCATTCGCTTCTTCTTCTGTTAATTCTTGAGCTGAAATGGATGGAGATAACCATTGAAACCATACGACTAACAGCAGGGACACTAGGAGAATAGCTCCAGATGCCCATGCCCATTTCTTTGTTTTCATTGTGTAATCCCCCTTGTAACAGTTTGTGGCCATAGTATATAACGGGAAAGTTAAAAAATGATGAGAAAGAAGTTGTTATTTTACTCTGCCTTTTTTGTTTTGAAAAAAAGTGTAACCTTCGTTCCGCGGTTTTCCAGGCTATCGAGTTCAATTCGAACCCCGATTGCCTTGGCGATTTGTTTTGCCATAGTAAGACCTAGGCCAGAACCTCCTTGCTTTCTGCTTCTTGCTTGATCTACGCGGTAAAATCGGTCAAATATTTTCGGAATGTCCTCCTTCGGGATCCCAATTCCTCTATCTTCAATTTGAATATATGTTTCATTTGAGGTAGTACTAACAAATATAGTAATGTGTTCATCGCTGTACTTTCTAGCGTTATCTAAAAATATAAAAAGAAGTTGCTTTAACTTTTGATAATCTGTATAACCAGTGAAGATTCCACTGCTTTCGACAGAAATCTCTCTTTGATAAGTGTTTTGAAACGTGTTAGCAGTTTCCGATACAAGCTCTGTTACATTTATTGATGTCATTTGGATATTCCATTGTTCCTGAGTTTTTGCCAATAGTAAGAGCTGTTCCGTCATTTCTCTCATTCGAACAGCCTCTGAGTGTATCGCTTCTATAGATTCTTCAAATAGGTCGGGTCGCTCTTGGCCTCTTCGTTTTAAAAGATCCGAGTAGTTTTCAATAATAGTTAAGGGAGTTCTTAGTTCGTGGGAAGCGTTCGATACGAACTGTTCTTGCTTTTCAAAGTTAGTTTGTAGTAAATCAATCATATGGTTAAAGGTTTCACCCATTTCCACTAGCTCTTCCTCGGAAGTCTCTTCAAGTTTAAGTCTTTTAAAGTGACCACTTTTCTGTATTTCTTTCATCGTATTAATCATTAGTCTGATCGGCTGTATGATTAAATTACTAAGAATTCTACTAGAAATAAAAACAGGGATCATAGCGATAATCGCTACACCAATTAACACAATACGCAGAATCTTAATCATCTCATCTGTTGCCTGTATACTACTAATTACTTGAAGGTTAACAACTCGCCCGTCATTCCAAATGACTGGATAGGAAACAAAAACATACTGCTTGTTTCCAAACGAAATTATTTTGCTTACTTCGCCAGCAGAAAAGTTGCTTTTTCGTGACTTTAAGGCTGTCTCTGAGGCAGATGTTATTTTTGCTTCACTTGTCAAATCCTCGTTTAATACTTGGATCATCCCATTCACTGGCACATAGGCTAGGAGAAGCTGGTTAGGTGCAATTCGATCAATTGCACTACTCATATCCGATGCGATTCTTTCCACTTCAGCTTTGGCGCGATCAAGTTCATTTGACATCATTAGATGACTGAAAAGAAGGTAGATAGAAGCATTCATTAGAAATAATAAAACGATAAATAACACCGAAGTATATAAATTAATTTTGTTTCGTAGTTTCATGTTACTTCCTTTAAGACGTAGCCTACGCCCCTTACAGTATGAATTAATGGGTGATCATAGTTGGCGTCAATTTTTTTTCGGAGATAGCGAATATAAACATCGACAATTTTTGTTTCTCCGAAATAATCATAACCCCAAACCGCCTCTAAAATTTGTTCTCGGTCTAAAACTTGACGCTTGTTTTTAAGTAAATATAAAAGCAAATCGTATTCCTTTGGTGTTAAAGCAATATCGTTATCACTTCGAATGACTTCTCTTGTTTTTTCATTTATCTTCAAGTCACTGACATATATCCATTCATCATTTTCTTCTAGTTTTGGTATTGTAGCCTGCTTTATCCTTAAGACAGCTCGAATTCTTGCAAGTAGTTCTTCCATACGAAAAGGCTTTGTTATATAGTCATTGGCTCCCAGGTCAAGACCGGATACTTTATCTTCAATGGAATCTTTAGCTGTTAACAAAATAACGGGGATTATTGAATCTTTTACTCGAATGCGTCGGAGTAGTTCAATTCCGCTCATCTCTGGCAACATAACATCGAGTAAAATCAAATCCCATTTTCTTGCTCGGTATGACTCGAAGGCATCCAATCCATTTGTAGCCTTTCCTACTTCATAGCCTTCATATTCTAATTCTATTTCCAACAGTCTTAAAATTTTTTCTTCATCTTCTACTATTAAAATAGATTCTTTTAACAAAAGCGATACCACCTCTTGTAAGCATTTGACGTATTTATTCTATTCTATACTACTGTTTTTCGCCAGGAACTCGAATATTCTGATAATATATAAATAATTAGACTATCAGATGTCTTAATTATATTCAGTTTTAATCGTTTTATTAATTTCCTGTAAGGGGTATCTATATAATGTAGGTAAATAGAAAGAATTTATGAATAGGAGTGGAGATTAGATGTCTAAACAATATTACATGATCATTAATGGAGTAGAAGTAGGAAAAGAATTATCCGTTATCGAAGTTAGTAACCCTGCTACAGGAGAAGTTTTTGCGACAGTTCCAAAAGGGGGAAGTGAAGAAGCCTTACAAGCAGTCGATGTAGCTTATGAGGCATTTAAAAAATGGTCTGCTTTATCTGCATATGAACGAAGTGAACTCATACAAAACTGGCATAATCTGATTAAGGAGAATACAGAAGATCTTGCCAAAACGATGACGGAAGAACAAGGGAAGCCACTTGCAGAAGCGCGAGGAGAAATCAATTATGCCAATGGTTTTATTTCCTGGTATGCAGAAGAGGGGAAACGCATATATGGAGAAATGATTCCTGCAACACAACAAAACAAACGTATATTTGTGCATAAACAACCGGTGGGAGTTGTAGCGGTTATTACTCCTTGGAACTTCCCAGCAGCAATGATTACAAGAAAAGTAGGTCCGGCTCTCGCTTCGGGATGTACCGTAGTAATAAAACCAGCTGGACAGACACCTCTCACGGCAATCAAGTTAGTGCAACTTGCAAAAGAAGCAGGTATACCAGACGGGGTAGTGAATGTAGTAACAGGTGATTCGAGTGCTATTGGAAATGCATGGTTGGAGGATTCTCGTGTTCGAAAACTGACTTTTACAGGTTCTACAGAGGTAGGGAAGCAGCTAATGAAGGGGGCAGCAGACACAGTCAAAAAAGTGTCGCTTGAATTGGGTGGACATGCACCTTCTATCATAATGGAGGACTGTAATTTAGAGAAGGCGGCAGAAAGTGTGCTTGCGGCGAAATTCCGAAATGCTGGCCAAACTTGTGTATGTATTAATCGTGTATATGTGCAGGAATCGATTGCAGATAAGTTTACGGAATTATTAATAGAGAAAACGAAAAAGTTAAAGGTCGGAAATGGTCTCGAAGAGGGAGTGACAATCGGTCCTCTTATCAACGATTCCGCTGTTGAAAAAGCGCAAGAGCATGTAAATGATGCAGCCTCAAAAGGAGCAGAAGTGAAAATTGGTGGGAAAAGAAAAGAAGGTCTTTTCTTTGAACCGACCATTTTAACGAATGCCACGGATGACATGCTTTGTATGCAGGAAGAAACGTTCGGTCCAGTAATTCCAATTAGTACATTTAAAGAGGAAGAAGAAGCGATTCAACGTGCGAATGATTCTATTTATGGACTTGCAGCATATGTTTTTACAGAGAACATTTCCAAAGGTATCCGAATTACGGAGAAGTTAGAGTACGGTATTATTGGTTTAAATGACGGTCTACCCTCTACTCCTCAGGCGCCGTTTGGAGGATTTAAACAAAGTGGTCTCGGTCGTGAAGGTGGTCACCATGGAATGGATGAATACTTGGAAATTAAGTATATTTCTCTTGGTTTATAGTATAAAAAGTGGCACTGAATAAACTTTTTGAGACAGGAATAAAATCCCATTATGCAGCCGCTTGACGATATTAAACCGACTGATTAGTTTCTGTTTAGTTGTTTTAATATTAGTAGCTTTATTAACTGAGGCTATATCTATATAATAAATTATAACCTCTTAGACATTAGGTCTAAGAGGTTTGCTTAATTGTTCCCTAAGTCAAGTGCTTTGAACTGGTGTAGCCTTTGTGGAAAATACATAAAATTTTTACCCCCATTTAATATTAATATATTTTAGGAAGTGAAGCAGATGAATCTAAAAGGTATTTTATTGTTAATATTTTTATTTCATACAGTAGTGAACGCTACTAGACCAGTTATTACGCTTTCAGCGGATGAGTATGGGGCATCCATTTTTGTTATAGGTATATTAACATCTTCCTTTGCATTCTTACCTTTGATCTTCTCTATTCATGCTGGCAAAATAATTGATAAAATAGGCGATAGAATCCCTATTATTGTAGGGTTTGTTAGTTTAGTAGCCGGTATGATTGTACCGGCGATGTCCTCGACTATATGGGCTTTGTTTGTAAGCCAATTGCTTTTAGGGATTGGTAATATTAGTATTCCAATTGCTCTTCAAAACCAGCTAGGTAATCAAACAACTAAAAGGAATCGGGATTATTATTTTAGTATGTTCAGTCTTTGTGTAGCTTTGGGAGCAGTAATTGGACCACTTTTCGGTGGATATCTGTCTGAACATATTTCATTCCAAATGGTATACATATTTAGTATGATCATTGGCTTTATCGCAATCATATTTTCCTTAAAGATACCCAAGTTAGAGAAACTTATAACGAGGGAGCCAACTAAAATGATTGAATCTATAAAGCTTCTGGAGAACCCATTAATTCGGAGAGCCCTGTTCTCTAGTGCCTTAGTTTTATATTCAAAAGATATATTTGTTGCCTATTTTCCATTGTTAGGTAAACAGATGAATTTGTCTACCTCCACGATAGGATGGATCATTGCCCTACAAGGGTTGGCAACTATGTTTGTACGGTTTGTATTACCAAAGCTATTAGAGGTATATAAAAGAGATTATATTTTGTTCATATCCATACTTGTCGCAGGGATATCCTTCCTGTTATTACCTCTTAGTAACTCAGTCATTATCATTGCTATGCTTGCTATTATAATGGGATTAGGACTGGGTTGTGGGCAGCCTATTTCAATGACTACGACCTATAACGCTTCACCGCCAGATAGAACTGGGGAAGTTCTGGGCTTACGTATTACTATTAACCGATTATTTCAACTCGTAGCTCCTACCTTTTTTGGGGTAATTGGTGGATCTATAGGGATGATTGGTGTATTTCTTTTTAGTGGAGTTTTTTTAGTAGGAGGTTCCTTGTTCTTTAGAGAAGCTAAACAAAATTCAGATACTGAATAAGGTTAGTTGCACCAATGATGATATTTCACAGAAGTTAAAGAGCTTAGAAAAATCAACTGGATTAGTAGAATGTTAGTTATAATTAAGTGCTACATGAAATGGTAGAAATGGTTGTAAGTATACTGCGTATGGCTAAATTATGAAAGAGTGTAGGATACGCTGTTCTTAACCGAACGTTAAATAGAAACTAGTTCACTGTCCATGGGTTACTGGAATTGGTGCCTTGCAAGCCGCATGATGCGCTAGCGCATCATGCAGACGTGCGGCCAACACGAATGCCTATAGAAATAGTGTTCCAATAGTTTTAAATCGTTTGTTGTTCATTCCCTTGTTTTTATTTCTTTTACACATTTTTTCAAGAGATTTTTTGAACTATTCAAATGGTTGAAGTGCAATTCCTTTTAATTATTACTATTAGTTAATAATATTTTACGTTTAAATTTTAACTCGGTGGCTTTTATAAGTTTTGAAGAATATATTTAGTAATAAAATATTATTTACTCCCTATCAAGAGAGATTATTAAGCTATGAATTTAGAGATTCTAGTCTGTAAGTCTTCTGCAAGATTGGCTAAAGATACAGCCGCTGCAGTAACTTCTTCCATTGATGCTAACTGTTCTTCCGATGCTGCTGCTACAGAATTGGAGCTATCAGAAGTAATCTTAGCAACGAAAGACATTTCTTTTGCATGCGTAGATACTTGGGTGACTTTAATTTTTATATCGTTGGAGATAGTTGAAATATTGCTAACTTGTTCTTTCACTTGTTCAACAGCTATGAGTATGTCATTAAATGTAATTTGCGTATCACTCGCAATTTCTAGTCCCGAACGAACTCGGTCTTTTACATCATTAATAGAAGCGACAGTTTTTTTTGTGTCATTTTCAATTTCCGCAGCAATTCCGGTTATGTCAGAAACAGAATGTCTTGTTTGTTCAGCAAGCTTTCTAACTTCATCGGCTACTACTGCAAATCCCTTACCTGCTTCACCAGCTCTTGCAGCTTCTATCGCTGCGTTTAGTGCAAGTAAGTTTGTTTGGTCAGCTATATCAGTAATTAACTTTAGAACATGAACGATTTCTTTCGTTTTATTATTTAGTGTAACAAGTGCACGGTCAGTATCGACAACGGATTCATTTATTAAGTTCATATGTGATACGGTCTCTTTAACAAAAGCGGATCCTTGCTCCGTTTTTTCATGTGTGGAGTGTGTTAGCTGTAATGCTAAATCGGCCTTTTCAGCAACTTTAGTGATAGAATTTGAGCTTTCTTCGGATGAACGAGCAGACTCATCTGACATAAAAGTTTGTTGTTTTGCTCCATCCGATACTAATTGAATAGAAGTAGATATTAATTCAGTCCCCTTCATCGTTTCATCTGCACTTGCCATTAACTCTTCGGCAGAAGCTGCAACCTGGTTAGAGCTATCCGAAACATGTGTAATAACCTCTCTTAGATTGATAGTCATTTGTTCAAAGGCATTCTGTAAAGAAGCTACTTCATCGCGAGTATTGACTTTGATTAGATCAACTGCCAAATTTCCATTGGCTATCTCCTCTGCATTTTTTGTTATTCTTCTAATTGGTTGTATAATCCTATTTGTGAAGAAGAAAACGAGTATGATACTCCCTATTAATAGTAGTATAACTAGAGTAATAGAAACTGAAACAATACCATCAATTTTTGTTTGTAAATTGGCTTGCATCGATGCATATTGTAAAGTAATATTTCTTTTTAACTCAATTACATCATTAATCAAACCTTTTGTACGAAGAGATTGACGTTGTATTTCGGGTTGACCTTGATTTTTTATTGCAATACTTGATTCATTTTGAATTTCATCATATTTTTGTGAAACTTGTTTTGCTAGTCTCTTTTGATCCTTACTAGTTAATGCAGGAGTTAATTGATCGTATATTGATTTAGTGGACATTAAATCTTTCTCAATATCGTTTTTATTGCTTTCTGATAAATTTAAAGAGTAAGCACTTAAGGATTTTTGAAGACTTTTTGCCGAGCTATTTAGTTCTTCCACCGTTATTAAGGTGTTGACAATCTCTTCAGTGGAGGATTTCAAAGTGGATAGTTGGATAATATTATAGCCAATAATACAGGCAGACAATAATAAGGGGATGATTGAAATCATCAATATCTTTTGTTTTAATTTCATTTGAGTGACATCTCATTTCTATTCTTTTATAATAATGGATCCATTAGAAATATCTTCTTTTATTTTTTCTAGCATGTTTTTTTCTGAAGAAGAAAGTTTAATGATGCGAATAGGAGCTATATTTACTCCATTTTCTTTTATACCTAATTCTTGATTTTTTTCAGAAATATTACCTGTTTCTACTAATTCTTTTACAGTAGTATAAATTGCGATATCGACCTGTTTTAACATGGAAGAAACTACAGCTTTTTCGGCTAAATAAAATTGATCACTGTCCACACCAAATGAATAAGTTCCAGCACGTTGGGATTCAAGTATGACTCCTACACCTGTAAATCCAGCTGCTGGATAAATAAAATCTGCTTTGGCAGAAATCATTTCATTTGCAATACTAGCTCCTAATTTATCGTCACTAAAACTACCTGAAAACTTAGAGAGAACTTCTGCTTCAGGATTTACAGATTTTACACCTTGTATAAAACCAGATTCAAATTTTTTAATAAGAGGAATTTCTTCTCCACCTACGAACCCGACTACATTAGTTGTAGTTTTTAAGCCTGCTAGAGCCCCAATTAAATAAGATGCCTCTTCTTCTTTGAATGAAACATTATAGACGTTAGGCAAATCTGACTTACCGTCGATTAGCAAGAAAGTAGTCTTAGGATTTTCATTTGCGACCTTTTCAAGAGACTCTTGTACAGAAAATCCTAATCCAATAATAAGATCGTTTTCTTGTTCTATAAGCTCTTCGAAGCCTTTTTCATAAGTATCTGTATGCTTTATTTCTCGGTAATCGAAAGACACATTTAATTCGTCCCGAGCCTTTTCGAGTCCAGCAAATCCCAAATCAGAAAAAGACTGATCCCCTAATCCGGCATCCGAAAACATAATCCCAATCTTAATTTGTTTGTTTTCTGAATTTGCATCATTATTAGAACATGCGGATAGTACTGAAGCCAATATCAGTGTGATCCATAAGATAATATGTTTTCTCATATAACCATTCCTAACTATTTAATATTGTCACTAGATTACTATCGTCTTGGTAATAAGGTTATTAATAATAAGTAAAATACACGAAATTATAAGTTATTTTTGGAGTGGATTGTATCGATAGTAATATAATTAATTAAAAGTTAATAGGTAAAATGGCTTTTGTAAATATTGCCTTTATAATAATATATGACTACGATGTGGGAACGACGAAGGAGCGACTCATCCTGCGGAGGCTCATGTGTAGCGTGCGGCAAGCGCACATCCGTGTTTAACATTTTTTTAAGGACAGTTTTTTAACTATTCAAATAGTTGAAGTGCAAGTTCTTTTTTTCATGTTACTATTAATAAAAAGAAAACAGTTAGGGGGAATAATAATTGAGGCAAATTATTGCAATGGGTGGTGGAGGTTTCTCAATGGAGCCTGAAAATCCTTTATTAGATCGATATATTTTGAAGCAATCAAAAAAGGATAGGCCGAAAATTTGTTTTATTGGAACGGCTAGCGGGGATGCAGAAAGTTATATTGAACGTTTTTATAATTTTTTTCAAAAAGAGCCGTGTGAGCCTTCACATTTGTCATTGTTTAAACCACATACCCATGATATTAAAAAATTCATTCTCGAACAGGACATTCTCTATGTAGGAGGAGGTAACACGAAAAACCTCATGGCCCTTTGGAAAGAGTGGGAACTGGATAAAGCTATTCGAGAAGCATACAACACTGGAATTATTTTAGCTGGGATTAGTGCGGGGTCACTTTGTTGGTTTGAAGAAGGTACAACGGATTCCTACGGGGATGAGCTTGAACCAATCTCATGTCTTGGTTTGATCTCTGGTAGTAATTGTCCACATTATGATGGGGAAGAAGATAGACGTCCTGTTTATCAAAAGCTTATCAATGAAGGCATTATTGGCGCTGGATATGCAGCGGACGATGGGGTTGCCCTGCATTTTATAGGTGAAAAATTATACTCTGTTGTAAGTTCTCGTCCACATGCTAGTGGATATCGTGTGGATAAGAACAAAGAAGAAAAGTTATCCACAACTTATTTAGGCTTTGAAAACTAGTTACATAAAAACATTGAGGCGATAAATTGATGGAATATATACAAAAAGGTACTAAAGAATATAAAAAAGTAAACTTTGCATTATTTGCGGCAGGGTTTATAACGTTTGCTAATTTATACATCACACAACCGATTCTTCCTGAGTTTTCAAGAGAATTTCAAGTGTCACCCGCTGTGGCAAGTTTATCCCTTTCACTTACTACATTTGCATTAGCTATATGCCTTGTTATCTTCGGTTCTCTTTCAGAAGCATGGGGACGTAAAAGATTGATGACGATTTCTATCCTTGCAGCTTCCATTCTGACATTAATACTTGCATTTTCTCCAAGTTTTGAAGTGTTGCTAGTATTACGAGTTATTCAAGGAATTGCTTTCGCCGGCCTTCCAGCAATTGCAATGGCTTATTTGGGCGAAGAAGTTGAGCCAGCTAGTCTAGGGGTTGCAATGGGACTATATATAAGTGGTAATTCGATTGGTGGGTTAGCAGGTCGTATTATAATGGGGACAATGACAGATTTATTTAGCTGGAAAATCGGAATGGTTTTTCTTGGTTTATTAAGTCTAGCGATAAGCATTTATTTTGTTATCACATTACCAAATTCCCGACATTTTGAGCCTAGAAAGTTACAATTTAGGGCTTTAACTAATTCGCTTATAGCTCATTTAAAAGATCCGAGAATGCTTTGTCTCTTTGGTATCGGCTTTACACTCATGGCGAGTTTTGTTTCATTATATAACTACATCAGTTTTAAATTGCTTGGTCCTCCTTATTCACTTAGCACAACAATTGTTGGATGGATTTTTATTATTTATTTGGTAGGAACATTCAGCTCTACATGGCTTGGTAGTCTGGCGGATCGATATGGTCGACAAAAAATGTTGTTTGTAGGAATTGGCATTATGTTTGCTGGTGCTATCCTAACGATTAATATTGGTTTAGTGATGAAAATTATAGGTATTACAGTATTTACGTTTGGATTTTTTGGAGCACATTCTATTGCAAGTGGATGGGTGAGTAAAAGAGCAGAACATGATAAGGCGCAGGCTTCCTCGCTTTATTTATTTTTCTACTACGTCGGCTCTAGTGTTGGTGGTACTGCAGGAGGCGTTTTTTGGTCTAAATATGGGTGGAACGGAGTCATAGGTTTAATAACCATTTTCCTTCTTATATCAGTAATCCTGTCGTTCTGTCTGAAATTTAATCGGAAAGAAGCACAGAAATAAGTACAGTATTTCTGTGCTTTTTTCTTTTTTATTTGGTTGCTCTCACTTTGCTGTTTGTTGCTTTCGTCTGCAATTTGGTGGCTATTCAGCTTGATTTGGTTGCTTATACCTTAATTTGATTTCCGTTAGCCATTTAATGGAATAAAAAAGAGGACCTATTAAAAGTCCTCTGCACAAGCGTTAATTCTTTTTCAAAAACTCCACGAGATCCTGATGATTTTCCGGTGTTACTCCGTGACCTTCGTTATATGTTTTAAAGGTAACTTTTGCACCGAGGTTCTCGAAGTATTCCTTACTTTCAGCACCCCATTGGGAAGGAATAACATAATCATAGTCCCCATGAGAAATAAACATGTTTAAATGCTCAACAGGTTTTTTACTATATTCCTTTTTTACAAAGTCCGGTATGTAGCCACTCAAAGCAACAACACCATTCAATTCATTTCCCATAGTTAAAGCTAATGCTTTTGCCAACACAGCTCCTTGACTAAAGCCAAGTACGGAAAATTGGTTAGAATCTAACTTATATTCCACAATTGCCTCACGAATAAAAGATTGAATATAGACCAAGACTTTATCAAATACTTCTCGATTTGGTTTGCCTTCTTCTTCTATTGTAAAAAACGCAAATCCTGGTTTGAAAACAATAGGACCACGCAAGCTAAAAATATGATGGGTCTTTTCAAACTCTTTAACTAGCTGTGGTAGATCCTCTTCATTACTTCCCATACCATGTAATAAAAACAAAGCCGGTTGATTTTTTTCTGTAGCTTGTGGAGCGGTATATTTATATGTAAAAGGTGAGTTCATTAAGTTTCATCCCCTCTGGATTAAGTACATCCATTTTAACAAAAATAAAACCCTTTGTATAAATCATTCGACTTCATACTTCGCAAGTTGTTTTGCTCTCTCAACTTCTACATCCACCGTTTATTCTCTATTCAAGTAAGTAAAGAAACTTCAGAGTTTTAAAGGAGACAAACAGGGAAGACTAATTAAAAAAGAATTGTGGATAACCTTTAAGGAGATGGAGTGAATGACAAATTTAAATCAGATGCCTCGGGAGGAGGGAATTGATCATAGCCTAAGCTTATTAAGAGAGGGTTATTTGTATATTCTTAATAGACGTAAAAGTTTCGCTTCCAATGTTTTTGAGACCCGTTTGTTAGGACAAAAAGCCATTTGTATGGGAGGTAAGGAAGCAGCAGAAATTTTTTATGACGATAAAAAGTTTTTGAGAAATGGTGTTGCTCCCAAGCGAGTTCAAAAGACTTTATTTGGTGTAGGGGGAGTTCAATCTTTAGACAACGAAGCTCATACGCATCGCAAAAAAATGTTCATGTCACTGATGACATCAGATAAACTGGACGATTTAAAAAGTATTACTAAAAAGCAATGGGAAAATGCAGTCAATAAGTGGGAGTCTACGGAAGAAGTAATACTTTACGAGGAAAGTAAAGAAATCCTGTGTAGGATTGCTTGTGAATGGGCAGGAGCACCATTATTAGAAGAAGAAGTGAAAGAACGAACGAAGCAGCTTAGTTCTTTATTCGAGTCTCCAATTGCTATTGGTCCTGAGCATTGGAAGGGTCGTCATTCCCGCAAAATTGTGGAAGTATGGGTTGCGGAAATGATTGTACAAGTAAGGGAAGGAAAAATGAAACCAAGGAAAGGTTCTGCATTACATACTATTTCGTTGCATCAAGACTTAGGAGGTAATCTTTTAGATGTAGAGTTAGCTGCGGTTGAAGTAGTCAATATCTTAAGACCCATAGTTGCAATTGCTATTTATATTAATTTCGCGGCTTTGGCTGTCCATCATTATCCTAAGGAAAAAGAAAAGCTTACGTTAGGTTACGAGCAATATTCACAATTGTTTGTCCAAGAGGTGCGTCGCTATTATCCATTTTTTCCATTGGTCGCTGCAAAAGTGAAAAATGATTTTTCTTGGAAAGGCTACAATTTTGAAAAAGGAACATTAACTTTACTTGATCTTTATGGTACAAATCATGATACGGAGATATGGGACAATCCAGAGATTTTCAGACCTGAGAGATTTGCAGACTGGAAAGGAAGCCCATTTAGTTTTATACCTCAAGGTGCTGGCGATTATTTGTTGGGACATCGTTGTGCAGGTGAATTTGTTACGACTGAAATAATGAAAGTAAGTTTAGATTACTTAGTCAATCAGATAAAATATAATCTTCCAAAACAAGATTTAAGTTATAGCATGGTAAGTATGCCAAGCATTCCCCATAGCAAAATAATTTTAACAAACGTCCAAAGAATTTAAATTTACAATACGTTAGGAGAAAAAACGTGAAAGAATTCAAAGTAACTTACTTCTTTGAAGAAGACCATTATATTAGAAGGTTTATCCACATGGAATCTCAGGAGCACGCAGAGGAATTGATCCAAAGTGAGCGAGATCAATATATATCCTTTCGCGATAGCAGGGGAATTTACCACGAGTTAAATACTCGTGATGTCCGTGTGATTCAAATCTCCGAATATCACAGAATCGATAAAAGTAAAAAAGGTACCAAGGAATAATAATCCTGGTACCTTTTTAATTAATTGATTTTCTCTTTTTCCTTCTACCAAACAATTGAACGATTAGAACGCCTGAGATTGCAATTATTCCACCGCTAATAGATAGTGTTGATGGTAATTCGTGCAACCAAACCCATGCAATGAAAATGGCTATTACGGGTTCTGCATAGAGCAAGCTGGAAACTGAGCTAGCTTTACTTTGAGACAACGCATATGCCCACATAAGATATGCGATTGCTGTAGGAAAAATTCCTATATAAATTGCTGACAAATTAGCTTCTAGTGATGCATGCTGTATACCTTGTATAAGTCCAGGAGCAAAAAATAGAAAAGGTAAAGTCCCTGCCCACGTAAAATACGCAGTTAATTCGATCGGGGTATATTTTGTTAATAAAGACTTTTGGAAAACAAAAAAGATGGAAGTAGCTAAAGCTGCTAAAATTACTAAAAATACGCCAGGAGAAATGTCAAAAGATGATTCTCCAGTTCCTAAGCCAATCATTGTAATACCGATAAACCCGAATCCTAATCCTATCCATCCAAATGTCCCGATTCGTTCTTTTAACACAACTACAGCAATAATCGTAGTGAAAATAGGTGCTGAACCAATGAGCATACCGGCAGTACCAGCAGTGATAGTCAATTGACCGAATGTGACACAGACATGGTAAATACTAATTCCAATCCAACTTAGAACTAATATTGGTAATATATCTTCTTTTTTAGGCAAATTAAACTTCAAGCTAGGTACTAGTGCTAGTAAACCAAATATAATGGAAGCAATGATAAAACGAAATAATATCAAGTGACCAGCAGAGAAGCCTCCTTGAAGACTGGCGCTTATCGAAGCAAATGCTGAGCCCCATATAAATACTGTAAATATTGCTAAGAGAAATGCTTTTTTATTCAATTTTGCACACCTAACTTTCTGTGTCGGCCTTTGAAGGCTAACAATTGTACATGATACGACTAACTGGCACTTCACGCAACAAAAAAAGTTAGAAGGTATTTTAATTCGACTAAAACTAATTGATGATTACTTGATGCTATCGTTCGAACTATAAAAGGCTATAGACAAATAGGAGAGATATTAGAAACACATCTGACGGACAAAGCCTTGGCAGACATTTCAGCATTAGTGGTGGCTTAAGGTGACTGCACGAATATTGAACAATAAAGAAGATGACGATTTAAAATTCTGAGTTCAAAAATCGTAAAAATAGAGTGGGAAGCCAAAAAGTGCTTCCCTTTTTTAGATAGGAGTGCAAGAATATAACATGGTTTATAGTTTACATAAATATAAAAAAGGGAGGTTAGAGCATTTGGTAGCCACGGAATGGTATAGGATTTTTTCCATGACAGTTCCTTCGACATGGTTAGCTTTTGTATTTGCAGCTATACTTACGGCCTTCATTTTATATGCTAAATTTAGTAAAGAAACTGCGAATCAATTTAGTGATATAATTTTTCTCTTTATTGTCGTATGGAAACTTAGTATTGTTCTAACGGATTTCTCCACAATTATCCAACATCCATGGATGTTATTGTATTTTTCAGGGGAAAGAGCAGGTGTATACATAGGAGTGGTATGGGTAATCTTCTACATGTTTTATCTTCTTAAAAAGCAAAAGCCTTTTCCATTGAACAAGGCTTTAATTTTTACTTTAATTACTTTTTATAGTACTTTTACGATTTTAGTAGCGATCTTAAATAAATCTTCAGTTACTCAAATTTCGTTCACAATCTTTATTGTTTTCTTATTAATATGGATATTGTTCAAATATAAAGAAACAATCAGAGTAGTTATACTGTTTTTTTTTATTTATTGCATGCTACATTTAATTTTCCAGAACTCCCTTATAAGTACTTCCATGATTACTGCTACTATGTTCTGTGCGGCAATACTATTACGTGAAAAACTATGGAAGATTTAATGTTCATAAAAGTAAAGGAGCCCACATCCAAGATGAGGGCTCCTTTACTTTTATCTAATGCGACTTTCCGTTTCCTTATCGAAGAAGTGGGCTCTAGATAAGTCAAATGCGAGTTTGACTTTTTGACCAGGTTCCATTGTAGCATCGGCATTTATTCGAGCTACATACTGTTGGTCCGCAAGAGATGAATACACCATAAGCTCAGCTCCTGTTAATTCAGATACTTCTATATTTGCATCTACTATAGAATCAGAAAATTGAGTGAGAGCTTCTGCATCTCCAGAAATATGCTCCGGTCTTACACCGAGAACAACTGATTTTCCATCATATCCTTTAGAATTTAGCAAAGTCCATTTCTCTGCAGGAATTCTCAGATTATATTCTCCAATCTTAAAGTAGCCATTATTAATATTCCCTTCAAAAAAGTTCATTGCTGGTGAACCGATAAAACCTCCTACAAAGACGTTTTCTGGGTTTTCATATACCTCTTTTGGGGATCCAATCTGTTGTATAAAACCATCTTTCATTACAACTAGGCGTGATGCCATAGTCATTGCTTCTGTTTGGTCATGCGTTACATAAACTGTTGTAGTTTTCAGGCGTAAATGTAATTTTGCAATTTCCGCACGCATCTGAACTCGTAGTTTTGCATCAAGGTTGGATAATGGTTCATCCATCAAAAATAGTTTTGCATCACGCACAATTGCACGACCAAGAGCTACACGTTGACGTTGACCGCCGGAAAGGGCTTTTGGCTTTTTATCTAAAAGTTGTTGAAGTCCAAGAATTTCAGCTGCATTTTTTACACGTTGATCAATATCTGCTTTTGAAAACTTTCTCAGTTTTAAGCCAAAAGCCATATTATCGTATACATTCATATGCGGATAAAGCGCATAGTTTTGAAATACCATTGCGATATCACGATCTTTTGGAGGTACATCATTCATTAACTTGTCTTCAATACGTAATTCACCAGAAGTAATTTCTTCAAGACCCGCAATCATACGTAGTGTTGTAGATTTTCCACAGCCGGAAGGGCCAACTAGGACGATAAACTCTTGATCCTGTACATGTAAATTAAAACTAGAAACTGCAGTAGAACCGTCATCATAAACTTTAGAAATATTATCAAGGACTAACTTCTCCATATGAGCACCCCTTTAGTATTTTATCTGTTCATTAAGGATATCAATAGAGAAAGATGATCGGTATGGACGATATGCACAATTATTAATCAAAATAATTGTGCAACTTTGATTTAACGATTATTTGCAATCAAGCTCGCACAATAAGCAACAAGTGCACCATCAAAACTACGAACGGATATACCTGTTATATCTTGAAACTTAGTTAGACGGTAATGGAGTGTGTTTCTGTGAATATATAGTTTCTTGGCTGTTACCGATACATTAAAGCCATTTTCGAAAAATTGTTTAACTGTTTGAAGTAACTCTATATCATATTCAAGTGGATTGAGAATTTCTTTGCGAATAATGTGTTTCATTTCTTCTGACATTTGTTCAATTAAGTTAAAGGGAAAAATATTTTCCAATGTATAAATTCTTTCAGCGTGGTTAGTGGAGATACCTTTTTGAAACCATTCTTTTTCTGTAGAGAAATGGACAGGAAAGAGCATATTTGTTCGATGAAATTTTCCGATATATACCTTCCCTTTTATATAGAAATCACTTTCAAGTGCAGTAATAAAAGAGGCGAAATCCTCAGTTGTTTGGATGTAAGAAGACTTTTGTTCAATAAGCAACGCATTTTGAGTAGAAACAAGAATAAATTGCATAGAATCACCAAAAAATACATTAACAGCTTCTTTTAAATCGGCTTGTTGAACATTTTTCTTAAAATGAATTTGAATGATTCGAATATCTGTTTCAGTTTTTACAGGGGCGGGCCCATCTCCGCGTAAAAAGTACAACCACTTCATAGAACCGGTTTGAGTAGTGGATAAATCTAAATTCACTTCTGTAAAGAGAGATGAAAGTAGAGAATATTCCCGTTCGGAAACTTCCGTTTTGTTTATTTGTATCCAATTATTCATAACAGGATTATGAAAAATATACACTTCTTCGTTCAATTCAGTTGGATATTCGGGCAGAATTTGAATGGATGGAAATAGTAGTGATAAATCATTTTTCAATTAGTAGCATCTCCTTTCTTATAGGTTTTTAAGTAATTAAGTTAAAAAAGAGATTTAAATTATATAATCATTTAATCATAATCCGAAAAATAACAAAAGACGACGATTATTGAAAACGTTAATGAGTACCTTAAAAAAATATTTTATCATTCTAAGAATATCTTGTTTTAAAATACTCATCCTATCTTTATAACATTATGAAGGAGGAATAAAAAATGAGTAAAATATTACAAGTAGCGTTGACCTTGCTTTTAATCAGTTCTTTGGTGGGATGTGGAACAGCCAATAACAACGATAATAACGCAAATAAAAATAACGACAATAATGATGTCAAAACTAATGACACGGTGAATACAAATACTACTAACGATGAAACGGGTACTGATACAAATGATAATAACGGAACAAATGGTGATCAAAAGCTTGAATTAGCAGATGACGTTGCTAGTAAAATTACAGAATTAGAAGAAGTGGATAGTGCAAATGTTATTGTGACAAATAACAATGCTTATGTTGGAGTCATGTTAAAAGAAGGTACAAATGATAGTGAAGAGCTGGAGAAGAAGATTGCTGACAAAGCAAGAGAAACTAATGGAAACTTCGATAATGTATACGTTACAACCAATCCAGACTTCGCAAAACAAATAACTGAATATGGAGATAAAATTAGAGCCAACGAGCCAATTGAAGGACTATATGATGAATTTGCGGATACAGTAAAAAGAGTATTTCCTAATGCGAAATAATATATGAATGGAAGCCATTTCCGTTGAAAAAATTCTTAAATAGGTTTACTATATAAATACAAGCTGCGTTGTACGTATGGATATTAAGTTTTAACCTTTATGCTGTAACAGGGAGTTTTATATAGAAACTGGAATGACAGGCTTTATTCTCTTTAGACAATAAGGACATGCAAGATAGTTTCTGCGAACACCCACTTTGAGGAGTGGTGGTTTAAAACTTTCTAATAAAGTACGGCAAAGGCGGCTTTCTTAAAAGTAAATTTTAAACACCATCATAACAGATGGTGTTTTTTTGTTCATGAGAACATTAGCAACAATTACCATTGAAAACAGAAGTAGAAAGTTGTACTATATGTAAACAGGCTGCATTGCACGTATAAATATTAAGTTTTAACCTTTAAGCTGTAACAGGGAGTTTTATATAGAGACTGGAATGACAGGCCTTATTCTCTTTAGACAATAAGGACATGCAGGATAGTTTTTGCGAACACCCACTTTGAGGAGTGGTGGTTTAAAACTTTCTTATGTAAGTACGGCAAAGGCGGCTGACTAATTATAAAATTAATGACCGGTTCCAATGGGAATCGGTCTTTTTGTGTTTCTAACTGCTTTTTTAATTTCGCTTAGAAGAGTTTTAGTGAGTGGAATGGAAAATGATTCTAAGCTACGATTCGTATTTTGTAAACCTCAGTGGTACTTGGTGACTATTGTCTAAACCATCATCTAAAGAAAGCCTAGGATTGAGTTTTTTTGCAATTGCTTTTTTAATAAAGTATGTACTCTTTTAAAGAGTGAACGTTTAGAATCAAGGAAATATTTATGCTCGTTGTTTTCTAATGCTGCACTAAAATGATTCGCGCTGTTCTTTACCGCTAAATCATAAATTGGCTCCGACCATTATTGACGGAATACTTGGAAGTATTTTAATATTAGAATATGGTCAAATTATTTATATTTTAGAAAATAGAAAGCACTCTCCATATTTAACACTAAATTATGGAGGGATAACAATGAACATAGTAATTGATTCAAAGGTAATTTAAAAGTTATATAAAAAAAGTGGTGGTCAGGTTTTAACTGATTGATTTGGTTTGCTCGGTATACCTCTCACGATTATCACTGAGTTACTAAGAACAAGGATTAAAGATTTGCATTTTTCAGCACTAATTTAGGGGACTTTAGACAGGGACTTCATAAATTGCTCATGCAAAGGAAGATAAAGTCCTAGAGTAGTAAATAGGTCTTCAATTAGAGTATCTAAATAGTCTACTAGAAATTTAATGGCCATGAAAAACATAATAAGGGGGATAAACGATTGATTAATCAAGTAGGAGTTATCGGAGCAGGAACTATGGGGTTTGGAATTGCTTTTCAATTTGCTATTAATGGAGTGCAAACGAAGTTAACGGATATTTCTGATGAGATGCTTGAAGCAGCAAAGGAAAAATTTCAAATTTACTTAGATTTATTTCGTGCAGAAGGTTATGACATTAGATTTAGTGACCACGAAGTATTATCTCATATTTCTTTTACAACTGAAATAAGTGATTTGGCAAATGTCGATTTAATTATTGAAAGCGTTTCCGAAAATTTATCTTTAAAACAAAAGCTCTTTAAGCAGTTAGATGAGATTTGTTCAGAACATACTATATTGGCATCTAATACATCCAGTTTAAAGCTTTCTGACATTACAGTTGATGTTGAAAAACATAAAGATAGAACGATACTTACTCATTTCTTCAACCCTGCTCATATTGTTCCGCTAGTGGAACTTCTAAGATCAAGCGAAACAAGTGCTGAAGTGTTTAATGAGGTAAAAGATTTCTTAGAATCGAATCATAAAGTGACTATTGAAGTGAAAAAAGAGATTGATGGTCTGGTAGCTAATCGAATCCAAGTAGCTATTGTAAGAGAGGCATTGGCTTTAATTGAGGATGGAGTAGTAAGTGAAGAGGATTTAGATACAGCAATTTTCCAGGGTCCTGGTTTCCGTTTTTCTTCTAGTGGATTGTTGAAAATACTAGATTTCGGAGGATTGGATATTTGGAAGGCTGTTTTGGATGGCCTACAACCGAAAATTGAATCGAATGTAAGAGAGTTTAAAGCAATTGAGCAAAGGGTTGAAACAGGTGCAATTGGTGTGAAAGCTGGAAAAGGCTTTTATGATTATCCAGGTAAAAGCTTTGATGGATATGTAAAAGAAAGAGACTCTCAACTGATTAAACATCTTCTTAATACACATTCCGATTTGAAGGTAAAAGAGGAAATCAAATTATGAGTGAACAGCTAGTATTGAACGGACCAGTGCAGGGGGAATGGGATATGCCATTTCCTAAAATTTGTGACACAAAATGACTTCATATACGTTGCCGATTTAAATCAAGGCATATAGCGGCTCATGTGGACGTGGGGCCAGCGCGAATGCCTAATGTTGGTGATGTATCTGTATAAGTCTATGCATAGAAAATCGGTACTTAGTAATCGGAAACTCGAAAGTGTGCTTGCTGTACGCGACGCATGAGCCTCCGTAGGATGAGCGAATCCTGCGTCGCTTACTAGGTCTCATTCTTCGCGCATTGCTTAGCCGTATGAGACAGTACGATTCCAGCAGTTCATGAGAGAGTATTGCCGATAGAAAATGCTAATTAAAAAAAGTGTTAGTTCGGTTAATAAAATCATGTATAGCAGGGGATACATAACGATTTTTTAAATAGGTCAAATAAACGATGCGATCTATTTCTATTGAATCAATAGTTCTTTTAACTATTGAGTAATCATAAGGTCCTTGCAAATAGTTTTCAGGTATTAGAGTAATGCCTAAGTTTTCACGAACTAAAATTAATGCAGTTTCAAACCGTTCAATCTCATATTTTATGGTAGGTTTAATATTTTCAGTTTTAAAGAAATTTAATACATCATGCCTAGTTTGAAAACCCTCGCTACTTATTATAAATGGTTCTCCTACCAAGTCTTTTAGCTCAATATATTCAAGCTTTGCAAGTGGATGGTTAGTATGAAGTAATAAAACAAGCTTCTCGTGATATAAAGGTATGGTTGTAATATCGTCTTCCTCTATAAATTGATTGGTTATAATGAGGTGTGTTTCATAATTTCGTAATGAGCTTTTTACATCGGCTCCACTTAATACTTCCGTTAATTTAATCCGAACATCTGGAAACTCTTTTATGTATAGCCGAATCACTTTTGGTATCCAATGTTTTGCGGATTCTATCATTCCTATTTGAAGTTCCCCACTCCCAATATGCTTAACTTCACCCATTTCTTTTTTTGCAATTTCCATCTCCGATAAAAGATGCACGGCCCTTTTATATAAAATATGTCCTGCTTCTGTTATTCCTATATTCCTAGTATTCCGTTCAAGTATTTGAAATCCTAATTCACCTTCCAAGCTTTTAATGGCATTACTTAGAGAAGGCTGTGAAATATGAAGTATTTGAGCAGCTTTGGAAAAGCTCCCTTGATCGACTATTGTTACAAAATAAGAGAGTTGTTTTAAGTCCATATGGATTTCCTCCATTTATATATAGTTTAAGACTATAGATTTATAATAATTATATATTAGAAATTATAAATGAGTTCTTATATAATTTAGAAAATATAAATATAACGACTTAAGAAGGGAAGTGCACCATGTTAAATAAAGTGAAGGACGGTATTTGGTCTGGTCGGACCGATCATCGTGTAAATAGATCTAGCTTTCGATATCATCAAATCATAGAGTTACCTCAGTTGGATGATTATAAACCTGAAAATGAAACTTGTGTCATTATCGGATTTGAAAGTGAGGAGGGTGTTAGACGAAATAAAGGTAAAGTCGGCGCAGCAAATGCTCCTGACGCTCTACGATCTGAACTAGCAAACTTACCATGGTCATTTCCACCACACAAGCAACTTGCGGATATCGGGTCAGTTAAGTGCTTAGAAGAAAACTTAGAAGAAGCTCAACGTCAACTTGGAGAAACAATTACAAAAGTTTTAAGCAAACAAATAACTCCAATTATTTTAGGTGGCGGACATGAAACCGCTTACGGACATTATCTTGGTGCACGAAATTATATTGGCTCACAAGCAAAGCTAGGAATTATTAATATCGATGCTCACTTTGATTTAAGATCATATGATGAGCAACCCTCTTCTGGAACAATGTTCAAACAAATACTTGATCAAGATGTAAACAGTAGTTACTTTGTTGTGGGAATTCAGCGTTTTGGGAATACACAGGAGCTTTTTGAAAGAGCTGATGAATTGAACGTTAAATATATCCTAGAGGAAAGTATGGATGTAAGCCAAATAGATAAATTAAATGAAAGACTAAACGATTTCATAGAAGAAAATGATTATATCATTCTTACTTTGTGCACAGACGTTCTGAACGCTGCCTTTGCCCCAGGTGTAAGTGCTCCATCACCATTTGGTTTAGATCCAAGTATTGTACGATCTATTATAAGGAATGTAACAACAAATAAAAAAACATTATCCTTTGATATTTCGGAAGTAAATCCTCTTTTAGACGAACATAACCGTACTGTAAAACTAGGTGCATATTTAGTGAATGAAGCAATTACATCTTTTCTAAGGAGGGAAAATAAATGACAATAGCACTTGATCAAGTCACGACTATCTTCCTTTCCATTGCATTATTAGTGTTAGGAACTTATTTAGTTAAAAAAGTTGGTTTCTTAAATAAGTTTTGTATTCCTGCTCCTGTAGTAGGAGGTTTACTATTTGCCATAGTCGCTACTATAGTAAAATCACTTGGATGGTTAGAATTCACTCTAGATACCTCATTACAAGGAATATTCATGTTAACGTTTTTCACTACAATTGGATTAGGCGCAAGTTTTAAATTGGTAAAATTAGGTGGGAAATTACTTGTAATTTATTGGCTAGCTTGCGGTTTTTTAGCTTTAGCGCAAAATACAATTGGGGTTTCTATGGCATATTTATTTAACTTACATCCATTAATTGGGATGATGGCAGGAGCAGTATCCATGGAAGGTGGTCATGGAGCCGCTACTGCATTTGGACAAACTATTGAAGATCTAGGAGTAAATTCAGCTCTTTCCATTGGGGTTGCTGCTGCAACATTTGGTCTTGTGGCTGGTGGTCTTATAGGAGGTCCAGTTGTAAAGTATCTTGTATCCAAATATAATTTGAAATCAACAGAGACCGAGGACGTTGTTGATGTAAACCCAATAGAAAGCGAGAAACCGATTCAAACAAATACGTTCTTTTTACAGCTGCTACTTATCACTTTCTGTATGGCGCTAGGAACTTATTTAGGAGGTCTGTTCTCAACAGCAACGGGAATTGTTCTTCCTGGATATGTTGGAGCGATGTTTGTTGCTGTTATAGTACGAAATATTGTTGATAAGGTAAATCCAAAAATTGTTGATATGCAAAGTATTGGGTTAGTAGGGGATATTACTTTAGGAATTTTTCTTTCGATGGCATTAATGAGCATTAAGTTATGGGAAGTTGCTGACTTAGCTTTACCACTTCTTGTAATTGTTTTTGTTCAAGTGATTTTCATCGTCCTATTTGGTATTTTTGTTCTGTTCCGTTTGTTAGGGAAAAACTATGATGCTGCAGTAATGGTAGCAGGCTTTACGGGACATGGCTTAGGGGCTACTCCAAATGCAATGGCCAATATGGCAGCCGTGACAGAGCGATTCGGACCATCTAAGAAAGCATACTTAGTTGTTCCGATTGTAGGGGCATTCCTAATTGACGTATTTGCAATGCCTATCATTATTACGACCATTAATCTTTTTCAATAACAATAAAAGAAACAAAGAGCTGAATTGCTCTTTGTTTCTTTTTATTTTGCTCTAATACCACCTAGGATTATAAGAGTGCATTCACGCCACTTTCATTCCCAATTACAAACTAACAAGTGATTTATTTTAAACCAATATTTGCTTTAACATCAACTTCTGCATATTTCTTTTGATCAGCACGAGCGCCGATTAGAGAACCAATCCAACCGCCGATAAAACCAGCTGGAACAGAGATAATCGCAGGATTTGTTAATGGAAATAATGGTTCACCTGTAAAAGTCATAGAACCATTCACTGCCCATAAATTAGGGCTTAATGCTACTAAGATAAGGGCAACTACAAGTCCAGTAACAATTGCTGTCAATGCACCTGTCGTATTGAAGTTTTTCCAATAGATTGTATAAATAATTACAGGTAAATTTGCACTTGCTGCAATACAGAAAGCAAGTGAAACAAGGAAAGCTACATTCATGTTTTGTGCACCTAATGCTAAAATAATGGAAATTACGGAAACACCAACTGAAGCCAAACGTGCTGCTTTCATTTGTTCTTTTTCTGTTACTTTACCTTTTTTGAAGATTTGTCCATATAAATCATGAGCAAAAGCAGAAGCGCCTGACAATACTAATCCTGCAACTACTGCTAAAATAGTTGCAAATGCAACCGCAGAGACAAAGGACATTAAAATGTCGCCACCTAAGGCTTGTGCTAGAAGCGGAGCGGCCATATTTCCAGCTGCATTTGCTCCCATAATTTTTTCAGAACCTACTAGAGCTGCTGCACCAAAACCTAGGAAAATCGTTAAAATGTAAAAGGCTCCTACGATCCAAGTAGCGTATATAACTGAGCTGCGAGCAGTCTTTGCGTCTTTTACTGTAAAGAATCGCATTAATATATGAGGTAAACCTGCAGTACCTAACACTAATGCAATCATCATAGATATCGTGTCTAAACCATTTGTATATTTTACCCCAGGATGTAAGTAAGCTTCTCCGTGAGCTGTTGCACCTTTCATTTCAGTAAACATACCAAATATATTGAAATTGAAATGCCATAAAACTAAGAAAGAAATAATAACAGTACCTATCATTAATAGAACAGCTTTAATAATTTGAACCCAACTGGTAGCTGCCATTCCTCCCCATAAAACATAGACAGTCATCATAATTCCAACGATTAGAACAGCAATCCAATAATCAATACCTAATAATAATTGAATAAGTGCGCCAGCCCCAACAAGTTGAGCAATCATATAAAATAAAACAATTGTTAAAGTACTAATTGCTGCAGCTCCACGAATTTTCTTTTGATTGAAACGGGCAGTAATCATATCCGCGAGCGTATATCGACCCAAGTTTCGTAAAGGCTCAGCAACAATATATAAAACAACTAAATAAGCAACTAAATAACCAATACTATAGAAGAAACCATCAAATCCAAAAAGTGCAATAGCACCGGCAATCCCAAGGAAAGAAGCGGCTGATAAATAATCTCCAGCAATTGCGATTCCGTTTTGCCATCCAGACAAACCACCACCAGCAGTGTAAAACTCACTAGCTGAATTAGTACGCTTAGAAGCGATATACGTAACGTATAAAGTTAATGCAACAATACCTACAAAGAATGATAAACCAATTAGACTCATTTATATCCACCAGCCTTTTCCTTCTCTAAAATGTCATTTGCTTCTTGATCGAACGTGGTTGCCTTTCTAACATAGATCATAGATAACGTCCAAGTCATAATGAATAGTGCAATCGAATAAACCCATACCCATGAAACGTCTCCAAAAGCATTAACGTTTAAAATTGTTGTATAGGAAGTCAAAATTGGTAGAGTGATATAACATACTAAAAAGAATAATGACATTGGTAATATGAATCTGTTCTTTTTCCTTTTTAATTCTTTGAATTCTGGACTTTGTGCAATAGCTGTGTAATTTGTTTCATGAGAATCATCTTTTGAAAGAGTCGTACTGTTCATATTGTTATCTGAACTGTAAACGCTTTCTAAATTTTTTGCCATTTTCCATTCCTCCATTAATTCCGAATCAGTTTTTGGAAAATTCTGTCCTAGACTGTAATTTAATAATATGAAACTATTTAAGAAATATCAAATAAAAGTTCACATAATATTCTAATTTGACAAAAATTTAATAAGAAAATTTAAATCCAACCTTCTCCATTCAAGATTTGTTCAAAAAGTGCTAACATAGATAGGTTGATTAATTTGTAAGGAGGCATGTGCATGGAGAAGGAATTAACTAGAATAGAAACGTTCCGATGCAATCTTATTGTAACGAATAATGCTCGTAAAGGTATTCTAGAATGGTCTACAGATGAACATGCCTTTTTTAAATTGCAGGAATCGTTTGCTATATATATGGAGAAGAGACCGGTCAATTCTCATGGAAACACGTCGCTTTCTCTTTACTTTGATAATGAAATGAATAGAAATCTATCAGATAAGTTAAATGGTAAGGTTGCTGTAATGGAATGTGTACTTCAGAATGATGGTTTTCTAGCTACTGGTTTTCACGTAAGAGGAGAGAAAACTAGAATCAGAACAAATCGCCGTTTACCTGTAAATTTGAAGTTTGTTACAGCTCGAAATAATGGAGCGGGCCTACCAATTCAACTCCACACTAAAATTCGTGAATTGCCTATTGCTGAGGAAAGATCAGAATATGTAAAAAAACGAATTACAAGTTGGGAAGGATATTTAAAAATACAAGAACGAAATGCTGATATTGCAGATATTTCTACAGCATTTTCTAGAATAATGTTAAATGAAGATTTTTCTAGAATGACACTCATTGGTACTAACTTAAACGGAAACGAGTGGAACAAGATAAAAGGTCTTAGCGTCGCATTGAAGGGATTTCAATATGATATTGGTGACGTTTTGAAGGTCGATCGTTCTAAGAAAACGATAGAAATTGATTTAAAGCCAAAGATCAGAGATATGGCAAGAAGAAATCAATTGAACCCCAAAACTAAAGAAGCTGTATTTAGTAATTTTGCTACACTGAGCCAAATTAGAAGACTTCGCAAAGGATTTGAAGATTTACAAAACGGACTTGCAGCAAATGCTAATCTTGAAAAAATATTATTTGAAGATAGACCTGCTATACGTATTACAAATAACGCAGAGAAATTGGAATTTCATAATCAATTGAATGAGTTTCAACAAGAAGCGGTTACAGGTGCTGTGTCAGCGAAAGATTTATTTGTAATACAAGGTCCACCAGGAACAGGAAAGACCACCGTTATTTCAGAAATCTGTCAACAAAATGCAAAGGCGGGACTTAGAACTTTAGTTGCTTCTCAGTCCAATTTAGCTGTTGATAACGCACTAAGTAGATTACTTTCTAATAAAGACATTCGTATTTTGCGCTTCGGTCGTACTGAAAGCATCGAAGAAGAAGGTAAGAAGTTCATAGAGGAAAATGTAGGGCAATATTGGAAAGACCAGACACTAAGTGCACTCCAAAGAGAGTTAAATTCTCATCCTGTAAGAAAAGAACAATTATCCAGTGAAATTACTACTCTCGAACAACAAATTGATTCTCTTCAAACTCAATTGGTTTTATTAAAAGAAAAGATAACACAAAAAGAAACTGCCAAGATTGAACATGCGTCTATAATGGAAGAGATAAAAAGGCTAAAAAGAAGTTTGATACTTTTAAAGAAAGAGCAAGAAGAATTAGAAAAAACTAAAACCACTTTAGAAAAGTTGCTACAAGGACTGCATATGGAAATTACCAAGATGGATGAATTCATTCTTGCTAATCCATCTGGTGAACAATTAAAAGAAAAAATAAAACTTTTAGAAGCTGAAATAGAGATTATTAAAAGTCAGCTTTATTATTTGCAAACAAAGCAAGAAGTTAGTGACGCCGAAAAAATAGTAAATGACACGAGACAAAAGTTTAAAATGCGGCAGCTAAAAATAGAGGGTCTCAAACAGTTTTTGACGGAGATACCTTCTATGCGTAAATTCGAACTGTTAAAAAGTTCGATAAAACACTATGAGTTTACACCACTTTCTATGTTAGAGAAGCAAATAGAAGACTTGGACAAATTAATAGAAAAAATACAGTCATTTGAGGACTGGGAAGAACTAAACAAAAGGCTACTATCAGCTATTAGTTACATAGAAAGTATATTGAAAAAGAACAATATATCTTTACAAAACGTAGGCAGTAGCGGAGTGTTTTTTGATTCATCTTATTCTGTAAAAGAAATTCACCAATTCATAGATATCATGAAAAGAATGCTTACGTCAGGAGAAATCGATTTAGAGAAGCTAAAAGTGTATTGGGAAGGATTGAACGTAAGGAAAAAATTTGTTTGGAAGCAAGGAACAATTTTAAACAACGCAAAATCAGACTCAACTAAACGATTTCAAACGATTAAAGTAGAAGTGGAAGAGCAACTTAAAAGAGCAATCATTCAAGCAGAACGAGATATAAATGAATTAAAAAACAATGGTACAGCTAATAGCGAAAAATTACATGTATTAATGGAGAAAAGTAATAATATTAAAATAAAACTTGAAGATGTAGAAAGTGTACAGTCACCACAAAAACTAGAAGAAGAACTACAACAAAAAGAACTTTTATATAATGACTTAAAGAATACAGAAGAAACTTTAAAACAGTATATGAATCGACTAGAGCTAAAAAAGAATGAAGAACGGGTTAGCTCAAAACAATTGGAATCCTATAAAGAGACTCTCTCAGAAAAAGAGATAGAAGGTAAAAGAATTAATTCCGAAGGATTAGAACAGGAAAGAAAGCTTAAAGCTTTAGATGAATTATTAAGTCAAAATCTAGAGGAAGAGCGCGAACTAGTGGTAGTTGAAATTGAAAAGCTATCTGAAAAGAAGCTATCATTAACACGTGAAAAAGAACGTTTACCGATTACACAGGAACTTCAAAACGAATGGTTTTCTCTATTAAGTGAAGCAAATGACCATGATTTAGATGAGATTCGAAAGCTTTATGTCAGACATGCAAATGTAATTGGAACAACTTGTGTAGCTTCCGCAAGAAAAGAGTTTATGGACAACTATCCTGTCTTTGATGTAGTAATAATCGATGAAGTATCAAAAGCGACACCTCCAGAATTGTTATTACCGATGCTAAAAGGTAAAAAAATAATTTTAGTTGGAGATCATCATCAGTTACCTCCACTTGTTGGGGAAGATACACTGGATGAGACTTTAAAAGCAATTCTAGAAGAAAGTGATAGTTTTGAGGAAAAGGACGAACTGAAGAAACTCTTGAAGGAGTCTTTATTCGAAAGATTATTTAAGAATCTACCTAAGAGTAATAAAACGATGTTGGCCATTCAGTATCGCATGCACGAAAGTATTATGGAGACGATTACCCCCTTTTACGCAGAGGAGAATTATCGATTGCAATGTGGTTTAGTCGATTCTGATACAGTACGTGATCATTTACTAGATTCACACTATGTTAAAAGAAATGATCATTTAATTTGGATGGATATACCTAACGAAAGATCCTACTTTGAAGAAAAAGTGAAGGACGGAAAAAGTCGTTTTAACCAAGGCGAATTGAATACTATACGTGACGTTTTAATGGATTTAGACAAAGCTACAGAGTCTGCGAAAAGAGAAGGAAGAATAGGCTTAGATGAAAGAAAGAGTATCGGAGTAATTAGTTTTTATGGTGAGCAAGTGAAAAGAATTGATCGATTAATTCAACAAGAAACAAGCTTTAAACATTTAACTTTCCGAACAGGGACGGTCGATAAATTCCAAGGGATGGAAATGGATGTTATCATTTTAAGTATGGTACGTAATAACAAAGATAATAATGCCGATATTGGGTTTGCTAATGATTATAGACGTTTGAATGTTGCCCTTTCCAGAGCAAGGGAATTGCTGGTTCTAGTTGGAAGTACTGAAATGTTCACTCAACGCGCTAAAAGAAAAGATGCTAGAGAAATGTACAGTGGCTTGCTAGAGGTTGTAAAAAATAAAGATGGACTAAAAGATATAAAAGGAAATGTAATAGGAGTACTAGAAAATGCGTGAGTTGGAAAATAGATTAAAAAGAGAACTGCAACAGAATTTGAACGTGAAAATAATGCATTCATCTATGTGGAGCATACCAGTTCATTCGATTGAGGCTGAATATATTTGTGTGAAGCGAACAAAAATGGACGTGCTCATGAAGATGATGCTTATTGCTTTTCAAAAGACTACAAAGATAAATGCGGAAGAATTAAGTGAATTGTTACTTGTAGAGCAACTTTTTATACAGGATTTAATTGATTTAATGCAAAGAACGCGTCTGTTAGAGAAGATAGAGGACGGATATAGGCTTACAGATAAAGGCAACCAACAACTAGCAAATGGCATATTTGAAGAGGAACAGGAGCCTGAGAGTAACAATATACTATATAGTCCTTCTCATGAAGCATTCTTGCAAGGAGAACTTAAGGAAGCAACGGGTGAAGATGAATTAGAAGTTTATAGATATGTAAAAGAAGGATATCTGGATGAAGAACTATCATTTGAGGATGAGACATTGATAAATGCACTTCGTATAAACGATGCTGATTCAGGAGAAGGAGACGTTCAGACGGTAATATCTGAAATTGTCTCATCGACGGATTTATATATCGATGATATTCCTTGTATAGAATTTATTCTGCATGATAAAAAACAAGACATCTTATATGCTCGAGTATGGAATACATTAATAGAGCGATGGGATGAAAAACTTGAAAACCAACTAAATGAAAAAGAACGCTTAGACTGGCGGAAAACTTATTTAGTGTAGTATTTAACATTAAGTGGCAGAAAGAGACAAATGTTGATGTAACCGAGACCAATTTTCCAGTAACCGAGACTAATTTCTTATAACCGAGACCAAATTTCAAAAATCGAGACCAATTCTCCCATAACCGAGACCAACACAAAAAAGCCCTTTAGTGTCCTGCAGAGGGCACTGAAAAACTTAATTTTTAAAGGGCGTAATTGTTTGTTGAACAAAAATAAGGCACTTTCTGTTCATTTTGAAACAGATAGTGCCTTATCTCTTTGTCTATTACTTACTTTTTTCATTCAATAGCTTAATCATGGAGAGCTCAAACCTGCATTTACTATAATTTAATATACAGGAAAACGATGTTTTTTTAGATAGAAGAAAGGATTAATTGTAAGCATGCAATAGTTGATTTTCGTTTCAGGCGGCGACTCCAGCCGGAATAGCGTGAGCTGAAGACCCTGGACTGAGCGAAGTGAGGGAAGCGGCTGAAGCCATGCCGGTGGAAAGCGTCCGCCTGGAACGAAAATCAACGGGGCCTAAACAAAAAGGGAGTATGTGAACGAAATGGCTTTCACACGACCGCTAAGAGATACCTTGATAAGTTTTTTCAGTGCCCTCGTCCTGGACGTCTCTTTAATATTATTTTCTATTATAATACTCATCAATCGGTATAAATAAGCCGACTCGTCCATGCGTATCATGATCTAATGTGGCGAAAACAACCCCAATTACTTTTCCATCTTTATTTAATACAGGACTTCCGCTATTCCCTCGGTAAACGGGTGCTTTCATCATGACTACAGGTACGTCCCAATCACTTAGCTGCGTGTAATCAATGATAGTTCCTTCATTTGCAATGCCCGTAAAACCAAGTGGATTACCAATAAAGTAAATAGGGTCACCTTCTTCAAATGTAGTCCGCTCTGCAAGCTCCAAAAAGGGGAGCTCCTCCTCATTTATTTCTAGTACAGCAAGATCGACGGAAGGATATGTATCTATTACCTTAGCTCGAAAACGCCTGTCATCAGGAAAACCAACCGTTACAGTTTCATTTCCTTCCACAACATGATAATTTGTCAAAATTGTTCCATCGCTTGATATAGAAAATCCTGTGCCTTTGCTATCATCTGTTAAGATGACTAATACAGACTTTTTATAATCTGCAATCTCTTCCTGAGCAGATAGTTTTGCAGACGTTTTAATAAATTCAATAGCTGGAATAGAATAATTTTGAAAGATAGATGCAAACGTGCTGACAAAAAGAAAAGAAGCCATTAAATAGAAAATCCATTTAGGAAAAGGTCGCTTTGGTCTAGCATTCTTTTTTTCAAGAGCTTCTTTCTGGAGTGCTTCCCTTTGAGCTTCTAATACAAGTTCAAGAAACTCTTCTTCGCTTAACTCTTCGTCATTCCAATCATCCTTATGTTGCTTTTCATTTGGATCCATTCACACCCACCCTTGTTTGAAAACACTGTTAAGAAGTATTATACACAAAGTTTGGTTCTTACTAAATGAAACAAAGCAGCCCCAATATTATGTGGCTGCTTTGTAGCTTTAGTTAGTATGATTTTTCTCTCTCACTTTTTTCACGTTGATTTGGAGTCATTGGTTCATGCTTTGGTTTCAAGTTTCCTAGTTCAGCTAATTCTAGAGAAATCTCTTCTTTCTTACTACTTGGATTTTTAGCCATAGAACCTTTATTGTTGCTAGCGCCCCGACGATTTTCACTCATAAAGAAACCTCCTTTAAAATTTTCATACCTCTATATCTTGGTTCTATATGAAGTAAAAATGTATAACTATTTTAAATTAAATATTAACAATTACTAAATGACCGTTTTGAAATGTTGCATGATTCTTTAGGCTCTCAGCAGGAAATATGAAAGTCCATGGCATACTAACTTTGGGTTTAATTATTAACGTTTGTAGTGTAAAAGTATGAATTGCACAAATTTTTTCTTTTTCCATATAAGCCAATCTTTTGTTTTGAAAAGTAAGCTCTTTTTCCGTGAAATTATGTACAAGCACTGTGATCAATAATTCACTCTTATGATTAACGGCTTGCCATATAGGAGTTAGAGATACCTTTTGAGATTCTGTATTACAAGTTTTGTGGAAAATTTCTTCGATTTCTTTGCGGTCTTTACCAGCTAAGGACTTATCCCATGAGGCTTCAAACTCAAGATTTTGCATGTGTTAAAATTCCTCCTATAATTATAGACCTATTTATGAATAGTTAATTGTTACTAATTCAATTAATGTGGAATTTTTGAAAAAAATAAACGGCCTAAACAATCTTTTTCTATCCAATATATGAATATTAGCAGACGTTTAAGGGAATGTCCTGTAATTAATAATTAAAAATAAATATAGTAAATTAGCATAGGTAAAAAGGTCTTTTTTATAGTTTGTGAAATTAATAGACAATATACCTGTTTCTATTTTATAGGATGAATGAAGTATTTTTAGAAAATATAACCAAATTTTGTTTTATAATAAAAATTTGATATTCGTCTTTAAATTAATGATACCAACGTTCTATATAATAAACATTAATTTTACATAGTGAAATATAACTACGAAAATTTTACATGAAATAGTAAATAGTTATTATTTACGAAAATTCAGAATAATAGTGACAAAGTACGACAAATTTCACACTTCATTTCAAATATAGTGATACTTAACAACAAGAGATTCATGAACGACACTATTGTTTCTGTTTACCTAAGAAATTTTAGGAAAGGAGGTTAGGGTGTTTTTGTTTGATCTTTTTTAAGGACGTTCACTAGAAGCTACGTAATTCATTCGTAGTAAATTTCAAAGGAGGAATGAAGTTGAGGAAGAAAAGTAGTCCAGTCAAAGCTCTTAGTGTAGTAGCATCTTTACTCATGACGTTTTCACTAGTCGCACCTAACGTTGTAAGCGCAGAAACAACTAGTAAACTTCATCAATCGTTCAGAGATTCAAGCTCTAATAACATTTCTGTGAAAGACAAACTGAATAGTCGTTTACTTGAAAACTTTAAAAATGATGAAAAAGTTACATTTTTAATAAAATTCAAGGAAAAATCTGACTCTGTGCAGGTGGCTGAAGAAGCAAGAAAAAATGCGGATGCAGCAAATTTATCTGCACATAATACTAAACTAATTCAGCGCTCTGCTGTTGTATCTGAGTTAAAGGCAACGTCTATAGAGTCTCAACAAACAGTCAAACAATTCCTTGAAGAAGAAGTAGCGAAAGGAAATGCCAAAGACCTTACTTCCTACTACATTGTAAATGGGATGGCTGTTACTGCAACACAGGAAGTTGCTGAAAAGGTAGCAACTTTCGCCGAAGTTGAAAAGATACTACCAAATGAAACACGTCAATTATTTACAACGAAAACAGAAAATGCAGTCGTACCTAAAGCGGAAACTGCAAATATCGAGTGGAACATTGAGCGTGTGAAAGCCCCAGATGTATGGGCGATGGGCATCGATGGCGCAGGAACGGTAGTAGCAAGTATCGATACTGGAGTTCAGTGGGATCACCCAGCTTTAAAACAAAAATATCGTGGTTACAATGCAGCAACTGGACAAGTCTCACATGACTATAACTGGTTTGATGCAACAGCTGGACGAGCTACTCCATATGATGATATTGACCATGGGACGCACGTAACAGGAACAATGGTTGGTAGTGAACCAAATGGTGCAAACCAAATTGGTGTAGCTCCGGGAGCAAAATATATTGCAGTAAAAGCTTTCTCGGCAGCTGGTGGTACTGATGCTGACTTGTTAGAGGCAGCACAATGGATTTTAGCACCAACTGATGCAGCTGGAAACGCCCGTGTTGATATGGCTCCGGACATTGTAAATAACTCTTGGGGTGGCGGACCTGGTCTTGATGAATGGTACCGTGATGTAGTTATTAACTGGCGTGCAGCAGAAATTTTCCCTGAATTCTCTGCAGGTAACACAACGCTTTCAAATCCAGGTGGTGCAGGATCAGTTGCAGCACCAGCAAACTATCCTGAATCTTTTGCGACAGGTGCAACTGACATCAATAACAAAGTGGGTAGCTTCTCACTACGTGGTCCTTCGCCTTATGCGGAGATTAAACCAGATATCTCAGCACCTGGTGTAAATATCCGTTCATCTGTACCGGGTGGTGGCTATGAAGGTGGTTGGAACGGGACGTCTATGTCAGGTCCAGCAGTATCTGGTGTAGCGGCACTTCTTCGACAAGTTAATGCAAACTTGACGGTCGATGAAATGGAGGAAATATTGCTTAATACAGCTAATCCTTTAACTGATTCTCAATATTCAGCGGTTCCTAATCATGCTTATGGTTATGGATTAGTAGATGCGTATGAAGCAGTATCCTCTATCATTACAGGACTTGGGACATTAAAAGGCCAAGTTACTCAACAAGGTGATGACAATGAATCACCAACATTCGAGCATACAGCTCCAAGCGAAACGTATGCGGGAATGGATTTAGATTTGACGATAGATGTTAGTGATAATATTAGCGTTGCATCAGTCATTCTAAACTACAAAGATGCAAACGGTGCGTGGCAAGTAATCGAAGCTGGTCGCAAGTCTGGTGATTACAAAGCTGGCGAGTTCGGTGTAGTCGTTCCTGGGGGATTGATTACAGGAAACTCATTTACGTACAAATGGATTGTAAACGATTTTGGAAACAATGAAGTGAGCAGTGAAGAATATGTTGTTCAAGTGAAACCGGGAATTACGGTTGGATACTTTGAAGACTTTGAAGGACAACCAACGGGTTGGTACTCATTTGGAGAACAAAACAGTTGGGAACGGGGCGTACCTACATCCGGACCAGGTAATGCTGCATCAGGTGAAAAGGTATATGCAACAAACTTAAATGGATTATACGCGAATCGCATGAACGCAACGCTTGTTGCGCCTCCAATTGACCTGCCAGAAGGAAATTCTTACTTGCAGTTCAAACATTGGCATAATTTCGAGCAATCTTCTTCTGGAAGAGCTTGGGATTACGGACATGTATTTGTTTCGACTGACCAACAAAACTGGACGCAATTACTAATGGTTCAAGGTCAATCGAATGGATGGGTAAGTGCAGAGGTTGATCTGTCTGCATATGCTGGTCAACGTATTTACATTGGATTTAATGCATTCTCTGATGGAAGCGTTCAAAGAGATGGCTGGTATATCGATGATGTATCTTTAGCTAATATCTCACAAACTGGAAAAGTATCAAAAGGAAATAAAGGAACAAGCGGAAATAACGGAAATAACGTAAATACAAATAACGGTAATAACAAGGATAAAGACAAAGATGCATTAAAAGAAGCCGTTGATCCAAAAACAATCAGACCAGTATTGCCAGTAAAAGAAGCACCACCAGTAAAAGAAACGATTGTTAATCCAACACTTCTTCCATTAGGTGCTCAAGTTAGTGTACTAGAATCAGGACGTTCGGTTTATTCAAATCCTGCTGACGGTTCTTATTCATTAACGCACGGAGCAGGTACCTTCACAGTGAAAGCGGAAGCTTACGGATTCACTTCTGAAGAACAATCTGTAACAATCGAAGCGGATGGTACAACAACAGCTAACTTCACATTAGATGAAGTAGCACAAAATACAGTAAGTGGTACAATTACGGATCAATCGACAGGTGAGGGAGTTGCAGGAGCAACGATTATACTAGTGGAAGATGCAAACGTCACTCCTGTGGAAACAGATACATCTGGTAATTATTCGCTTACAGCATACGAAGGCGACTATACACTAAAAGTAATTGCTCGCGGCTACCATAGCCAAGAAGTGTCCGTTACAATTGGAGCAGAAGCGGTTACACAAAACATTGCTCTAGAGCCATTCTACACATATCCTGGTGGAGAAATAGGTTATGATGATGGTTCAGCTGAAAATGCTCGTGCTTTTAATGCTGCAGGGAATGCATGGGCAGTGAAAATGTCTCTTCCTGAAGGCAAAGAAAATGGAATCGTTACAGATGGAGTATTCCGCTTCTGGGATACTGAATGGCCAGTACCAGGTGGAACAGCGTTTGCTGTTGAAGTTTGGGATACTACAGGTGCAGACGGTTCGCCTGGTAAGAAGCTTGCAGGTCCTATAGATGCAACTGCTTTACGTAACGGTGAATGGACAGTTGTTGATCTGACTGAACACAATATTGTCGTAAATGGCGACTTCTTCATGGTCTATCGCCAAACTTTTGCAAATCCAAATACACCGGGACTAGCAACAGATGAAAATGGAACAAATGCTGGAAGAAGTTATCAAGGGGTTTCTGGTGCTTGGTCTCCATCACCAACTGCTGAAGGCAACTATATGATTCGTGCTCGCGTAAGCTATGAAGTAAGCGCACCAATCATTACATCACCTGCAGCTAACTTGACTACAAGCCAGAAAGAGTTGTCTATCGAGGGGACTGCATCACCGACTGCTACTATAGAATTGAAACAAAATGGTAAAGATGCAGGATCTGTTGTTGTAGGCGCCGATGGTAAATTTGCAATCCCTACGACACTAACGGAAGGTGCTAATGAGTTCAAAGCGGTTTCCGTACTAGATGGAAGAACAACAGGTGAATCAGCACCAGTTACGGTCATATTAGATACGATAAAACCGGTATTGACCATCACAAGCCCGAAAGATGGAGAAAAAACAAACCGTGAATCAGTTACCGTCGAAGGTACTGTAGAGGATGCAAACCTTGACTTTGTTAAGGTAAATGGTCAAGCGGCACAAGTTGCAAATGGAAAATATTCAAAACGTATTCTTCTTGAGAACGGTGCTAATGAAATCACAGTTATCGCTCAAGACAAAGCGAAAAACAAAATGACGAAAAAAGTGACAGTAACTGCACAATATGATGCACCTGTCATTGAGAACTTAAAGCCTGCACAAGACCTTCAATTGACAACAGGTAAGAGTGTTAAAATTGAATTTGATAGTCAGCCAGGGTTGAAGACAACATTTGTCATTCATATGCCACTAACAAATGTAGGAGAAGTTCAAAACGCTACGGAATTACCAATGATGGAACAAGCAAATGGTCACTATGTTGGATACTGGACAGTACCAGCAGATACTGTAGCGAACGGAGCGGTGATCGAAGTGAAAGCTGTTGATAGCTTCGAAAACGAAACTCGCGAAAGAGCAGCGGGTAAACTGTACATCAATGTAGCGGCACCATCAGCTCAACCATCAGTAGAGACACCTGCAGAAACACCTGTAGAGGTACCTGCAGAAACTGAAGCACCTGCTGAAAAGTTGGCTGAATAAAAGTTATTAATGAATGCCGAAGAGGATAAAAATCCTCTTTGGCATTTTTAGTTTTTATGGTTAGTTGGAATAATGAAGAGTTTAGTTGGAAATTTTGGATATTTAGTTGGAATAAAAGGGTTTTTTAGAGTTAGCATAAAAAGTGGACATGTTAAAACACGACCCTCATACTAAAAGTAAATTAAGGGAGCGTGTGTAGGATGGCTGTATTATCAAGAGAAATGCGAGAATATCTAGTAAAATTAGTTGTA
>NZ_JBAWSY010000022.1:0-50929 GCF_037104765.1 Psychrobacillus mangrovi | reverse complement strand
ATGTGTATTGAAAGCCGAAGAGTCTAGTGATGATGGCGAAGAGGTCACACCCGTTCCCATACCGAACACGGAAGTTAAGCTCTTCAGCGCCGATGGTAGTTGGGGGTTTCCCCCTGTGAGAGTAGGACGTCGCTGGGCATCAAGAAGTCGTCACCGAGTAATCGGTGGCGGCTTTTTTTGTTCTAGAAAAACAGGCCGAAGGCAAATGGATAAGTAAGTATATATGTATGCGAGAAAGTAGAGGAGCAAAGAGTTCGAGGAAGCAAGGAAGAGAGACTCGCAGCGTATGCTATACGCGAGAATCGAACGACCGCGGCTGACGAAGAAATCTGCCGCTCATCTGCTTTCGCAGCCCGAACACGGATGTTAAGCTCGCACGCCGATGGTAGTTGGGGGTCTCCCCCTGTGAGAGTAGGACGTCGCTGGGCACCAAGAAGTCGTTACCGAGTAATCGGTGGCGGCTTTTTTTGTGTTTTCATTTAGAAAAGAGGAAGAAATCTGGATCATCTCAAAGGAAGTGCACTCTTTATTGTGAGAAATAGTCGCTTTCACGGTCTAATTGGTTGCTTTCGTAATCTCCTTAGTAGCTTATATTACTCATTTGGTTGCTTATGGGCTTGGAATGGTTGATCTCAAAGGCAAACTAGTCTCCCTTATCCATATTTTTACTAAAATTCTCAATCAAGAATTGTTGGTCACCGAGTAATCAGTGACCAATTTTTTGTGTATGATGTTGGACAAGATGAAGTGAGAGCTCTTTATTGCGAAAAATGGTTATGTAGTTGACTGCTACGTTCAGCGAGGCACTACTTTTCCCTCTAATTAATGTTCTTAAGTTGGCTATTACTTGCCGAATTGGATAGAAACAGACACAATAAAAAATAATAGGAGGGTTCAGTGTGGTAGTGATACTAGCAGTAGATGATGATGTGCATACGTTAGAATTAATATCTATTTATTTATCTCAAACGGGATACCGTGTAATAAAAGCAACTAACGGGAAAGAAGGATTAGCATTAATAGAAAATGTAGCTCCTGATCTTGCAATTGTAGATGTTATGATGCCCATTATGGATGGATTAACTTTAACAAAGCAAATACGTGATCAATATGATATTCCAGTATTACTTTTAACTGCAAAAGGAAGATTAGAGGATAAAGAAAAAGGGTATTTGGCTGGTTCTGATGACTATTTAGTAAAACCCTTTGAACCAAAAGAATTACTATTTCGTATCCGAGCAATTTTGAGAAGATATGATAAAACAAGTGATGCCGATATCCAAGTAGGAAATTTAAGTATCAATCGTAAGAGTTTTGAAGTACATGTTGGTGAAGATATATTAGTGTTGCCATTAAAGGAGTTTGAGTTACTTTCTAAGCTGGCTACTAAACCAAATCAAGTGTTTACACGAGATCAATTAATAGTGTCAGTATGGGGAGTGGATTTTGAAGGAGACGAACAGACTTTAAGCGTACATATTAAACGAATTCGGGAACGTTTAAATAAATTAGAAACAGATATTCATATTACAACAGTCCGTGGCATCGGTTATAAATTAGAGGGAAACCGGTTATGAGAACCTTATATAGCAAGTTTGTGTGGATGACTCTTCTCATTATGTTTCTAAGTGGTACTTTAGGATTTATCATTGTGAATACGTATTATCACCAAAATTTGAAAGTGGAAAATGATTCGAAGAATGTACTTGTTGCAAAATCTATGGTGAAGCTAATTGAAACTACTGAGAAAAACCATTTAGAGGCCATTTTAAATGCATTTGGAGATAGTGGATATCAAATATATATTATAAGTGAAGAACGCCAAAAAAAGAGCTTTGGTGGGGATTTCAGGGTAAATGAAATAAGTGATTCTGTAGTGAAAAGTGTTTTAGACGGAGAAACATATCATGGAATGCGGGAGTTTCCTAGAGAAACATTTATTACGGGGTACTTTTCAAATGAATTAACAAATACAGTTGGAGTTCCATTTACATATGACAATAAAAAATATGCTTTATTTCAAAGACCTAACATAAAATTTCTATTTAATGAAATTCATTTATTATTAGGTGGTCTTGCAGCAGCAATGATTATCATCAGTGTAATTGCTATGTTAATAGTAGCGAAAAAAATGATTGATCCTTTAACGAAATTGACCATTGCAACTAAGAAAATTGCGATTGAAGATTTCCAAGTACCTATACCGGTTTATCAGAAAGATGAAATTGGACAACTAGCAGAAAGCTTTCGATATATGGTAATGCAGTTGGAAGCGAGTGACCGATATAAGAAAGAATTTATTTCAAGAGTATCACATGATTTTCAAACACCATTATTGAATATTCAAGGCTATGCTACGTTACTTGAGAACAAAAAGTTGAACGAAACAGAACAATTAACATACACATCCATTATTCAAAAAGAAGCAAAGCGTTTATCAAGCGTAATGAAGCAATTATTGATACTTACCTCATTTGACCAAATGAATCATCGAAGAAAAAATGAATGTTTTCGACTTGATAACCAATTAAAACAAGTCGTACAAAAGTTTAGATGGATGATGGAGGAAAAGGATATATTCCTAAAACTACAATTGAAAGAGGTAGAAATATCAGGTGATAAAGAAATGTTGGAGTATGTTTGGGAAAATCTTATATCCAATGCGATAAAATACAATCGTTCACCAGGAGAAATTCACGTTAATGTTACTGAATCATCAAACCATGTACTTGTTACAATACAAGATACTGGAGTTGGTAATAAAGATTCAAATTATGAGCAGTGGACAGACAGTTTTTACCGTGATGATACAGCAAGATCTACTCAAATTGAGGGTAGTGGGCTTGGCCTTGCCATTGTAAAAGAAGTGATTCAGTCTCATAATGGACGCTTATCATTTGAAAGGGTAGAACCATTTGGAACGAAAGTGGCCGTTCAATTAAATAAGCTGTAATTTTCTGTTCATCTTCCGTTCATTTTCACCTTGTATAGTACCCCTTATAAGGGGGCAGTAAAATGAAAAATAAACGTCACTGGCTTATCGTTATAGCAGCCTGGCTTTCGATAGTAATATTACTTTCTTTTCTTGCTCCATCAGGAAAAGAAGTGGCGAGTACATCCAAAAATGCCGGGCTACCAGAAACAGCTTTGTCTTTACAAGCGGATAAAATAATAAAAGAGAATTTCTCTACTAGGGATGGATTACCTCTCCTTATCGTTTTTGAAAATAAAAAAAGAGCTTCTGATGAGGAATTTCAAGAAGTTCTAGAATTAATGGAAAAAAACTATTCAAATATGCCAAGGTTCTCTCAAATTCCTATGGATCAACGGGCTTCTTTTGTTTCGGAAGATCAGAAGACATTTTTCGTTCCATTAATTTTACAAGCAAATTTAGAAAGTAAAGAGGTTCATGAAAAGGTTAAAGAGATTAAAAATAATGTATCACAAATTGTTCCTTCCGACTTCAATATTTACTACACAGGACCAGCGGGAATAGCAAGTGATACTATAGAACTTTTCTCACAGGCAGATTTGATATTACTATTAGCGACAGTTTGTATTATTTTTATTCTACTTATCCTAATTTACCGCTCTTTCCTACTTGCGGTCATTCCTCTTATTGGAGCTGGGATTGTGTATGGGGTAGTGGATAGAATATTGGTCTCACTGGTAAGTTCACATCAATTACGATTGAAAACCAAGCCCTTTCCATTATGACGATTTTATTGTTTGCTGTAATTACCGATTATTCTCTTCTGCTGTACGCTCGGTATAAAGAAGAACAGGATATGAAAGTGGCACTTACTCGAACAAGAGAAACCATTCTATTTAGTGGCGGAACTATTCTAGCAGGAGTAGCAACCCTTTCTTTTGCCATATATGAGCCATATCGTAATTTTGCACCGGTGTTTGTTATTGCGGTAATTGTCATGCTGATAGCAGGTCTTACTCTTTTACCAGCATTATTTGCTGTCGTAAAAATACCGAAACAGAACAATAAGAAATCAAAGATTTGGGCTATAGCTGGTAAAACAAGCACTCAAAAACCATGGAGAGTTGCACTCCCAATCCTACTGATTGTTGGAATTGGAACTTGGCATGCGACCACGATTGTCTATTCTTATGATTTACTGGAATCCTTTCCAAAGGAATTATCTTCAAGAGAAGGGTTTAAAAAACTAAGTGAAGCATTTTCAGAAGGAGAAATAGCACCAACAACAATTTTAATAAAATCAACAGATGATAAAATCATTTCAACTATTATAGAAAAGATAGAAGATAGGCCATTAGTCGATCAAATACGACCTTTTTCAGAGAGTGATAGGTATACAAAGTTTTCTGTAATATTAAAAGCCAATCCTTACAGTAAAGAAGCTTTAGATGAAATAGAGAATATAACAGAAGAACAAAATGTTCAGGTTAGCGGAGAAACAGCAAAACAAGTCGATATTCGTAAAATTAATGGAAGAGATACCAGTTTGGTAATGATTTTCATGACTGTTTTAATAGGAACAATGCTAGCATTTCAAACAAAATCTATCCGAGCACCTCTATTAATATTGGTTTCCATATTATTATCTTTTGGGGCCGCATTAGGATTCTCTACATGGATCTTTGACCTATTTTTTAATTATTCATCCTTTAGTTATCGTATACCTTTGTATTCATTCGTTTTTTTAGTAGCTTTAGGAGTAGACTATTCTATTATGTTGATGAGTAGATTAAAAGAAGAGAGAAAACAACTTAGCGAGCAGGAAGCAATTGCAAAATCTGTTGAATTAACAGGAGGGGTTATTTCTGCAGCAGGATTAATTTTGGCAGCTACGTTTGCAGTATTGATTACACAACCCGTAATGGAACTGAAAGTATTTGGGTTTGTAGTAGCATTTGGCGTCCTAATCGATACATTTATCGTAAGACCACTATTACTACCTTCCTTGTTAACAATTACAAGTAAAAAAATAGGAGGAAATTGAGATGCAACAAAAATGGAGTTTACGTTTAATACGAGCTGGTGCATTATTTGGACTACTAGGAGCTTATCTAGGATCACATATGGCCGGAGCTGGATCATATGCACTCCGCCCAATCCACGCCCATATCTTATTAGTAGGCTGGCTATCGCTATTTGTTTATGGATTGTTTTACAAGCTATATAAAATAAAATCCCCTAAGCTAGTAGCCGTACATGGCTGGACAGCAATTATCGGAGCAATCGGTTTAACATTAGGTATGTATTTACAGTTCATGCAACCATTTAATATAAACGAGACATTTGCGTTAGTTGCTTATATAGTAGGAGGATCATTGCTACTTCTAAGTTTTGCTGTATTTGTTTTGGTGACATTTAGAATTGATAAGGAATAGAAAAAAGCTGAAGTCAATGAATTGGCTTCAGCTTCTTTATATTAAACAGTCTGTCGTTTTTTATTTGTTCTAATTCGGGCAAGTGTCGGTATGCACATACCAACTAAGATAATGACTATCCCGAGAACTTGTAACCAAGATAATGCCTCACTTAGCACTATTACTGAAACAGTCACGGCAACCGGTAATTCCATTGCGCTCAGGATAGAAGATACTGCGCCTCCCACTTTTGGAACCGCAATTACAAATAAATAAATTGGAATAATAATACCTAGCAAACCAAGGGCTAGTCCGTAGAAAACAAGTGGTTCTGTAAACAGCTTTCCATTCCATATTATTTCAGGACTTTGGAATAAGGTAATCATAATCATTGCAAAAAAAGAAACGAATAATAGACGAGTAGTTGTATTCATCCCTTCCACTTGCTTTGTATTGACGTTCATATTAAGTGAAAAGGAAAGTGCAGCGGCAAATCCAAATACCCAACCTCTCCAGTCAATACCACTTAAATCGACATCAATAATACCAGCAGCCAATATAGTTCCGACAAATAGAATGATAAGAGATATAACTTCTGGTCTTGATGGTAACCGTTTTCTTAGAATACAATCGATAAGCGTTCCGATCCAAGTGAATTGAAAAAGCATAACGACAGCAAGAGATGCAGGTAAATAGATAAGTGCCTGTCCATAAACAATTCCTGTCAGTCCAGTAAAAATACCAGCTAACAAGACGATTTTAAAGCCACCATTGAAACGGGGAAGCTTTCGTTGTGTCATCATATATATAATCAATGCTAAGAGAAAACCAATAATATATTGACTAGATGTTGCTTCAGAGGCAGTATATCCATCCCCAATAGCAAGTTTAATCATTGTTGATAATGTCCCATAACAACTGGCTGCAAAAACAACCATTAGAGGGTAAATCCATAACTTCATAAAAGTTCTCCTTTAATTGGCGTCGACCGTTTTCACCATATGATGAAAGGGTTCGCCAATAATTGTCCAAGGACATACAGTAACAAAACCTAGACGATTATACAAGCGAATAGCAGCTTCTTTTTCCGTTTCCACGTTCAAGGAAAGTTTTCCGCCACCAGCATTTTTCACTAATTGTTCTGCATATGTTAATAATTGTGTCCCAATTCCATGTCCACGATATATTGGGTCTACTACGACCGTATCTATATAATTCTCACCAGGTGATGTTTCACAATCTATTTTGACTGAGGTTCCTTTTTTATTGGAAAGATATTTCTCTAAATTAGCATCGAGTGTAACTGCTTGCTCTGATTTATAGAAGACAAGTGCACCAGCTACTTTCCCTTCCATTTCCGCGATATACGTATACAAATAGGAATGTCGATTGTCTGTCCGAGTAAAAAAATGGACAAATTCCTTTGTGATGGCTGTTTCTTCTGTTTCTCCAGTGATTTGCATGGAGATGTCACCTATTGCTTCCATAATCAGTGGTACGGCCGCATGCGCATCTTCTTTCCGTGCTTTTCTAATTTCTAATTCCATTTTAAATTCACCTTCCAACGTTCTATTATAACATAAGCATGTAAACACTTTGCCTCTAGAATGAATGGAAATACATTTTAAAATAAATTTAAAAGTTTTTGAATCTTTTCTGTTCTATATGTAGTAGAATAGATGTAACGAAACAAAGGGGGAATAGGAATGGATTTCGAATCAATACCGTGGATGCTAATATTGCCACTTATAATTATCCAACTTATCTTGATGGTAGTAGCTATTATTGACTTAATACGGGTATCCCATACAAACGGTCCGAAATGGTTATGGGGAATTATTATTGTTTTTGGAAATATAATTGGATCAATTATTTACTTTATCGTTGGGAGAAGAAATGAATGAATACACTACTTCATATGCAAGGGTTAACAAAAGAATATGGTAAAGAAAAGGCAGTAGACAATGTCACTTTTTCGTTGAATAAAAATACGTCTACTGCATTAATTGGACCGAATGGTGCTGGGAAAACAACTACTTTATCAATGCTTGCTGGTCTACTTAAACAAACAACTGGGTCCATTGAATTGGACGTCGGAATAAAAGGCGATATAAGACGTGAAATAGGTTTTCTACCTCAATATCCGCAGTTTTATTCATGGTTAACAGCACTTGAATTTACTGAGATGGCTGCGAAATTAAGTGGAGTAGACGCAAAAATTGCAAAAGTAGAAGCAGAAAAAACCTTGGAATTTGTTGGTCTCGGGGAGGCCAAAAAGAAAAAGACGGGTACATTTTCTGGTGGGATGAAGCAACGTCTAGGCCTAGCTCAAGCAATTGTGCATAAACCAGCTTTGCTTTTACTGGATGAACCAGTGTCAGCTCTAGATCCAATAGGAAGACGAGAAATTATGAATTTATTAAAAGAATTGCAAGCAAAAACGACTATTTTATATTCAACTCATATCTTAAATGATGCAGAGGAAATGACCGATCAATTATTATTTTTGCGAAAAGGCAAATTAGTGGAGCAAGGTTCTATGGAAGAGGTTCGTGAAAAATATGCAAATCCTCAATACAAAGTTTATTTCACAAACAGTGAAGAGGCATCCCAATTTATTGAAACTTCACCTTACCCTGCAAGACAGGAAGGTCCGATTGTCTTTATTGAAATAGGAGAGGGTAAACTGCAAATGAATGAAGTTTTACGTGTACTTGGAAATAGTAATTTTAGTTTGTCGAAGGTTGAACGAGCAACTGCTAGTTTAGAAGAAATCTTTTTACAGGTGGTGAATGAAGGATGAGTAACTTTTCGGTTTTATTCCAAAAAGAATGGCGTGAAAATGTACGAAACTTTAAAATAATCTGGATACCACTAGTGTTTGTCCTGTTTGGTATATCAGAGCCTCTGATGAATTATTACTTACCTCAAATATTAAGTACTGTAGGAAATATGCCAGAAGGAGCGGTTTTTCAGCTACCTCAATTAACTCCAGAGCAAATTGTGATGTCTACTGTAAGCCAGTATCAATTTATTGGAATGTTGGTGGTGACACTTGGTTTTGCAGGTATTATTGCAAGGGAGAGAAAAAACGGGTCTTCAACGCTTATATACGTTCGTCCGATTGCTTTCTCTAGTTATGTGTTTAGTAAATTAGTCATTATGTGCATTCTTGTGATTAGCAGTGTGATACTTGGATTGTTAACGAACTTATATTATACATATGCCCTTTTTGGAGCTGTAGATTTGGGGGCATTTACAGGGTTTCTTGGGACTTATCTTGTATGGATTTTGTTTGTGATTAGTATTGTTTTATTTTCAAGTGCAGCTTTTTCGACAGGTGTTGCTTCTACGGTTTCACTTATACTCGTTTTAGTTGTTCAAATAATCGATTCTTTACTCGGTACTTATTGGACGATTTCGCCATGGAAGCTACCAATGTATGCAAGTTTCGTATTAAACGGCGATGTAGATAAGACACCTTTTGTCTGGAGTATAATTGTTACTTTGCTAGCTATCATAATACTTTTGATTGGAGCAGTTTATTTAGCAAAAAAGAATGTTTTTAAGTCGAAGATATAATCATACATGGAGGTGACAAACCTCTGATGGTATTACGAAGTAGCTGGAAAATACAGTAGAATCATAATCCTTTTCGTGAAAAAAACAACATTAGGAGAAATTTTTACGCTTGAAAAAAATAAAGAAAATTATCAATTTATAGCGCAAGGATGCGGCTGTTTATGAGGCTTGATAAATATTCAAAACTACTATAACTAGAGGTAAACGCTTCTTATTACGGAAGAGGATATTCCAAGCGATAAGCTGATAGGGATTGTTACACCTGTGAGTATGTCAAAAAAATATATAAATTTTTACAAAATAGAGGACTTTTCTTAATAGAATTCAAGTAAAATGGAAATGTTACATATTATTTGAAAAGGAGGACTCATTTTGAATCCGGTTGAAACTGAACAAACTGCAGGGTATTCCAATAATGTTACCCCAAAAACAGCGACTGATATGTCAGTTGGAGAATGGATTATTACGATGCTAATAATGATTATTCCAATTGTAAACCTCGTCATGCTATTTATATGGGGGTTTGGTAATCCAGATCCACGTCGTAATTATGCCCGCGCCTCACTTATTTGGATGGCTATTAGTATTGGACTAATTATTATTTTTTATGGAGTTATATTCGCATTTATTTTTTCTTTAAATTCTTATTAAATGTAATTTCCCGGGAAATAACATTTCTCGACATCTAAAAGTATCCCAACGCAAAATGTGGGATACTTTTTTATTTGATATAATAAAAAAAAGGAGCTGTTTCTTATGAAAATAGCATTATTCGGAGCTACCGGGCGTGTAGGTGGAGAAATTCTTTCTTTGTTGCTAAAGAATAATCATTACGTGACTGTTCTTGTAAGAAATCCAGAAAAGCTCAAGCCTCATGTTAATTTAACTGTTATAAAAGGGAATGCAAGGGTAAAATCAGATATAGAAAAAACTCTAGATAGTGTTGATGGGGTTATAAGTGCTCTAAATACAGACCAAACAACTGTATTAACAGAGGCAATAGCACATATTATTTCTATTATGGAGAAACAAAATATAAAACGAATCGTCACTATTGGAACAGGGGGGATACTATCAAGTCGGGTGAACCCTGAATTGTTACGATATCAATCCTCTGAATCAAAGCAAAAATCAACAGTTGCTGCGAAAGAACATCACAAAGTGTACGACATGTTAAAAGAAACCTTATTAGATTGGACGATTATTTGTCCAACTTACTTACCAACTGGTGCGACTACTAATGCTTTTATTATTGAAAGAGATCGATTGCCAATTGGAGCAGTTCAAACTACAACGGGGGATACAGCTTTATTTGCTTATAAGGAATTGATGGAGAGTAACCACATTGGTCATCGAGTAGGAATTATGAGCCCAAAGTAAGACATATATTTTAGGAGTAGTTAAATGAAAAAGTGGTTAGTTTTGTTATTAGTATTAGTAGCTATATTATATTTTGGAAATAAAAACATAAAAACTACAGAGATAGTAGTAGAATCAGATAAAATTCCTACTTCCTTTAATGGATTAAAGATTGTCCAAATTTCGGATCTACATGATGCAACATTTGGTGAAAATCAAACAAAACTTGTAAAAAAAGTGAAGAACGCCAAGCCAGATTTAATCTTTATAACTGGTGATTTAATAGATAGTAATCGATATGATTTAGAAAATAGTCTTGATTTAGTAGAGCAAATAACATCTTTTGCACCTATTTATTATGTGACTGGAAATCATGAAATTGCAACGAATGATATGGAGAATATTAAAACCTCCTTGACGGAAATAGGAGTAAATGTATTAACGAATGAAGAGGAAACCATTAAAAAAAACGGTGAGAAGGTTCGTATAATCGGTATTGAAGACCCATTGAATGGAGTTCTTATTAAGGAAGCGCTTAGTAAATTTAAACAATCAGAAACGTTTACATTAGTGCTTTCTCATCGACCTGAGACGTTTCAAGATTATGTAAATCATAACGTGGATATAGTGTTCTCGGGACATGCACATGGAGGTCAGTTTCGAATTCCTGGGATAGGTGGTTTAGCGGCACCGGGACAAGGATTGTTCCCTCATTTTACAGCAGGAGTATATGAAGAAAATGATACAAGGATGATTGTCAGTAGAGGCCTTGGAAACAGTATCTTTCCAGTAAGGGTATTTAATACACCAGAGATTATTAGTGTCACATTAAAATCTAAATAAGAAAAGCTCTCCGCTACTGCAGAGAGCTTTTCTTATCCAAATTATAAACGATCCCGATCAACACGATCCTTAGCTTCACCAACTGTTTCTTGCGCTTCACCTTTAAGTTTGTCTAATTTACCGTCAGCTTGTAAACTTCTATCATCTGTCGCATTTCCAATTTGATCTTTTGTTTCACCTTTAACTTTGTTTACAGTACCTTTTAATTTGTCAGATAATCCACTCATGTAAATTCCTCCTCAAATTATTAATCTACTCTTTGTTTACCCGAAGGAGGGGGTATTAAACTTATTCAACGATTTCAAATTCCTGAAGCATGGCGTAGAACCTTGCACCATGACCTTCCGCAGCTTCTAAGAAATATTTCTCTATAATCACGAAGCTGCCGCCATTTTTATTGTCTACTATATACACATTTGTAACGGGACTGTCCCATTCAGAACCGCTAATTCCATGCAACTTAAAGCCTTCAATTGGTTCTGTAACTCGTTCGGTATCAGTCACATTCGTATATTCAGCTTCTAATTCCTTTTCTAAAGTTGAGACTATTTCATCAGGTGATTTATCAGTAATTTGCTTGATTTCCATCGAAACTTCCGGATACTTTTCTTCTAAAGGCTCCTTGGTCGTAATAATATCCGAGGTTTCACCTTGGATAAGTTTATATCTTTCTTCATCGATATAAATAACGTATTCTGAATCTTTACCTTCTTGTAAAACGACTTCTGTCTCTTCATCCATTCCCTCAATACTTTGTGTAATTTGTTTCTCTGAAACGAAAATGTCTTTAATTTGTTTAATTAATGCTATTCCAGTGTTAGTTTGCGTACTGAACAATAGAATTACCGCAGCAGCAGCGGCAATTGTAATAGGAACAAACTTAGATTTCTTTTTCAAATGTTTATCCTTTCTACTCTTTTCCGGAAACAGCTCTTTGTCTAAATCATTCCAAATATCTTCTTTTAATTTATCTTGAGCATCTTCTGTATGCTTTAATATATCTTTACTTGCTCTTTTGTCCATTTGATCCATTCAAATTTCCTCCATTTCAGTCAGATGTAATTGTTTCTTTAATAGGTTTCTCCCGTTAAATAATCTTGATTTAACTGTGTTTTGGTTCAACTCTAAAATTTGAGCAATTTCTCTTTCAGAGAAGCCTTTTATATATTTTAATAGTATTGGTATTCGGTATAAGTCCGACATGTTTTGTATAACCTCGTATAAATCCTTTACACTTTCTTTCGAATGTTCCATTAGTTGTGTATCTTGTTTTTGTTGAGCAGTGTCGACCGGTATATTTTTCTTTTCATTATTTAAAAGTCGAATGCATTCATTGACTAAAATGCGGTAGAACCATGCATTAAAAGAAAGTGCCGGCTCGTAAGAAGATATATTTCGATAAACACGAATAAAAGCCTCCTGGACCGCATCTTTTGCATACTCATCATTACGTGTTATAGCCTTAGCGGTACGAATGGCATAGCTTGCATATTCATCGTATAAGCTCCGAAAAGCATCTCTATTTCCATTTTTAATTTCCGTTATAATATTTTCGTGCATAAGTTCACTCCTTCCATAAAAAAATACCTTCACTATATATACCCTTCAAACGTTTAAAAAGTTTAGGACAAAAATAAAAAAACTGCTTAAAGTTGTCCTTTAAGCAGTTTTATATTCATTTAAACCAACCCTTCTCCTTAAATCGAGAAATTGCCTCGATCCGGTTGCCTACATCTAATTTATCTAATATAACAGAAATATAGTTTCGGACAGTTCCGGTAGTTAGGAAAAGTTCGCCTGCAATTTCCTTTGTACTTTTACCATCAGCAATCATTCCAAGAACTTGGCTTTCGCGCTCTGTTAAAGGATTATCCTCTTCATACGCAATATCAACTAATTCAGGAGCGTATATACGTCGACCATCCATAATAGTGCGAATCGAATTAGCAAGCTCTTCACTAGGACTATCTTTCAGCAAATAACCACTGACACCAGCTTTTCGAGCACGTTCAAAATAACCAGATCTTGCGAAAGTCGTTAAAATAATTACTTTGCAATTTTCGTCTTTTAATTCTTCTGCAGCATCCAATCCACTTTTAACAGGCATTTCAATATCCATAATACAAATATCAGGTTGCAATTGATGGATTAGCTTAAGGGCTTCCTCCCCATTACTCGCTTTTCCCACAACCTCCATATCTTCTTCTAGATCAAGAAGTGAACCTAGGGCACCAAGCACCATTCGTTGATCTTCTGCAATTACAATTCGAATCATCTGTTATTCCTCCTGTCTCGATTGCTGAATCACATTTGGTACATGTATATTAAGAGTTGTTCCATTTTTCGCCTGAATGTCGAAACTACCATTTACAAATTCTAATCGTTCTTTAATACCTCGTAGTCCATGCCCTCTAGACCAGTCCTTTTCCACAACTAAACCAGTGCCATTATCATGAATTTTTAGCAAAGTTTCTTTAGCGGACTGTTTAATGGAAATAGAGCAAGAGGTAGCATTACTATGTTTCACAACATTCGTAATGGCTTCTTTTAAACACATACTTAGTACGTTTTCGACAAGGAGGGGAGTTTTCACAAGTTCTGGTGTTCCGCTTACTTTACAATCGATCTGTGCGGCTAGTAAAATTTGCTTCACGCGAAATAGTTCCTCTTCAAGTTTTGTACCACGCATATTTGTTACAAGTTCTCTTACTTCCTTTAATACAGAGCGAGCAGTTTGGTTAATATCATTTATTTCACTTTTAGCGGCGTCTGGATTTTTTTCGATTAGCCTGCTTGCTAAATCACTCTTCAAACCTATTAGAGATAGTTTTTGTCCGAGAGTATCATGTAAATCTCGGGCAATACGTTCTCTTTCTTCAATTATGATGTATTGGGAAATACGTTTTTGTGCGTCCTCCAACTGACCTTCTAATACTTCGCGTTTGTTTCGATTGTATGTATTGAATGGCAATAAAATCACACCGATTAAACAGATGATGAGGAAGGGCATGTGCGAAAGGAAAAGCTCTGTTTGTATAAAGAAGCCAATTATAACTGCTGTGATCATCGCTACTAAATGTATACTGTAAATGACAAAAAAGTTAGATTTTTGTTGAATATTCCCAATAAAAAAAGATAAAAAGATAGAAAAATAAATATATCCATATAAAAAAGTCATACTGACACTAATAGAGATTTCTATAAATACACATATATAGAGAAGTAAACCCTTTGATGTGAAAGATGACCGATAAACAATAAAAAATAGTAGCATGAGTACTAAACCAATTACTATTTCAAATGGACTAGATGACTTAAAAATAAAAAAGAAAGGTAAAATACAAAAAACAATCCAAGCATAAATACTTAGCCAAGGGTATTTAGGAAATATTTGATACCATTTTGTCATTATTACACCTCTAGTTTGGTTGCTTATAGTTCTATTATATAGGAAAAACCATTCCTATTTAACTGGGAATGGTTTTTCCTGTAATTTATTTTCCGTCGAAACTTGCATTTTTGGAATGTAATTTAACGTTTGATTTAGGGTTCTTTAGTAAATGTTTAATTTCTTTAAAGCTGACAAAGTTTTTATTTGCTTCATCATACAGACGGAAGTGAATAGATTGCAAGCTTGTACGAAGATTAATCGTAGTTGCCTTTTGTAAAGGTGGTGTCGATTCATGCGCCATTTCTAAATTGTAATTAGGGACACGTGGACTTAGATGATGTACATGGTGAAAGCCGATATTTCCAGTTACCCATTGCAGTACTTTTGGTAATTTGTAATAAGAGCTTCCATCAACCGCAGCTTTTACATAATCCCATTCCGATTCATCTTCAAAATAAGAATCTTCAAATTGATGCTGTACATAGAATAACCAAATTCCTAGTGAACCAGCAACAAAAAGAATCGTACCTTGAATAATAGCGAATGCTTGCCATCCAATTAACCAAATCATTAGAGAGTAAATAACAATTACAGAGATGTTGATTAAGTATGTGTTGTTACGTTCTTTTGGTCGCGCATCTTTGCGGTTAACTCGATTACTAACTAAGAATAATAATGCAGGCCCTAGACCGAACATTACGATTGGATTACGGTATAGACGATAAGAAAGTCGTTTCATTGGAGTTGCTTCAATGTATTCTTCAACAGTCATCATCCATATGTCACCGACACCGCGTTTATCTAAATTTCCACTTGTAGCATGGTGTATATTGTGTTCACGTTTCCATTTCTCATAGGCGAATAAAGTGATAATTCCAGTGATGGTACCAGTAATGTTGTTTGCTTTCTTATTTTTGAAGAAAGAACCATGCGTACAGTCATGAAAAATAATGAAAATACGAACAACAAATCCTGCAGCAACAACAGATATTGCGACTGTCAACCATACGGAAATATCAAGGGTTAAGTACGCTAAGAACCAAAGGATAAAAAACGGTGGAATTGTATTTATAAGTTGAAAAATGCTTTTTTTCAACTCTGAATTTTCAAATGGTTTTACATTTTTACGTAATTCAAGCGTTTTTTCTCTACTCATTTTATTCCTCCTAATAAGAATCATTACCATAACTATAAGGAAATTACCCATTTAGGAGTAGGCATAAACGTCAAGTCATAAACATGACAAGTGTCATATAGGCTAATATGTACAGTACTATTTTCCGTTCCAGGCGGTCGCTTTCCGCGGGCGAGCGTCGAGCCTCCTCGGGCCAACACGATGTTGGTCATGAAGGCGTCGAGGGCAACAGGATGTGGGTCATGCAATCGTTGCCGCACGATGCGCGAACTTAGATTGCCTTCCATTTGACGAGGCGCCCTTAGCCTTCCTTCAACTAATACGCTACGTGCGGGGTCTTGGACAGTCTCGCTTTTCCGCAGGAGTCGCCGACTTTCACTCCAATCCAATACTTCTCAATCAACATTATTAGATGGAAACACAAAAGCAGATGGAGAAAAACCAGTCGTTTTTCTCCATCTGCTTTATTTTAGGGACATATTGAATAGACCCTTTTACTAGTACTATTAACGATCACGTTTTAGTAAACGTAACGTCTCATCAAATTCTTTATCTATTTCAGCATTTGGTTTGTAAGTTATTAAGCTTACAATCACTGTAACAATAAGTGCTAGAACGAAACCAGGAACAATTTCATATAATGCACTTGTTAGGGCATCAACAGATCCCCAAATAACTACGGTAATAGCACCCACCACCATACCGGCTAAAGCACCAGCTGAGGTAATTTTTCTCCAGTAAAGTGAAAGTAAAATAACTGGACCAAATGATGCACCAAAACCTGCCCAAGCAAATGATACAAGTTTTAAGATTGTTTCATTTTCTCCCCAAGCAAGGATTGCAGCTACGATAGAAACAACAAGCACAGCAATACGCCCATAGTTCACATAAGTTCGATCAGATGCGTCTGTTTTAATGAGTGCCTTGTATAAGTCTTCAATTAATGCAGAAGAAGTAACGATCAATTGAGATGAAATCGTACTCATAACTGCTGCTAAAACTGCTGCAAGTACAAGCCCTGCAATAAATGGATGGAAAACAATTTGTCCAAGTGCAATGAACACTGCTTCTGGACTAGTTAGGTTTGCATTTGGATTTTGCGCAAAGTATGCAACGCCAACTAATGCTGTAGCCATTGCTCCAACTAGACTTAAAATCATCCAACCAATACCTATTCGACGTGCTTGTTTCGTTTCCTTTACAGAACTAATTGCCATAAAGCGAACAATAATATGTGGCTGACCAAAGTAACCAAGACCCCAAGCTACAGCAGATATTCCCCCTACTAGTGAGGTACCCGCAAAAAGACTAAGATGTGTTGGGTTTACTGATTTTATAGATTCAATAGTTTCCCCTAATCCACCAGTTAAAAATACTCCAAAGACAGGTACACATATTAATGCAAGGAACATTAAAAGTCCTTGAAGGAAATCGGTATAACTAACAGCCAGGAATCCTCCAAATAGTGTATACGCTACAACAACAGCCGAAACTACTAGCAGTCCTGTATGATAATCAAGTCCAAAAGAACTTTCAAAGAATACTCCTCCAGCTACCATTCCCGAAGATACGTAGAACGTGAAAAATAATAAAATAATTAGACCTGACGCAATACGTAGTAAACGTGATGATTGCTTTAAACGACTTTCTAAATAACTTGGAATTGTTATAGAGTCATTTGATACTTGTGTGTAAACACGTAATCTAGGTGCAACGAATAACCAGTTTAAGTAAGCACCGATTGTGAGTCCAATGGCAATCCATGCCTCACCCATACCCGAAAGATAAATAGCTCCAGGTAATCCCATTAACAACCAACCAGACATATCTGCAGCCCCTGCACTTAATGCAGTTACAGCTGGACCCAGTGAACGACCACCGAGCATATAATCGGTTAAGTTGGCAGTTTTTCTGTAAGAATACCACCCGATAACAAGCATTGCTACCATATAAATAATTATGGCTGTAAGTTGATAAGCTTCTGATGACATAAGCATCCCTCCCAATGTCATCATAACATGTGAAGTAAACGGTTTCATTAGAATTTTAATAATTACCAATCATTTCTTTTAATATATGATGTTAAAATAGTCTTATAGAGGAGGTTTTTCTTTTGAAATTTTTTCATACAGCAGATTGGCATTTAGGCAAATTAGTTCAAGGTATATATATGACAGAAGAACAACGATTTGTTATCAATCAATTAATAGAAGCAATTGACATAGAGAAGCCAGACGCAGTAGTTATTTCAGGTGATTTATATGATCGCGCTGTACCACCAATGGAGGCTGTTAACTTATTGGACGAATTACTTGCGGAGATTGTCTTAAAACGAAAAACACCCGTATTAAGTATTGCCGGAAATCACGATAGTCCTGCTCGTCTAAATTTTGGCAGCAAGCTAATGAAAGATTCGGGATTATATATAGTAGGTCAATTAAATAAAGAGCTAAAATCTATCATTCTGAATGATGAATATGGAGAAGTACATTTTCATTTAATTCCATATGCTGATCCTTCCCAAGTACGACATTTATTTGAGGATGACACGGTAACTAATCATCAAGAAGCTATGAGTAGAATTATAGAAGAAATCGAAAAAACGCTAGATTTATCGAAAAGGCATGTGTTTGTTGGACATGCATTTGTAACTGCACGTGGGCAGCAAGAAGAGAATACGAGTGATTCAGAACGTCCACTGGCAATTGGTGGAGCTGAATATGTGGATGCAGCCCTTTTCAAAAACTTCCACTACACGGCACTTGGCCATCTTCATCAAGCCCATTTTGTATTAAATGAAACAATACAATATGCAGGCTCTCCATTAAAGTATTCTATTTCAGAGGAACACCACAAAAAAGGTTATTATATTGTCGAATTAGACCAACATGGTAAGGTTACGTTGGAAAAACGTTTGCTAGTTCCAAATCGTGAAATGAGAACAATAGAGGGCTATATGCAAGATATATTGCATCAACCGGTGAGTCAAGACTTTGTATTTGTAAAATTACTTGATGAGACACCTATCTTATCTCCAATGGAACAGATCAGAACTGTATATCCAAATGCGATGCATGTCGAAAGAAAAGTGTTCAAGTCAATTACTACAAATGAAAAAGAACAAGTAAGTCGTCGAAAAACAGACGATTTTACTCTTTTTCAGGCGTTTTATACCGAAGTAAGCGGAAAAGAGCCCTCAGAGGAAACAGAAAACTTATTTCAGGAAGTCTTAGGAAGTCTAATGATAGAAGAACGTGAAGGGGGATTCAAAGCATGAAGCCGCTTCAACTTAAGATGACTGCATTTGGTCCATACAAATTAACCGAAACAATAGATTTTAATGAGTTACAGAACAATCGTCTTTTTGTTATCTCAGGAGCAACAGGAGCAGGCAAAACAACTATATTCGATGGGATATGTTTTGCATTATATGGATTGGGAAGTGGAGAAGATCGTCGAGATACGAAAATTATGCGTAGCGATTTTGCAACAGACGACACACATACTTGCGTTGAATTAACGTTTGAAATGCATCAACGTACATATCGGATATTACGTCAGCTTCCGCATGTGAAAAAAGGAAATAAAAGTGCAACTGGTGAACGCTACGAATTCTTTGAAGTAAATGAAATGGGTGAATCTCCTGTTGTTGACCGTCAAATTGTATCAGAAATCAACAAAAAAGTAGAAGAAATTATTGGACTGACACAGGATCAGTTTAGTCAAATCGTTATGCTACCTCAAGGGGAGTTTAGAAAGTTATTAACCTCTCAAACAGAAAACAAGGAAGCTATTTTACGAAAAATCTTTAAAACAGAGCCTTATAAAATGATTAATGAGAAATTGAAAGAGAAGAAACTACTAGCAGAAGCTGAGTTGAAAAAAGAAGAGTTAACTCGAAACAGCTATACAGAACAAATTTTAGCTTCATTTCCAACGAGAGATTCTAGCGTTTTTCAGCTCATTCAATCAGGAAACTTTAACGTTGTTCAACTTATGGAAGCATTAAAAGAAGAAATAATTTATTATGAAGAGAAAATTCAACTGGACGAGACTGCATACAAAAAAGCATATGAAAAACATGAAAACAAACAGAACGCTTTTCACGAAGCAAAAGCAGTAAACGATCGATTTATAGAGCTTGAAGCAAAAGTACAAAGCCTTGAAAACTTACAAAGCCAGTCAAAAGATTATGCAGACAAGCAAAAGAAGTTAGAAGCAGCTGAACGGGCAAGCTCTATTGAACCTATTGAAACTTATTTTCAAGAATTAGAGCAAGAAGTGGATAAAAAATCGCAGCTATTAGAATTAGTCAAATTAGAAATATTAGAAACAGAAGAAAACGTAAAACAAGTAGAAATTGAGTATATAGTAGAAGCAAATAAAAAAGAAGAACGTGAAAAAAGTGTGGAAGCACTTATTCGTTTAAACGCATTTATACCTTTATTAGAAGACCTCGAAGTAAAAAAAATCGAGATGCTTGATTACCAAAATCGTATGAATGAACTAAACAGTCAAGTGTCTGCTATGACAAATTTATTTCTCGGAGAAAAAGAAGTATGCGCCTCACTAATAGAGGAAATAGAAAAGCTAGAAGAACTTGTAGAACCACTAGACTATGAAGTACAACGGCTTACGAAATTACAAACAGAAAAGAATAGGTTGCAAGAGTTTATCACAAGTGAACAACTTTTTCTTAGCCTAGTAAAAGAAGAAAGTATTCAAGAACAGTTATTTTTAGATTTACAAGAGGTATATAAGGAAGAAGAAAGTAAGTGGATAAGCAACCAAGCAAGCATCCTTGCATCCAAGCTTGTGGAAGGAGAGGCTTGCCCAGTTTGTGGGAGTACGGAGCATAAAGGGGTAAATGCAGAAGTACACGATCAAGCTGTAAATCAAGATGAATTGCAAAGCTTAAAAGACAATCTAACTAAGCAAGAATCTATTTTTTTGTCGGTTCGTGCGAAAAAAGAAACTGCCGAAAATAGTCTTTTGAAGATGCAGGAGCAAATAGAAGAACTTCAACTTTCTGTTTTAGAAGCACCGCAATTAATAAAAGATGTCGAAAAACTAGAATTAGAAATAGTGAGAATTCGACAAGAAAAAGAAAAGCTAGCAGTTATGCGAGAGCCTTATAAGGCGAGTGTTCAAAAAATTGAGAGGCTAGAGCAAGAAAAAATAAGTGCGGAAGCTACTTATCAACAACAAAAAAGCATGTTTGAGCAAGCAAAAGCAGTGTATGATTCCAAGAAAGCCTCTATTCCAACGAACATTTCCAACTTGCAGGATTTAAAACAACAAATAAATGAAGCGGCCAAGAATAAAGAGCAATTAGAAAATTCTTGGACACAAATACAAAATAAGAAACAGTTGACTATAGAAGCATTCACGAAAGCCCAACTTGCTTTAGGGCATGCTTCCAATTCACTTCATGAAGCAAAAGAAAAAAGAGACAAGGCCTTTGTTCAGTTAAGAGAAGCATTAGCTAAAGCTGACTTTGACACAATCGAATTGTATAAGGCAGCGAAAATGTCTGAATCAGAACGAGTAACTTTGAAAGAACAGTGCAATGCTTATAACCAAGCGCTTCATACACTTACAGAGCAAGTGAAAGAGAGACGGGAGCAACTTGCAAACAAAGCAAAAGTAGAGTTAGCTCCGTTAGAGGAAGAGCTAGTTACACTTAAAATTGCTTATGAAGAAGCATTAAGTATCGTAAATCGTTCGAAAGAGTATGCGAAGGCAGGTCTTGAATTAGAGCAAAAAATTAGTTCTGCAAGTTCTCGCATAACAATGTTGGAGCAGCAAGTAGGACGTATTATAGACCTATATGACGTGCTTAGAGGTCAAAATCAGGCTAAAATATCGTTTGAACGATTCGTGCAAATTGAATATTTGGAGCAAATTGTACAAGCTGCAAATGAACGGCTAAAGCATTTGTCTAGTGGTCAGTATTACTTAATTAGAAGTGAAAGACAAGAAACGCATGGTAAACAGAGTGGACTTGGATTAGACGTTTATGATGCATATACAGGACAAACAAGAGATGTGAAGACGTTATCAGGTGGAGAAAAGTTCAATGCATCACTATGTCTGGCACTTGGAATGGCTGACGTTATCCAAAGCTTCCAAGGTAGTATACGAATTGACACGATGTTCATTGACGAAGGATTTGGCTCGCTTGACGAAGAATCATTAAACAAAGCAATTGATACATTAATTGATTTACAAAAATCAGGTCGAATGATTGGCGTAATTTCGCATGTTGCAGAACTAAAGGCTGCAATACCTGCAATTTTAGAGGTACAGAAATTAAAAGAGGGCTATAGTAGAACAAGATTTGTTATTAAATAGTATGTAAGTAAAAAGGTGAGTCCTACTAATGGATTCACCTTTTTATATTGAAGATTGAAAGGTTTTCCGAAGCTTACTGCTCGCTATTCAGGCCCCGTTGATTTCCGTTACAGGCGGACGCATTCCGCGGGGTGAGCGATGAACCATCCGCCCCTTCGGGTACGTTGTGATGTTTCATCTGTCTCACTGATCCCGCCGGAGTCGCCGCCTTCCACTAGAATCAACTAGTGTATGTCTACAGAAAAAAATCTTCTATCTAAAAAATCATCTTGTTGAGGCCATCTTCTAGTGCCATATCTACAACAAAAATCAAAATAATGAACGAGGCTAATTCTCCAACGCCTTATGTCTACGATCTGAGGTAAGTCCATCAATACGATAGCAACTATTCTGTAGTTATCCAAAACAGTAAGTACCTAGTTTCCAATAGTTGCAGGAGGGCGACGGACAGACGAAAGTCACAGGATTACCGAAAAAAGATGGGAGGGTCGTGACGCTCGTCACAACCTCCCATCCAAAAATTAACACGGTATTGGTGTAGCCAAAGTCTATCCAAAGCACTCTGGAAACGTTTGAAAGCAGGTATGCTTTTAAAGGTACGCTTGCGCTTTTCTTAATTTATATATGTCCTTAAAAAGCAGTTAATAGTTATAAATTATTTCTAAAAATTCTTCTTCATTGGTAACATCTAGCATGTCAAATGCTGAGTATCCTTCAGGATCAATTTCCGTTGGATCAGCACCATATTCATAAAGAAGGGATGCCATATAATAGTTTTCATAATTTATCGAAGCGGTTAATGCATTTGAATACAAATCAGCGGTGTTCGGGTCTGCACCTGCCTGTAACAATATTTCAGCAATATCATCATTCTCCTCATAGATCGCCAGAAGAAGTGCCGTTGTGTTCTCAGAATCTTGTTCTTCTAAATCCACACCGTCTTCAATTAGCTGATTGACAGTTTCTGTATCAGCATCTATAACTGCTTGCATTAAAGGAGTTTGAGTATAGGAAAATGAATCATCTGAAAATGTTTCGCCTAAAGTGCTTCCGGAAAATAAATTTGCATACGTGAATGTCCCGGCAGTTACAAAAGCGATAACTCCGATATAAACTGCAAAGAAAATAGCAAATAATGCTCCGATGCCTAGTGCTATTTTGCTTGAATTAGAATAATAAGATGGTGTTTCATTGACTTGCATAAATTTTCCTACGGCTTGAATTCTTTTTGGAAGAAGCGGATGACTTGAAAGTACCTCACTTAACCAAACAGCGACATTCGATTCTGTATGGATTTGTTCTAAATAAGCGTCTTCGTTAACTTCTTTGTATAATTTTTTCCCTACACCAAGAATGGTAAGTGCTCGCTTAGCTGCTACTCCATTTTGAATATGGTAGGCCGCTTCTCGGTCACATGTATATTCACATGAACGACTGTAAGCTTGAGATAGATAGGGAATAAATTGAGCAGGCATAATTAATATATTTTTCCAAACATGTCTACGATTCACATGGGATAGCTCATGGGCAATTATAAAATCTAATTCTGCCTCCCCTTGTTCTCTAGCAAGCTCAAATACTTCTGAATAGATAACCACCATGTTTCTTCCAAGAAATCTCGTTGCAAATGCATTGAAGGCACCTTCTGAATGAATGACAAATACATCCGGAACCTTTTTAATATTCATCTTAGAACTTAAATGTATAACTCGCTCATAAACATCTGGGAATTGCTTTTCACTTATTCGTATACCATTTCCCCGTATGGAACCTAGCATAATAGCATTTGCATATAGTAGAATTGCTAAAATTACAAGTAATATAGCAATTCCAAATAGAGAAGCGATAGCTAATATGTATATAAAAGCACTAAAAATGATACTGAGTATAAAATAAATCAGTTCTCTATTTGACCTTAATTCTTTGGGTGTCAATTTTTATTCCTCCTTTAAAAATATTTATAAATCTACCAAATATTGTGATTGTAGTCAATGAGAATTAGTGATTTTCACACATTTACCCGATTTAACATATTATTTTTACAAGAGGTGGTGAAAAATGCGCGATGAAAAAGGGGTCGTCCAATACGATCCTTATAAAACGGAACAACAAGAATGGAAGAAACAACAAGTGAAAGAAAGAGCAAAGCAGCTTCTAACAATTATCTCTCCTATCCTCATTTTATTATTATGGGAAGTTTGTTCTCGAACGGGAATCCTTGATATTCGGTTTTTCCCTCCTCCGTCTGCAATTGTCTCTACTTTTATCGATTTGGCGACGAGTGGACTATTATGGACGCATATTTCGGTCTCACTATATAGAATTGCAGCAGGCTTTTTATTAGGTGTTATTCCTGGAATAGTTATTGGATTACTTATGGGATTATATGCACCTATTCGTCATTTTATCTCCCCTATTGTAATGGCTTTTATGCCGATACCTACTCTAGCATTACTTCCAATTATTATAATCCTCTTTGGAATTGGAGATTTTTCAAAAGTAGTAACGATCGCAGGCAGCGTATTTTTCCCAGTTGTCATCAATACAGTAGCGGGTGTAATGAATATTGAAAAAGTGCATTTAGATGTTGCTAAAAATTATGGAGCAAGTCCGAAAGACTTTTTCTTTAAAATAGCTTTTCCTGGTGCACTTCCTGTCATGCTTGAAGGTATTCAGATGGGGCAGGCAATTGCATTGCTCACAATAGTTGCGGCGGAAATGATGGGAGCTACTTCTGGAATTGGGTATTTAATTTGGACCTCTTATAAAGCCTTCATGTTAAAAGAGATGTTTGTTGGTTTAGTGCTCATTTCATTTTTTGGGTTTCTATTTTCACTCTTCTTACGTGGGCTGCAAAAAAAGATTGTCCCGTGGAGGTGAGTAGTTGAGTAATCCTATTAAAATATCGATTGAGAATTTAACAAAAGTTTTTTACAAAAAAGATAATAGTGTAACAGCGGTTAAAAATGTATCGCTTCAAATAGAAGAGGGTGAATTTGTCTGCTTGGTCGGGCCGAGTGGATGTGGCAAAACAACATTACTAAGAATTTTAGCCGAATTAGAATCTCCAAGCTCTGGCTCTTTCAAAATTATGTCAGATTCAGGAAAAAGGCCACTTCAATCAATGGTTTTTCAAGAAAAAGGTGTAATTCCTTGGTTAACAGTGAAGGAGAATGTTGCTTTCGGACTCAATATGAGAAACCTACCGAAGGATTTTATCCAAAAACAAACAGATTATTATTTAGAAAAGGTAGGTCTAATGAATTTTTCCAAGCTTTATCCGAAAGAAATTTCTGGTGGAATGAAACAACGGATTAGCATTGCTAGAGCCTTTGCAAATGACCCGGAAATTCTACTGATGGATGAACCATTTGCAGCATTAGATGAGCAAAATAAATTTATTTTACAGGAAGAACTGCTTTCGATATGGTCTGAAACGAAAAAAACAGTGTTATTTATTACGCATAGTATTGACGAAGCTTTGCTATTAAGCGATCGCATCGTTTTAATGAGTGCTCATCCAGGTGAGATTATCAATGAAATTAAAGTACCTGTACCAAGACCTAGAACGATGGAACAGGTGCGAGCAAACACAGAGATGGCGGAGCAATTTATTGCAATATGGAATCACTTGCAGCAGGAAGTACAAAAATCAAGAAGTTAAGGGAGGAAGCTTGTGAAAAAGCGTTGGTTGATACTACTCGCATCGATTATTCTTTTATTGGGTGCGTGTTCTTCTAATGGAAAAAAAAGTGCCGATGAAGTGAATGATGAAGTGGATAAAAATAATCCATCTGGTGATTTGGCACCATTAGAAGAGAAAGTAAAGGTAATTATTGCAGAGGATGGAGCAGCATCTGGAGCAGGCTTTTATATCGCAAAAGAAAAAGGATACTTTGAAGACTACAATATTGAAGTCGAATTTGCACAATTTGCAAACAGTGATGAAATGTTACCAGCTCTTGCATCTGGTGATGTAGATATTGCAGGAGGAGTATCAACAGCGTCGTTCTTTAATGCTATTGCACAAGGTATAGACGTGAAGATCATTGCAGATAAAGGGCATAATGTGCCAGGGAAATCTTATTTTTCATTTGTAATTGGTAATCATATGAAAGATGAAATCAAGGAATATAAAGATTTTAAAGGTAAACGTATTGCAGTCTCTTCTAAAAATTCGATTGATGAATACATTTATTTGGAAATGCTCAAGCATGCAGGACTTACACCAGAGGATGTTGAATTTGTATTGCTTGGCGACTTCGGAAGTATGCTAGGAGCTATTGAAAATGGTTCGATTGATGCTGCTCTTCAAATTGAGCCGCTTATTGCACAAGGAATCGAAAAGGGATTTCACGAACGTTTCGGTGATGCAACAGATTACGCACCGGAATCCCAAATTGCTATGGTACTTGGATCTCCAAAGTTTATGAATGAGGAAAAAGATGTATCACTACGTTTCATGGCAGCTTATTTAAAAGGGGTTCGAGATTATAATGATGCATTCGTAAAGGGAGAAGGAAAAGCAGAAGTAATTGATATTATGACACAGCATACATCCTTAAAAGATCCAGCCCTTTGGGAGAAAGTTTTTGTTACCGGTCTTGATCCAAATGGAAAAATGTTTTTAGATGATGTGAAAAAACAGTATGATGTATATAAAGCTAACGGTGCGATTGATGGGGATGTTGACTTTGATAAGGCAGTTGATACATTCATCACAGAAAAGGCAGTAGAGATTTTAGGGGAATACGATAAATAAAACGCCCAATAAGCATTGGGCGTTTTTTTATAAAATGGTATACAATGAGGAAATATTGAATGGTAAATGAGGTGCGTAGGATGGTAAATGTTTTAGTTGACGCAGATGGATGCCCGGTAGTAGATCTAACAATTGAAATAGCAAAGAAATTTGATTTAAAGGTGACATTGCTATGTGATACTGCTCATTATATGCAAAGAGAAGGGGCAGAAACGATTATGGTATCAAAAGGTGCAGATGCGGTCGATTTTGTATTAGTAAATAAAGTGAACAAGGGAGATATCGTTGTTACACAGGATTACGGTCTTGCGGCAATGGTATTAGCAAAACAAGGCTTTGCAATTGATCAAAACGGTCGCTGGTACACACCTGAAAATATTGATCAGCTATTAAACAGCCGTCACATCTCAAAGAAAATTAGACAAGCGGGTGGACGTTTAAAGGGACCTAAAAAGCGTCAAAAAGAAGATAATGACAAATTTGAGGCAAGTTTTAATAGACTATGTGCACATGCTATAAATAAATAATGCTAATCGAATTCATCTTTTATTCTAATTCCTAAATCAGGATTATTGATGAAAATACCGTTTGATTTCAGATTTAAAGCTTTTTTCATTTCTACTTCATTTTCAATCGTATATAGATGAATTTGAAGGCCGTTTTGTTGGACTTCCTGAATAAAATCTGTCGTCACAGAATTAAGGTTAACTCCAATACCACTTGCATAAGAACGTAAGCGATTATATTCTTGAACCGAAAGTGCGGCTTCTTCCTCGTTGAAACTATATAACTTAATAAGAGTAAGCCTCGGTTCAAGCTGGTAGACTTTTGTTAAACTATCTTCATTAAAGGATTCAATAATAACTCTAGGCAATCCCTCATTTACTTGAATCAGGTTATATTGTTTTAGCAAAGCAAGAAGTTTTTCTTCCATAGCATTATAAATACCAGGAGATTTCATTTCTATGTAATAGTTCACTTCATCTCCAAAATACAAAAAGATTTCTTCTAATGTAGGTACCTCCAGACTTTCAAATTGTTTATTTGCTAGGTCTGGAAAGGTCTGATTAAACCATTTCCCCGCATTCAATTGTTTTAATTCGTCTAATGTGTATTCTTTTACAAACCCAGTTCCATCCGTAGTTCGGTCTACCTTCTCATCATGCATAGCAACCAATACACCGTCTTTTGTCATTTGCAAGTCTATTTCAATATAAGTAGCGGCTGCTTCTTTTGCTGCTTCATAAGCAAGAATCGTGTGTTCAGGAGTATATGCAGATGCTCCCCGATGTGCAATAATGATAGGTTCCTCTACAGGAAAAGGTTTCATACTAATTTCACTTACACCACAAGCGGCTATGAATAAAAAAAGAGCAAGGATTATAGGGAGTCTTTGCATAAGAACCTCCTTTCAGGCAAAAAAACAAAGATAACAAAGAACGTATATATATACTATTGTTTATAAAGACGAACAAGAAGCAGTTAGTGCAAACTTGTTCGTTTTTTTGATAATACAAAAAAAACAATTTATTTAACAAGTACCCGATTTTTTGGTATATTAAAACGAATGGACAAATTTTAGAAAAGGTGGAGTAAAAAATGGACACACATGCATACAGAGTATTACTTTACTATAAATATGTCTCAATTGAAGATCCAGTAACATTTGCACAAGAACACCTTGCTGCTTGTAAAGAAATTGGGTTAAAAGGGCGTATTTTAGTATCAAATGAAGGAATTAATGGGACATGCTCCGGAACTATTGAGCAAACCGACTCGTACATGAACATGATGAAAGCGGATGAACGTTTTGCTGACATGGTGTATAAAATAGATGAAGCAGATGGACACGCATTCAAAAAAATGCACGTTCGACCTAAAAAGGAAATTGTACATTTAGGATTAGAAGAAGATATTAACCCGAATGAAGTAACAGGTAAATATCTATCACCAAAAGAATTTTTTGAGCAAATGCAAGCAGAAGATACAGTAGTGATCGATGCTCGTAATGATTATGAATTTGATTTAGGACATTTTCGCGGAGCAATTCGTCCTGACATTCGCAATTTCCGTGATTTACCTGAATGGATTCGTGATAACAAAGAAATGTTAGAAGGTAAAAAAGTTCTTACGTATTGCACAGGCGGGATTCGATGTGAAAAATTCTCTGGGTGGTTAGTTCGTGAAGGCTTCGAAGGCGTAGGTCAACTACACGGCGGTATTGCAACTTACGGGAAAGATCCAGAAGTTCGAGGTCAGCTATGGGATGGACAAATGTACGTATTTGACGAGCGTATTGCTGTTCCAATCAACCAAGTAGAGCATGTTGTTGTCGGTAAAGATCATTTCACTGGTGAGCCATGTGAGCGCTATGTTAACTGTGCAAACCCAGATTGTAATGACAAAATTTTATGTTCAGAAGAAAACGAACATAAATACCTACGTAGCTGTTCACATGAGTGCCGAGTGCACCCACGCAACCGCTACATCGTAGAACACAAATTATCAGAAGAAGAAGTAGAAGCAAGACTAGCTGCTATAGAAGAAACAGTATAATATAACGAACCCAAATCCCACGCTTTCCCAAAGCGTGGGATTTTTTTATTACAGAGGTGTTACTGGTGCCTGCCACCTGAACCACCTCTGTAATAAAGCTTGGGGTTTGGAAAGTATACTATGAGAATAGAGGGAATTCGACTTACAATAGCGAAAGGTAACTAGAGTTCGTTTTATATTTAAGTATAATTGAATGGGGGAAACGTAATGGCAATCGAAGTGAAGAGAATTTCAGATTTGAATGAAGTCGACGTAACCAAACTAATTCAAGAAAGCGAAAAAGAAGGATATCGATTCGTATCCAGATTAGCGAGTAAATATGAAGATGGTACGAGAAGATTCAACGAACAAGGAGAGGCACTTTATGGGGTATGGGAAGACGAGGAAATAGTAGCGATCGGTGGGCTAAGACAAAGCATAAAAACTTCTGAAGAGCAATCCGCTCGATTACTTCGCTTCTACACATTACCAGAACACCGTCGAAAAGGTATCGGAAGTGAGCTATGTAAAGTGATAGCGGAAAATGCAAAAGGACAGTTTAAAGAGATTACTACTAAAACTGAATCCGCCAAAGCAGATGCTTTTTATCGAGCAAATGGTTTTGTATTTGAAGACCGATCGCCTGATACTACCCATGTATTAAACTTAGAATAGAAAGGATTTACAACTATGAACTTACAACAATTGATAGAGAAATATCCTTTGATAAAGGAAATGCAAAATACAGAAGAGGTCATTTGGTTCAATTCCAATCAAACAAAGACGTCTGAAGCTCTTCGAAATATAACAGTAACAAGTGAGATGGTGCAGGATGCAAATGATCGACTAGAGCGATTTGCTTCTTATATTGAAGTTGCTTTCCCTGAAACCGCAAAAGCGAATGGAATTATCGAGTCGCCGCTTGTTGGTATTCCGACAATGGCATCTGCCGTAAAGGAATTATTTAAAACTGAATTTAATGGAGAGCTTTTATTAAAATGCGATAATGACTTGCCAATTTCAGGTTCTATTAAAGCCAGGGGTGGCATTTATGAAGTGCTAAAAATTGCAGAGACACTCGCAATCTGCGAAGGTTTATTAACGTCAAAGGACGATTATGGAGTCCTTGCAAAGGAAGAATATAAAAAATTTTTCTCTGGCTATTCAATTGCAGTTGGATCAACAGGAAACTTGGGCTTAAGCATTGGAATAATTAGTGCTAAGCTAGGTTTCCGTGTAACCGTGCATATGTCGAGTGATGCAAAGCAATGGAAAAAGGACATGCTACGACAAAAAGGAGTAGAGGTCATTGAATATGCTGCCGATTATAGTCTGGCTGTAGAAGAAGGAAGAAAGCAAGCTGAACAAGACCCAAAATGCTTCTTTATAGATGATGAAAACTCTATCGACTTATTTGTTGGATATGCAGTAGCCGCTAGTAGATTAAAGAAACAATTGGAGCAGTTAGGAAAAATGGTAGATGAAGACCATCCATTATACGTTTATTTACCATGCGGTGTTGGTGGAGGTCCAGGAGGCGTTGCATTTGGTTTAAAGCTTCTATTTGGTGATCATGTTCATTGTTATTTCGCCGAACCAACACACTCTCCCTGTATGCTTCTCGGATTGATGACAGGATTACATGAAAATATCTCCGTACATGATATCGGGTTAGACAATAAAACAGCTGCAGACGGGCTTGCGGTAGGCCGTCCATCAGGATTTGTTGGAAAAACATTAGAACAACTAATAGACGGTAGTTATACAATAAGCGATCAAACCATGCATCAACTGCTTACTTTATTAGCCGACAAAGAGAATATTAGGCTTGAACCATCCGCTCTTGCTGGTATGACGGGTCCAATTCAAGTAGCAAAGCATGGAGCTAACTTACAGAACGCTACTCATATAGTATGGGCGACTGGTGGGGGTATGGTACCTGAGAGCGAAAAAGTAACGTACTATGAAATGGGACGACAATTTCTTAATCGGTAGAGTTTTATGATTAGGAATAATTAATTTAAAAAATAGAAAAACCTACTCTCTTCGGAAAGTAGGTTTTTCTATATGCATAAAAATATTTTATTTAAGAAACACTTTGCTCTATTACTTATAGAACAATTGTGTTATACTAAGAATAGAACAAGGGGTAAATAGGAGGTAGCATCATGTTTATAGAAATAAAGACAAATTCATCCGTGCCAATCTATTTACAACTAGCACACCAATTAATCGAAGGTATTGTACGAGGGGAGTTAAAACCTGGTGACTCATTACCATCTGTCCGAGCATTTGCAGCAGATCTAGGGATGAATATGCATACAGTAAATAAAGCGTATCATTACTTAGAAGAAAAAGAATTTATACAAATTGTCGCAAAATCCGGTGTTTTTATACAACCAAATGGAATTCCAGGGGCAACTGTAATAGAAAAACAACAGCTCAAGGAACAAATGAGACCCTTACTGGCAGAAGGATTGGTATTAAAGCTTTCTGAAGAAGAAATGGTAAAGATGCTACATGAACTCGTTCAAGACATTAAGGAGGGAAAACCATGATTATTTTGTTATTCGCATTTATACTATTATTTACTACTGTATTACAAGCATTTATGCCAAAGTTTTTAAAGCAAACAGAAGCCTTTGGAGTGTATGTTCCAGAGCAATATTCGACAGAAAAAACAGTAATCCGTTTGAAAAGCAAATATACACGTGTTGTTTTGATAGCAGGATTGGTCATATTAGCTGGGTATTTATTATGGTCATTAACACAAAACCCTACAGAAGCTACATTAGCGCTTATAAGCGTAGGTGTTCAATTTTCAATGCTTTTTATAAGCATTGGCTATTATTTTATGATGCATTTACGAGTAAAAAAACTAAAAGAAGAACAAAAGTGGCTATCTGGTAAAAGTGAAGTGCGCGTCGTAGATATAAAATTTCAAGATAAGCTGAAATTAATCCCAAAAGTTGTTTTTATAATCCCGATGATTGTTACGATTGGCCTTATTATTTATACATTTATTAAATATCCTGAAATGCCAGATATGATTCCGACCCATTGGGGGCCAAATGGACAGCCCGATGATTTTAGTGAAAAAACATATTTTAGTTCCATTGCTATACTTCTTTTACTACTGGTCATGCAGGGTATGTTTCTATTGATGAGCGAAGGAATGAGATTTTCAGGATCTAAGATAAATCCAGCGAACAAAAAAACTTCCCTTGCACAGCAGCTTGAATTCCGAAAATACACAAGTTGGTTTGCTCTATTCATCTCAATAAGTGTGACACTAATGATGGGTTATTTGCATCTGCAAACTATTCATCCGGACATATCCTCTGCCTGGGTTATGTTAGCATTACCAATTACATTTTTAGTCGTTGTATTATTTGGAGTACTCATTTATGCAGTTAAGGTTGGTCAGAGTGGTTCGCGCATAAAAATAAAAGAAGATAGCCCTAATTTAGAACATTCAATTACAGCGGTTGATGAAGATCGATACTGGAAGGGTGGAATTTTATATTTTAATCCGGACGATCCAAGCATTTTAGCAGAAAAACGCTTTGGAGTAGGGTGGACACTAAACTTTGGTCGACCTGCAAGCTGGATCATTTTATTATTACCGCTTATCCTAATTCTCACAATTGCATTTAATTTATAGACAAATAAAGTCATTTCCTATCATTAGGAGATGGCTTTTTTAGGTGGAGAACATATTTGTAATATCGGCTTTCTTAAAAGACTCTATTAAAGAGTGCAGTTACTTGGGTGGCTCTTATTTTAATTGAATTCCCGTAGGAGGGTAATTAAAGAAGGTTTTTTATAGAAGAAGAGAGAATTACATAATTTAGCAAGGTTTAATAAATGTAGGGGATGGATTATGTTAATAAGAGAGATGAACTTTTCAGATATAGATAGAGTGAGGGATATCGCAATTGCTGCATGGAGAGACACATATAGTAGTTTTATTCCAGAGGAAATCCAAGATAAAGTTTTAAAGGATGCTTACTCCAATGAGGAGATGGATAACCGATTTAAATTCTCTCTAAATTTGGTTGCTGAAAATAATGAAGAGATTATGGGATATGTTTTTTTCTCAGGAAATTTATCGGATAAAGATGTGTTCTTGGAGTCCTTGTATATACATCCTAATCACCAAGGAAAAGGGATAGGAAAACAACTGATGTTAACTGGCGTTGCAAATTTCAAAGAACTAACTACTTTATCATTAACAGTATATAAGGGAAATCGCAATATTTCTTTTTATGAAAGAGAAGGATTCAAGGCAATAAAAGAAATTAATGGAGAATTTTATGGACAACCATTAGTTTTTATAATGATGAAAAAGAATCTGCTCAATATGGAATAACAAAAGATTATGCGGAAAATAAATTCTTAAAGGTGTTTCATCGTTCTATTACGGTGAATTCAAAAAAGGGTGATACTATTGATTATTTGGATAAATGGGGCATTTGGTTCGGGGAAAACGCAGACTTCATACGAATTAAACAGAAGGATTCCTAATTCCTTTGTATATGATCCAGAAAATATAGGTTCTTTTATAAACAAGAATATACCAAAAGAAATTCGTAGAGGGGACTTTCAAGATTACAGTATCTGGCGAGAGTCAAACTACACTATTTTAAAATACATAGATAGTGAATATGACGGTATTGTTATTGTTCCAATGACTATAGTAAATCCACAGTATTTTGAAGAAATTGTAGACAAACTAAGAGATGATGGAGTAATAGTCAATCACTTTGTACTGTGGGCTTCTAAGGAAACCTTAGAAAAGAGACTAAGAAGCAGAGGTGAGAGAAAAAACTCATGGGGTGCAAAACAAATAGATAGATGTATTCAAGGATTATCTAACGAAATATTTAAGCATCGAATAGAAACGGATAATATGACAATAGAAAGTGTAGTAGAAACAATTGCATCCAAGTTAGACATCCATTTACTCGCTGACAACAGAAATAAGTTTAGAAAAGGATTGGACAGAATTAAGACACATATTAAACAAATTCAATTTATAAATTAGGTAGGTTACTTTTTTCAGCTAACCGATGCATTAATAAAAAGGGCAATGTCGTTAGACCGTTGTCCTTTATTTAGGTCTTCCGATAATTATCATTTTCACCTATTAACAAAGAAGCAGATTAGTTGAAAAATGAGTTTGTGTTAATTATGAAGAGCGATATGAGAATACTTAAAATGGGAGTGTTTTAATAATGATTAAAGCGGCTATATTTGATTTGGATGGAACTTTGTTAGATAGGGATGAATCTGTAAAACTGTTTATAAATAGACAATACGATAGATTGAATAAACTAATAGGTCATATTCCAAAAGAAGAGTATGTGACTAGATTTTTAGAACTAGATAACCGAGGATATGTTTGGAAGGATAAAGTATATCAACAATTAGTCGATGAATTTAATCTTACTGAGATAACTTGGGAAGCACTACTTCAAGATTATATTAGTGAGTTTAAAAATAACTGTATTCCTTTTCCTAATCTAATTGAAATGTTGGAAGAATTAAAAAGCAAAAATCTTCTTTTAGGAATGATTACAAATGGATATGGACAGTTTCAGATGGATAACATTATAGCTTTAGATATAGAAAAGTATTTTGATATTATTTTGATATCCGAATGGGAGGGAATAAAAAAGCCAGACCCTCGAATATTTAACAAAGCATTGGAGAAACTTCAGGTTTCAGCTAATGAAAGTATATTTATGGGGGACCATCCAGAAAATGATGTCGTAGGGGCTCAGAAAGTAGGAATGAAAGGTATCTGGAAGCAAGATTTTCAATGGGAAAATGCTCATGCAGATTATATAGTTGATGACTTAATGGAATTACCTTCGATTATTGAAAAGCTGAGGAGTTTAAAATCAAGGGTTGGATGAAACAAATTTGCATTAAAGAATTACCAGATAATTTAACACTGATAAACAACGGAGAGGAGGGACAGTTAATGACAGATTACGGTAAAGAATTGTTTAAGGGTACAGCTTGGTATTATTCACGCTATAGACCCTTATATCCAGCTTCTTTAATAAGATATTTAATAGATAAGTTTTCTCTCGACGGTAAAGGTCAAATGCTCGATTTAGGGTGTGGTACTGGACAATTGGCATTCAGGTTTACCGATTGGTTTGAAAGAATAGTTGGGATTGATACAGAGCCTGAAATGCTAAAAGAAGCAATACGTCTGGAAAAGGAATTTAGAGTAGAGAATCTGGAATGGTTTAATGGAGAACTTGATACATATAAGGATAAATTTGATGGAAATTTTAGATTTGCAACAGTTGCTAAGGCGTTCCACTGGATGGACAGAGAAAGGGTTCTTGATACTTTATATGAAATGATATCTTATGGTGGTGGTGTTGCCATCATTGATAATTATTCTCCAAATAAAGAACTTTTACCGTGGCAAAAGAAAGTGAACGAGGTAGTTAAACAATGGTATGGAAATCAAAGAAGAGCAGGTAAAACAACATATTCTCATCCAACAGTTAGCTATCAAGAAATTGTATCAAATTCTAAATTTGACTTGGAAATGATTGAGTTACCAAATTATGAGCAATTATGGACATTAGATTCAATAATTGGCAATCTATATTCGACTTCCTATGGTTCTAAACATTTCTTAGGAGAAAATGTTAAATTGTTTGAAAAACATTTAAAAGAACAATTATTGGAAGTTGATAGTAGTGGTGTTTTTAAGGAACAAATAAATATATCAATAAAACTAGCTATAAAGAACCAATAATTCTGCTGGCTGAACACACTAGTTTTACATATTAAGCCGACCGAAGATACGAATTTATCATTTGGGGGAAGTACGTTGGAAAAATTTATTTTTTTATTTGGACCACAAGCTGTTGGGAAAATGACAGTCGGACAAGAACTAGCTTCAATAACAGGATTAAAGCTTTTTCATAACCATATGACCATTGATTTATTAGAACCTCTCTATGGATTTAGTCCTGAAATGTGGCGTCTAACACACTTGTTTCGACGAGAAATATTTCATTCCTTTTCAAAAAGTGAACATTATGGAATGATATTTACCAAGATTTGGTATTTCGATAAAAAAGAAGACTGGGACGAGATTGAATACATGTGTAATATTTTTAGTTCGCAGGGTGTTGAGATATATTTCGTTGAATTGGAAGCAGATGTAGATGAGAGACTTATTCGAAATAAAACAACACATAGGCTTGAACATAAGCCAACTAAGCGAAATATCGAACAATCCGAACAACATTTACTTAGTACATTAGAAAACAGAAGGTTAAACTCAATAAAAGGTGAAATTAAAACAAAAAACTACATGCGAATTAACAATACAAATTTGGATGCAATGGAAGTAGCTCGTATGATAAAGAAAGAATTTAGTTTATAAATAGAAACCTATAGAAATGCGTACAAGTGATTAGAGATCTATTTACATTAAACAAAAATGATAATAGGAGTCATATGTAACAACCATGTATCGTCCAATAAATTACTTTCTGAAGGATTAAAGGTAGAGGAATTTATAGAGGGGGATTTTGAAAAGGTTGTTGAATTGGATAGAAATGCTTTTGGGGATTCAAGACGAAAATTCCTTGTAAATAGAATTAACCAGTCTCACCAATGTCTTGTCCTCAGAGATGAAATTGGAAAAGTTCTTGGTTATGGTCTCTCTATTTTAGGTCCAGTAAATTTAATTATAGGACCAATTGTTGCCCCTGATTACAACACAGCTACCTATCTAATTAATCAATTGGCTCTAAACTATAGTGGAAAGTTAAGGATTGATACTGTTACAGACGATGAAATGATTATGAAGTTTTTAAGGGATAGTGGCTTTGAGAAAGTGGGTCAACCTCCTATAATGATAATTAATTCAGATAAAATGCCTCTTAGAAACAACAATTTATATGCTATTGCAGCACAAATTTTCGGATAATATAAAAATATTTATTTCAATAGTGTAGCAATGAAGAATGAAAGTACGTCCATTATGCAAAAACAGGCAATGGTGAAAACAGCCTAAAAAAAATGACTGAAGATAAACTCGAATTTTCGAGTTTATCTTCAGTCTGAAACTTCCCTAAGGGAGCTTCTCTAGATTATTCTGCGTCGAATACTTCTACTTTTTCCATTTTAGCGCCGTTTGACATAGCTTTTGCTACTTCCAGACCGCTTGTTACTTTACCAAAAACAGTGTGAACCCCATTTAGATGTGATTGTGGTTCATGTACGATGAAGAATTGGCTAGATCCAGTGTCTTTACCAGCATGCGCCATAGATAGGCTGCCTGCTTCATGTTTGTGAGGGTTGCCGGCAGTTTCACATTTAATTGATTTGCCGCTTCCGCCCATGCCTGTACCAGTTGGGTCGCCACCTTGACTTACAAAGCCAGGAATAACACGGTGGAAAACTACTCCGTTATAAAATCCGCTGTTTGCTAACTCTTCAAAGTTTGCTACTGTGTTTGGTGCTTCATTTGGGAACAAATCAAATTCGATTTTTTCGCCTGAATCCATTAAAATATATCCTTTTTTCGCCATTCAAAACACTCCTTTTTCAAATAAATCCTTATAAGTATAGCATGAAAGTGGTACGATACAAAAAGAGGTGAATCCAAATGAATGGACAAAATAGAAAAGATATAAAACCAGGATTAGAAGTATATATTATTTTGAAAAAAGATCAGCGAACAGGAGAGAAAACACGGGGCATTGTGAAGGATTTATTAACAAACTCATCCTTTCATCCACATGGAATAAAAGTACGATTAGAGGATGGACAAGTAGGTAGGGTTTGTGAAATTATAGGATAAATCAGAAAAGTGAAGGGAAGATTTATAAAATGGATGTAGAATCACAAATTTTACAATGGTTTAATCATTTTCATGAAAACCCTGAAATAAGCTGGAAGGAATATGAAACGACAAACAAGCTTGCAGAGATTCTAGATGAGCTTAACATTCCCTATCGTCGTTTCGATGACGTAACTGGATTACTCGCAGAGATTGGGGAAGGAGAAGAAGTGATAGCAGTTAGAGCAGACATTGATGCACTTTGGCAAGAAGTAGATGGTGTTTTTCGCGCTAACCATTCATGTGGTCATGACGCAAATATCTCCATGGTACTTGGCGCCTTATTATTAATCAAAGATGAAAAACTACATAAGCGTATCCGCTTTATCTTCCAGCCAGCAGAAGAAAAAGGCAATGGAGCAAATGCGATGATTGATAGGGGTGCACTAGAAGATGTCACTCATCTTTTTGGTGTGCATTTACGACCAATTGAGGAGCTTCCGTTTGGAAAGGTATCTCCTGCAATTCATCATGGAGCAGCAATGTTTTTAGAAGGACAAATTAAGGGAATAGATGCACATGGTGCTCGTCCGCATCAAGGTAAAAATGCAATTGATGTTACAGTAGCTATCCATCAAGCATTAAAAAATCTCTACTTCTCACCATTTGAGTCATACTCCGCGAAGTTAACAAAAATACAAGCTGGAGGAGAAAATGCAAATATAATTCCTGGTAATGCAACATTTTCTATAGATGCCCGAGCTACAAAAAATACGATTTTATTTCAAATGAAAGACCAAATTGATAGAAATCTAGAAGCATTACAAACGCTATTTGATATTGAAATGGAATGGGAATGGCAAGATATAACACCTGGTGCTGAAGTTTCACCTGAAGCAGCACAAATTGCTAGAGAAGTAATCATTCAGCTACTGGGAGAAGACAAATTGGCAGACGAGGTAATCACCTCTGGAAGCGATGATTTCCATTTCTATACGATTAGACATCCGGAAGTTGAAGCGGCCATGATAGGCATTGGCTCAGACCTTTCTCCTGGATTACATCACCCAAATATGACGTTTAACCATAATTCACTGCTCATAGGTGCAAAAGTAATAGCGGAAACGCTTTCAAGAATTTCTAAAAACTATTGACGTCAAACTTTTTTGGCTTTATTATTGTGCTATTAACGACCAATAAACGGCAATTCGGAACTGTCGTAAAAATTTGAAAAGGGGAAACTGGGGATGGAAGAAAAGAAAACCGCTGTGGAAAAAAAAGAAATCTCTTTACTATGGGCACTTACTCCATTATTAGTAATGGTTGCAGTAATGATCGTAACGATTGTTTATTTAGAACAAGGACCGCATATTCCATTAATTATTGGGACAGCAGTAGCCGCGCTTGTAGCTTGGAAGCATGGATTTAAATGGAATGATATTGAAGAAATGATGTACAAGGGGATTAAACTAGCTTTACCAGCTGTAGTTATTATTATTTTGGTAGGTTTAATCATTGGAGCTTGGATTGGTGGCGGAGTAATCGCTACGATGATTTATTTTGGACTTAAAATTATTACACCAGCCTTTTTCTTAGTAACTATTTGTGTTATCTGTATGATAGTTTCCTTAGCAATTGGTAGTTCTTGGTCAACAATGGGAACTGTGGGCGTCGCTGGTATGGGGATTGGATTAAGCATGGGAATTCCTGCTCCAATTATCGCGGGTGCGGTTATTTCAGGAGCTTATTTTGGAGACAAAATGTCCCCACTCTCTGATACAACAAATTTAGCGGCAGGTCTTACTGGCACAGGACTATTTGTGCATATTAAACATATGTTATATACAACTGTACCTGGGATAATTATTGCTCTCACCGTTTACGGTATACTTGGCACGAAATACAAAGCAAGCAACCTTGATCAAGGAAGTATCCAAGATACAATCCTTATGCTAGAAAAAAGCTTTGTAATTTCTCCGTGGTTACTATTAATACCAGTTGCTTTAATTGCCCTTGTAGTGATGAAAGTTCCGGCAGTTCCAGCACTAGTAGTAGGGTTTATTTTAGGGACTTTAGCGCAAGTATTTGTACAAGGTGGTTCTCTTGCGGAAGCAATTGGAGCTCTTCAAAGTGGATATGTTATAGAGTCTGGAAATGCAATGGTAGATGATTTATTTAACCGTGGGGGCTTAGATTCCATGATGTATACGGTGTCAATGACACTTGTTGCAATGACGTTCGGAGGAATCCTAGAATTTTCCGGAATGCTCCAATCCATTATGAATCAAATACTTAAACTAGCAAAATCAGCTGGTACGTTAGTAGCTTCAACGATTGTAGCTTGTTTCACGACTAATGCAACTTGCTCAGAGCAATATATTTCAATCGTTGTTCCTGCTCGTATGTTTTCAACCGCTTACACAAAAATGGGCTTACACTCAAAAAATCTATCCCGTGCATTAGAGGATGGAGGGACACTTACTTCTGTTTTTATTCCTTGGAATACATGTGGAGTGTTTATTCTTGGAACTCTAGGTGTTGGAGCATTTGAGTATGCACCCTATGCTGTTTTAAACTATGTTGTGCCACTATTATCTATTGGATACGCGATGACAGGCTTTACAATCCAAAAGTTAACACAAGCAGATATTGCAGAAATCAACAAAAGAGAAGCTTCATTAGAGTCATAAGAAAAAAGGAAAGTTCAGCAAAAGTGAACTTTCCTTTCTTTATAAATTGTCTAGACCTGTTATAAATATGTAGGAAAATTCAACTCATATATAGCACGAGGGCGACCCTGTTGATAGGTCATTTCTTCTCCGGTTACTCGTGCGTATCCATTATCTACGAGCTTTTTTAAGATTCGTTCCGTTGTGCGTCTACTTACTTGTAAATATACTTCTAGGTCGTAGGCGGTAAATTCAACGGAAGTATGTGAACGACTGAACTGCATTATTTTAGAGACGTTTGCTGGACTTAATGTTGTTACCTTAGATAATTTAGCAATTTTAGGTTCATTCGTTTTTAAATGTACTTTCTTTTGATTGTTTGGAAAAGGTCCTAATAACTCTTTGCGATCGGTTAAGACATAGGCTGTATTGTCTTTGGTATAGGGAAGAGCATCTTTTGCATTCTTCGTAGCTTCTATAACTGTTTTACCGAATCCAAAAGCAATTTTAAGCGGGGAAGATGCTAATTCAAGCCAGGTTTCTAAGTAATTGTTTTTAAATGCTTTTTGAACATCTCCCTGAGTTGAATAGAGCAAGTATAATCCTTTATCAGATTTAGTATAGCTTGCTTGAATCGAACTGGATATTTTGTTTAATAGATCCTCCGATATCAATGCATCCTCATTTGTTTGGATAAATCCAACTGCTATTTTAGCAGATTGACTTTTTGCAAGTAGTGCCATTGACTTTGTATCTTCAATTCCCTTTAATATAGAGCCTTTTGGGTCTATCATTCGAATAACGGAAAGATTGTTTTCTCGTAATTTTTGATAGACTGCATGAATACTTGTCACTGCGAGGATCGATTCACCGCTTCGTTGCAAGTTCTCGTGAAAGTTAACGACTTCTTTTATATCGAATGTTGGATCAATTTTCATCATAAAAGGGTACTCTTCTGTTCGCCCAATATCTTCTAGTACATGTTGCACAATTTGTGGCTCTATTAAGTCGATAGAAAGCTTTGATATTGGGATAGATTTGGAGAAACCAATGGATAGCAGCGTAGTAGAAATAGCTGTCTCATCTTGACGCAAATAATGAGAAGGAATTGGTAATTTCTCTCTAGCTTCTTTTGAGTAAAAGTAAGGTAGCGATCCTGAAAAAAATATTGCATCACATGGTTTGATCGTGGGGACTATTTCTGTTGCTTCCATTGGAGATTTATATATATAATAATCCATATGTATAGAAGGTAGCTCGCGTTCCAAATGTTTCAAACGCTCGATAAAATTATGGGATCCTAAGACAGCAATTCTGGTAACCATCATTTCACCTCTTTTTTTTTTATTTTTAAGCGGCTATTTAACGACAACTATAAAGAAGAATTAATTTTTTGTAAAGAAGAAAGGGAGATTACTTTGAAAATTAAAAAAATTGATATATATGCTATTAGATTACCATTAGTTGAGCCATTTATCATTAGCTATCATACATATGATGATATGCCCTCAATAATAGTAAAGTTAACGACCGAAGAAGGCTTAGTAGGATACGGAGAAGCAGTAGCAGATGAGCATGTAACAGGTGAGACCTGGGAGAGTACATATGCGTTACTAAAAAATACTTTAGCTCCTTTATTGATAGGGAAAAATCCAATGGAATTTGAACGTGTGCATGAAATGATGGATAAAGCCGTTTATAATGCACCAGCAGCTAAAGCTGCAATCGATATCGCATGCTATGATGTAGTAGGTAAAAAATTAGGAGTGCCGGTATATCAGCTACTTGGTGGACGCTATCACGAGAAGTTTCCTATTACTCATGTGTTAAGCATTGGCACGCCAGAATCGATGGCAGAAGATGCGGAAAAACGTATGAAGGAAGGCTATTCATCGTTTAAAATGAAAGTTGGTACAGAAGTTCAAGCTGATGTAAAGCGTATACAAGCAGTTCGCAACACGGTAGGCGACGAGATTGCAATACGTGTAGATGTGAACCAAGGCTGGAAAAATAGTGCGAACACTATTACTGCTATGCGTCAATTAGAGAATACGGGCCTAGATTGGTTAGAGCAGCCTGTAGTTGCAGATGATTTCAATGGAATGGTAGAAATTAAAGGGAAAACAAGCACTCCACTAATGATGGATGAAGGTTTAAGGGGCTTTCGCGATATGCGCGAATTAATCGAGAAAAAAGCCGCACATAAAGTTAATATTAAACTAATGAAATGCGGTGGTATTTATCCAGCAATGAAGCTTGCGCATATGGCAGAAATGGCAGGAATCGAATGTCAAATAGGTTCGATGGTCGAATCCTCCATCGGTTCTGCTGCAGGTTTCCATGTAGCGTTTTCTAAAAAAGCTTTTACTAGCGTAGAGTTGACTGGCCCTTTAAAATTCTCTAAAGATGTTGGGAATTTACATTATGATGTTCCTTTTATTAAATTAAATGAACGTCCAGGATTAGGTATAGATGTTGATGAAGCAATTTTACAAGAGCTAACAGAGTATTCTACAACAGTAACAAAGTAAGAGGAAGTGTTTGTATGAAAGAATGGAATGGAATGCTCGGAGACAAAGAATATGTAGTTCGAGTGTTAACAAAAGACAGCATAGAAGATATTTTAAGCATTCAAGAACTTGTTTTAGAAACGCTCGAAAACAATGATTTTTTATCGCCGTTAACAAAGGAAGAATTTGAAGATTCTATCTCGAATCATTTAATGGTAGGTGTTTTTGTAGAAGAGGAATTAATCGCATTCCGTGCGTTGGCAATACCAGAAATAGATGAAAAACATTTAGGTTTTGATATTGGACTCACTACAGAGCAACTGGACAAAGTCGTCTATCAAGAAATCACAAATGTCCTTCCTAATTATCGTGGTTTTGGTATGCAAAAAAGTCTTGGAACTATTGTTATGGAGCTTTTAGACGCCTCTCCATATACACATGTGTGTGCAACGGTAGCGCCATTTAATATTGCTAGCTTAAAGGATAAGCTTAGCCAAGAAATGGTAATTGGCGCATTAAAAAATAAGTATGGAGAAATGCTTCGCTATGTATTTTATAAAAAGCTGCACGAAAATCGTGAAGTAAGTAGCGAAGTTTTAGAAATTAATATGGGTGACATAGAAAAACAACAACAGTTACTTTCAGAAGGATGGATTGGAACAAGTATTTTGCAAAAAGATGACGACTGGTATGTAACGTACGAGAAAAAAGGGACGTATTTATAATTTCAATCAACTAAATATATATAGGAAAACACTTGGTGCGAAAATGCACTAAGTGTTTTTTTATCTGAATAGAATCGAGCTTTCGTATCTAGTGCTCATAAGTTTTTCCAAGAAATAATCTATCTCATATGAGAACTTAACAGTACCATAGAAAACCAACAATGAAATATATAACTTATTTACGTATATTACCCTTCATGAAGTTAGCTCAATACGAGGGAATTCTTTGTTCAGGAATAGTTGAATATGATTTTTCTCTTCTCTAAATACATACAGTTCTTTAATTTCTAATTCACTCATGATGCGGTGAAACCAGCTGAGAGCAATTATCGATTTATTTACCTGAACTAGCAAGAATTCGATTTTTATTTCTTTGGATGATTTAGATATATCTATGAGGTTTATAAGTTTCTCTATTTCATCATTTAATTTGGAGATTAGATGTATAATTAGAACTCCACCAGTAATATTTTTTGAAACATGACGTATTAAATATGAATAGACTTGTATTAATTTCGCAGTTTTGTATTCGAGTTCATCTTTGCTTATGTTATCTAACTCATAAGTTGGTTCAGCAGGTATAAAGTCATCAAAATTTTTCTCCATATAGAGTAAAAATTCTGCAGTGGAATTTTTACTCTTTTTCTTCATATTAATCATCTAGATTCATCCATTCCTAAAGAGTTTAGTTTTTCATCATACTGATAGCGGAGAGATTGGAGAATATCGATATACGTCTCCATCTTACCTTTTATATCGGACGTTTTCTATTGTTGGTTAGTTCTTTTTCTTCTTTTTTTTTGTACTTCGTAGTACTTGTTAATTAAGGAATAAATTAGTTTTTCGTTTTTCTCTTTTTCTATTGCTTTATTCGGTACTAAATGCCCTTTAAAAGAGAGGTAGAAAATCTTATAAAAATGTAATTTTATTTGAAATTATTCTTTGACTTGAAACAGATGGATACTGAGAGACAACTAGAACGATTAGCGCTCTTCTGACACCCTTATTCAGTCAAATGTATGAGGTCCAATCAAGACCTATGACTGAATCCGAAATTGGCAATTTCCATTATAGTGAAAAAAAGGAGAGTTAAGAGTTCATAATTTAAGGGGTGAAATATGATGAAAAATTTATATAACGATACTCGGTTTCGTTTAATTATTTGTGCGAATATCGCTTCATCGATTGGATCTGGGATAACGATGATTGCTATTCCATGGATGCTTGTATCAAGCGAAAGTGGAAATGCTGTATTTGGGTATGTATCAATAGGTATGACTATCATTAGCTTCGCCATTACACCGTTTGTTGGTAATTTAGTGGATAAAGTCTCGAGGAAAAAGTTGTTACTAACAAGTCAAATCGTCTGTTTAATTTTTTTATCGTTTTTTGCAATGATTGGGTTTGTTGGTTTATCGTATGAAATATGGCATTATACTATTATTTATATGATAGGAAGTTTATATTACACTATTTTCTTTCCTACGATGTTTGCATTAAATCAAGAAATCTTTAACAAGGATCAATACAAATCCTTAAATGGAATTATGGAAGTGCAAGGTCAACTTTCCAGTATGATCGCTGGGGGGATAGCTAGCATTTTATTGTTGAAGTGGGATTTACACTATATTTTATTGCTAGATGTATTAACTTATGGAGCAGCTATTTATTTTTACGTGAAACTTCCTTATGTACGGAATAGCATAATTAATACTGGAAAGATGATAAAGTCTAAAGCGAGTGATGGCCTAACATATATGTTAAAGCATCCAATTATGTTTGTATTTCTCGTGTTCTCTTTTATGCCTTTTATCGGAGTAATGCTAACCAACTACTTATTTCCAGTTTATCTTGTAGATATTCTAAAGGCTGATGCAAGTGTGTATGGATTGGAAGGAATGATTTATGCGATAGGAGCAGTTGCCGCCGGATTGTTCGTTCCAACTCTCGCTAGACGGGCAGGAAATGAAAGGACTATTATTTTTGGAGTCATTACTTATACAATAGCTATTTCCCTAATTGTATTTGTAAATCTCCCTGTATATCTGTCGTTGATGTTTTTTCTTGCATTAGGAAATAGTGGTGCAAGAGTGGCAAGAAACTCTTACTTAATGGACAATATTCCAAATGACATAATTGGTAGAGTGGATAGTCTGTTCCGATCCATTGGTTTATTGCTTCGAATTGTCTTGCTTGCAACATTTACAGGAATGGTGTCTTCAGGTTTAATCGTTCTTTGTTTTCTCGTTCTAAGTTCTTTATTGGTTATTTCTTCTATCTTCGTTATTTTCTCTTGGAAAAAAGGTTTAGCTTTAAATGGAAAGAGTATTAATCTTACGATGGAATCAGAAATTATTTAAGTTATTAGGTTATGAAAGTCCGACCAATTGAAGTATAACTAGATAATTATTAACTGAAACCATTTTATCGTTCTTCCGTATAATAACTAAGCAAAAAAGAGGAAGAAGGATGAAGATATGACATTTGTATTTATAATTTCGGGAGTTGTGGCATTACTCACTGGATTAATAATTGTGCCGTGGACTGCTAAAAGGAAGGATACGATGTCTTCCTTTATTGGTCTGGCAGTTTTAACGTTTATTGTTTTAGCAGTTGTATACTATTTAACAAATTTAGATCGAAACTGGACAGCATTATGGCCTTGGTTTGTGCTTGTTACCTTAGCAGGTATGTCGATTTCTAAAGGAAAAGAGCAAAAAGTAAAAGGCTTATTATTCTTAGTAAGTCTAGTAGTTGCTATTTTCATGTTGTCTGCACCTGTTTGGAATGCAGATGAGAAGTATGAAGTGGCAAATATGGATGAAAAAGTGGAGATTGAAGCGTTTGATGAGACAAAAACACCTGCAAGTGTACCACCCAAATTTGCACGTAATAAAATGAAAAAAGCGTTTGGGCAAGTACCAAATACCAGCTATTATGAGTTAGGAAATTTACAAATTCAAAAAGTACAAGATGAATATGTCTATATAGCTCCCGTAGAGTTTTCAGGATTTTTTAAATGGATCAATGGAGATGTGACACCGGGGTATTTTACGATGAGTGCAACAGATTCAGCTGACAATCCAAAGTTTGTTAAGGCAGAAATGGGTTATACACCTTCCTCTTACCTACACAAAAACTTAGAAAGACGTATACGTATGGAGCATCCAACAAAGATTTTTTATGGTGACCCTCAATTGGAAATTGATGAGGATGGAAAACCTTATTATATCCGATCTTATGGGAATTTCATCTCAGCACGAAACGGATTTGAGGTAGAAGGGATAGTTGCGGTTGACCCTGCTACAGGCCAAACGGATTCGTATAGTTTAGAGGAAGTTCCAGAATTTATTGACGGGGCAGTATCCCCAGAAACTGTTAGTCTGCAAAACGGTTACTATGGTAAATATGTGCATGGTTTTATTAATAGTATTCTGAGTAAAAAAGATGTGAAATTGCCTTCGGATGAAGGTACAGAAGCAAATGTTAGTCCAATCTTCGGTGAAGACGGTCAAATGTATTACTTTACAGACTTTACAAGCCCAAAAGAGGGCGTCGATTCAATGCTTGGTTATTCCTTAACAGATGGCCGAACTGGTAAAGCAACCTATTATACTGGGAATCTGGAAGAGTCCTATATGGATTCTCAAGGTGCACTTCAAATAATAGAAAAGAAATTTATTGAAAAGAAATGGAATGGTGAAATGCCTGTATTGTACAATTTCTACGGTGAAGCAAGCTGGTTAACACCAGTATTGGATTCGAATGGTTTTTTACAAAACTACTTCATCGTCTCTGCTGCTAATCCGGAAATTTCGGTTTATGGAAATACACCAAACGAAGCATTGAAATTGTATAAAACTGCTATTCAACGTGGTGGTAGTTCGGTAGATGGGAGCTCAAATGCGGAAGAAAAATCGATAACTGGTACCGTCGTTCGAGTATTCAAAGAACGTGTTGGAGACTTCGCCCAAATTTCTTTCCTGCTTGATAATAAAGAAAACTATATTGTATCTTCTGAAATAGCCCCACTAGCAGTCTATATGCAAGAAGGAGACTCTGTCCAAGTAAAATACTTAAACACGGGAGAACTGTTTCTACCAGTAAAAGAACTAACGATTCAAGGAATTGAAAGTAATTAATGTGAATTTACCATAAATTATTTAGGTTGTTCAGTTTTGAATAACACTTATTTACTCTCTTAATTAGCACTGCAAATCGCAGTGCTTTTTGTTTTGGACTGGAATATTGTTTTCATATATAAATGACTTTTTTATACCTGTATTAAAAAAGCAAGAATTTAAGGTTCATTCTCTCACAAAATAATTAATCGATTTTCTTTGACGTTTACATTCATTTGATATATCATAATACCTAGTAATTATATATGAATTAGGAGGAATAAGAATGAAAAAGATATATATACTAATATTTGCAGTAGTAGCATCAGTATTGTTTTTATCTGCGTGTGGAAATGAAGAACAGAAATCATCTGATCAAAGTGAAAATACAAGCAACGATGTATTAGGGAAAATTCAAGATAAAGGTGAGCTACTAATTGGTACAGAAGGGACATATCCACCGTTTTCATTTCATGATGAGTCAGGAAAGTTAACGGGCTTTGACGTAGAACTTGCAGAAGAAGTTGCGTCACGTTTAGGGGTAAAAGCGAAATTTATGGAGACACAATGGGATGCGATTTTCGGAGGTCTTGATTCGGAGCGTTTTGACGTAATTGCCAACCAAGTCGGAATCCGTGAAGATCGATTAGAGAAATATGATTTTTCAAAACCATATATTACATCTGCAGCGGTATTAGTCACAAATGAGGACAATAACGATGTGAAAAGTTTTGAGGATATTAAGGGGCTAAAAGCAGCTCAGACCTTAACTAGTAACTACGGGGATATGGCTAAATCTCATGGTGCGGAGCTAGTGGGAGTAGACGGTTTCAACCAAGCAATTGAGTTGATTAATTCAAAGCGTGTAGATGTAACAATAAACGATAAATTATCCGTATTAGATTTTACAAATCAAAAACCAGATGCGGCTGTTAAAATTGTTGCGCAAGCGGATGATGCATCACAAAGTGGTTTCATGTTCCGTAAAGGTAATGAGACTTTGGTGGAAGCAGTAAACAAAGCATTAGATGAAATCATTGAAGATGGTACTTATGAACAAATAGCTAACAAATGGTTTGGCGAAAATGTTTTGGAATAGTTTTGAGATAGATCCCGATAAATTAGAGCGTTATATGACAATCGCAAAATCCTCCCTCCTACCATTGTTAGAGGGAGCTGTTGTCTATACTCTTCCATTGACGCTTATTACGTTTACGCTTGGATTAATAATAGCCATATTTACCGCTCTTTCTCGTATTTCACATGTAAAGCCTCTTCAGTGGCTAGCAAGAGTCTATGTTTCTGCAATTCGTGGTACTCCACTACTCGTTCAACTATATATTTTATTTTACGGTTTGCCGTCGATAGGAGTTGTGATAGATCCATTTCCTGCAGCTATTCTAGGGTTTTCTTTAAACGTGGGTGCTTACGCTTCTGAAGTTATACGCGCTGCTATTTTATCAATTCCCAAAGGTCAGTGGGAGGCAGCTCAGATGATGGGGATGAATTACCAGCAAATGTTACGTCGAGTTATTTTACCTCAAGCGACGCGTGTTTCAATTCCACCATTATCTAATACTTTTATTAGTTTGGTAAAAGATACGTCACTAGCTTCTTTGATATTAGTAACAGAAATGTTTAGACGTGCTCAAGAAATTGCGGCAACAAACTATGAGTTCCTTTTGCTATATTCAGAAGTTGCGATTATTTATTGGGTTATCTGTTTCTTCTTATCCATTGTTCAAGGGAAATTAGAGAATCGATTCGATCGATACGTATCTAAATAATGGAGAGGCAGGAGAACCACGATGATTAATATTAAAGGTTTAGTTAAACGTTTTGATCAGTTGGAAGTGTTAAAAGGAATAGATTTATCTATTGAGAAAGGGCAAGTATTTGTAGTTATCGGACCGTCTGGATCTGGAAAGACAACGTTATTGCGCTGTTTAAATGTGTTGGAGATTCCTTCTGAAGGAGCTATTTCGATTGATGACAAATCGTTAGATTTTTCAAATCGTATTGCGAAAAAAGAAATTGAAAGCTTTCGAAGAAAGTCTGCGATGGTTTTTCAGCATTATAATCTCTTTCCACATATGACAGCCTTGCAAAACGTCATGGAAGGTCCGGTTACAGTAAAAAAAGAAGATCGTGAAAAAGCGCGTGAGAAAGCAACAACTCTTTTGAATAAGGTTGGACTAGGAGATAAGCTCGATTATTATCCACACCAACTATCAGGTGGACAGCAACAGCGTGTAGGAATTGCCCGTGCACTTGCACTTGAACCAGAAGTGATGCTGTTTGATGAGCCAACGTCAGCGCTAGACCCAGAACTAGTAGGAGAAGTTCTCCAAGTAATGAAAGACTTAGCTGGAGAAGGTATAACAATGGTCGTAGTAACCCATGAAATGCGATTTGCTAATGATGTAGCCAATAAAGTCATTTTTATGGATCAAGGTAAGATTATTGAACAAAGTGCCCCCAGTGAAATGTTTACAAACCCTCAGGAAGAACGTACCCGTCAGTTCTTAAACTTAATAAAATAAGTCCAAGCATTCATAGATTCTCTGTGGATGCTTTTTTGCTTTTTTAAAGGCTAAGGTTGATTTATCGTAAAATGGTATTATAAAGATTGCCTGCATCTAAAAAAGTTTGTGAACGAATGTACTTAAACTACCATGAAAATAAACTTCTGTAATTTCGGAAAAAAGGCAATACTTAATAAGACGCAGCTCATTCGTTTAAAAAAAAGAGAGCGCCTAATTCATTGAAC
>NZ_JBAWSY010000021.1:0-56154 GCF_037104765.1 Psychrobacillus mangrovi | reverse complement strand
AGCCGAAGAGTCTAGTGATGATGGCGAAGAGGTCACACCCGTTCCCATACCGAACACGGAAGTTAAGCTCTTCAGCGCCGATGGTAGTTGGGGGTCTCCCCCTGTGAGAGTAGGACGTCGCTGGGCATCAAGAAGTCGTCACCGAGTAATCGGTGGCGGCTTTTTTTGTTCTAGAAAAACAGGCCGAAGGCAAATGGATAAGTAAGTATATATGTATGCGAGAAAGTAGAGGAGCAAAGACTGCGGCTGACGAAGAAATCTGCCGCTCATCTGCTTTCGCAGCCCGAAACATGGAAGTGAAGTTCACGCGCCGATGGTAGTTGGGGGTCTCCACCTGCGAGAGTAGGACGTCGCTGGGCATCAAGAAGTCGTCACCGAGTAATCGGTGGTGGCTTTTTTCTATTAAAAAATGGTCGAAGGCAAAGTTAAGCGCATAGCGAGAAAGTAGGGAAACTTAGGAGGGAAATAGAGAGTGGAATCTCAGAGGAAGTAAACTCTTACAGTGAGAAACAGTTGCTTTCAAGGACTAATTGTTTACTTTCGTAATCTCCTTAGTTGCTTATACAACTCATTTAGTTGCTCTACAGAAAAACTAGTCTCCCTTATCCATATTTTTACTAAAATTCTCAATCAAGAATTGATTACCGAGTAATTTGTAGTTACTTTTTTATTTAAATTGATGAATGGTCTCGATTTCACATGAATTGGTCTCGAATTAAAGAATTTAGTCTCGGAATTGTTCAAAATAGTCTCGGTTTCGGTAAAATTGGTCTCTTACTGCTCGTAAATGGAAATTTTATTACGGTATTAGACTATAACAATCAATAATTATCATATATTGATGACTTAAACACTAGTAATCATATCCTATAGTATAATGGTCATCTCTTTTACAACAAGTTCGTTACAGAAGTGAATTTAAAACCGTCTGCTTGATTGTTCATGTATAATAGAGAAAGGAAATATGAACGAAATAGTGGGGTAATAATGAATGCAGGAGAAACGTCCATTAGTTGAAGCAATGGAAAAATTTCATAAACAAAAAAGTGTATCCTTTCATGTGCCCGGACATAAAAATGGACTTTTATCGAATTTGCCTGGTACTTTGAAAGAGAGTATGCAGTATGACTTTACGGAGCTTACTGGATTAGATGATTACCATCACCCTGAAGGAGCTATAAAAGAGGCAGAGAAACTTCTAGCTACGGCATATGAAGCTCAGAGTAGCTTTTTCCTAGTGAATGGCACAACTGTAGGAAATCTAGCTATGATTTATGCTACTTGTCAGTTCGGAGAGCAAATTATTGTTCAGAGAAATGCGCATAAATCAATTTTCCATGCAATTGAATTAGTCGGAGCAGAACCTATTTTTGTAACTCCTGAATGGGATGAAAGAACAAAAACAGCATCCTTTGTTTCTGAAGAAATTATACATAAAGCACTGGTGGCATACCCTCATGCTAAAGCAGTTGTGCTCACATATCCCAATTATTATGGTGTTGCTTCTTCTGAAATAGATAGCATTATCAAATTATGTCATGCAAACAATATTCCAGTACTTGTGGATGAAGCTCATGGTGCTCATTTTCATGTAAATAGAGGCTTTCCGAAATCAGCACTAGAATGCGGAGCTGACGTAGTTGTTCAATCGGCACATAAAACATTACCTGCGCTAACAATGGGTTCCTTTTTACATGTTAATTCTGCCTTAATCGATTCTAAAAAAATTAATAATTACTTGAGGATGCTACAATCTAGCAGCCCATCCTATCTTTTGTTAGCTTCTTTAGATGATGCTAGGAGCTATGTAGAGAGGTACAATGAGATAGATTTTAAACATTTTATGTATAAAAGAAAAATGTTTATTGAGGCTTTAGAAGCAGTTATGCATTTAGAAATTGTACAAGTAGATGATCCGCTTAAATTATTAATTCGAGTAGATAAATATTCGGGTTTTCAAATACAGAAAGTGTTGGAACAGCAGAATATTTATGTTGAATTAGCGGATACTTATCAAGTATTAATGATATTGCCTTTATTAAAAGTGGAGCATGAGTATCCTTTTGCGGAAATCAGAAAGAGGATAAAGCATGCAGTAGATGAGTTACGGAAAGAAACTCCAAACAGTTCAATGATAACTCAATTTGTAAAACAAAATTCTATTTCGACATTACATATGAATATTGGTTTATTAAATGAAAAATTAGGCGAATGGGTTCCATATGTACGAGCTGCAGGGCGAATATCAAAAGCAAGTGTTATACCGTATCCACCAGGAATTCCATTAATGGTACCAGGAGAGAAAATAACGATAGCAATGCTGACGGATTTAGAGGAATGGATGAATAAAGGTGCATTATTTCAAGGTCATCATCGCCTAGATGAAAAGTTAATTTATGTAGTGGAGGAGTAATTGTGAAGAAAAAAGGGTATTTTATTTCTAGTGAGGGTCCTGAAGGTGCTGGGAAAACCACCGTCATGAATTTACTAGGTAATAAATTAATAGAAGAAGGCTATGATGTTGTTATGACTAGAGAGCCTGGCGGGATAATGATTTCCGAAAAAATTAGAAACATAATTTTAGATAATAAGCATACAATGATGGATAGCCGTACAGAAGCTTTATTATATGCTGCAGCTAGAAGACAGCATTTAGTTGAAAAAGTACAACCTGCCCTAGAGGAAGGTAAAATCGTTATTTGTGATCGCTTTATTGATAGCTCGCTTGCTTATCAAGGGTATGCGAGAGGAATAGGTGTAGAAGAGATATTAGCGATTAATAAGTTTGCAATTGGTTCAACAATGCCAGATAAAACAATTCTTTTTGATATTGAACCAAGTGTGGGGCTAGCAAGAATTAATGCGCATGATGACCGAGAAAAAAACCGTTTAGATGTAGAGAGTTTAGCTTTTCATCAAAAAGTAAGAGAAGGGTATTTATCACTTGTAGATAAATACCCAGAACGGATTGAACGGGTTGATGCGTCACTTTCATTAGAAGAAGTATTAAAAAAAGTGTATAAAGTTATAAAACGGGAATTAGAAGTTATTAGATAATTCATGTTATAATAAAAAGAAGAAAAAAAATAATAGGGGTGAGTATCGATGAAATTGATAGTAGCGGTTGTGCAGGATCAGGATAGTAATCGATTGTCTAATGCTTTAACAAAAGCAAAGTTTAGAGCAACAAAACTTGCGAGTACAGGTGGGTTTTTACGATCTGGGAATACTACATTTTTAATCGGTACCGATGACTCGTTAGTATCTTCAGCCTTAGAGTTAATAAGAGACAATTGTAGAGCACGTGAGCAAATGGTTGCCCCTGTTTCTCCAATGGGAGGAAACGCGGATTCATATATTCCATATCCCGTAGAAGTGGAAGTTGGAGGAGCTACGGTATTTGTTCTACCGATTGAACAATTCCATCATTTTTAATAATGAGGGAAGGGGTAGAAAAAATTGAAAATTAATCAAGACTTACGAGTAGGTATGGATAAAATTCGAAAAGATACCACTCTAAACAATACACAGTCTGCAAAGTTTGGACAAATGGTAGTAAAACATGATCAAAAAATGCAGACTGAAACACTGACCAGGTTATTAGGAGACATTTCAACGGCGGGCGATCGCCTTGCACGTTCAAGAAATTTACGTGATATGGCAAAATTTAAAATGCTAATACGAAAATTTTTACAGGAAGCCGTGGATTTTGGGATGGGATTAAAACAATCGCATACTTGGAATCGATTTGGTGAAGGTAGAAAACTGAAAATTGTTGAGACAATTGATGAAAAATTAGTAGAGTTAGCTGAAGAGATTCTAAATCAAGAGAAAAGCTCCATAGATCTATTAGATAAAATAGGAGAGATAAAGGGTCTACTCATTAATCTATACACGTAGATTTCCCGTGTTTTCGCAATACGCGAGACACGGGATTTTTTCAAGACTATTTGACAAGAGAGGGTGATGAACATGGAAGAATGGTCAATAGAAGGAATAGAAAGTTTGCAACCTTTCGTTATTAAGCAGATACAATCTATTGTAACGAAAAATCGAATAGGACATGCTTATATAATTGATGGAGCAAAGGGAACCGGAAAAACAAAAGTAATGCAATTTTTTGTTCAACTCGTTTTATGTGAAAAACCGATAGAAAATGTTCCATGTGAAACATGTCGATCTTGCAAAAGACTAAAATCTAATAATCATTTAAATTTTATGCATCTAGAACCTGATGGACAATTTATTAAAAGAGGTCAGATTGATGAATTGATCCATGAGATGAGTAAAACTGCTATTGAAACTGGACGCAAAATATATGTCATTCAACAAGCAGATCAGTTAAATTCTAGTGCAGCAAATACATTGCTAAAATTTTTAGAAGAACCACAGAGTGAGATTACGGCAATCCTTTTAACAGATAAAGTCCATGCACTAATTCCAACAATTCGGTCTAGATGCCAGCAAATCAGCTTGGCTTCAATGCCACAATCTATTTTAAAACAGAGGTTAATAGATAAAGGTATTACAGATTCGATGGCTTCTACAGTGTGCAGAATGACTAACCAAGTAGATGAAGCAATTGAATTAGCGAAAGACGAGCATTTTGGACTTGCTAGGAAATCAGTGTTAAAATTGGTTGAAGCAAGTGGTAAAAGTGTTCAAGATGCACTAATGTGTATTCATGAGGATTTTGGTCCACTTCTCAAAGAAAAAGAGCATGCTGAACAAGCATTAGATTTACTACTGTTCGCTTATCGTGATATAGTAGCAATAAAAGCAAGTCCATTATCAGAATGTACTTATCCGGACATGAACCATTATTGGAAACAAGTTGCACTACATTCAACATATGAGCAACTTTCTCAACAGTTAGAAACAATTTTACATGCAAAACAAAATTTGCATAGAAATATGAACCGGACATTGATGATGGAGCAATTAATGCTAAACTTGCAGGAGGGAAATACTTTTGTATAATGTTGTAGGAGTTCGCTTTAAAAAGGCGGGTAAAATATATTATTTTGATCCAGTGGATTTTCATTTAGATAAAGATGACTATGTCATTGTAGAAACTGCTAGAGGTGTAGAGTACGGTAAAGTTGTTGTACCAATCAAGCAGGTGGGTGACCATGATGTCGTACTTCCATTAAAGCAAGTAGTTAGACCTTCGACTGAAAAAGATCGAATTCAAGTGGAAGAAAATAGATTAGAATCTGCCCAGGCTCTAGCCTTAGGGACAGAAAAGATTTTAGAAAGAGAACTAGAAATGAAACTTGTGGATGTTGAATATACATTTGACAGAAACAAGATTATTTTTTACTTTACTGCAGAAGGAAGAGTAGATTTTCGCGATTTAGTAAAAGACTTGGCTTCAGTTTTTAGAACTCGAATCGAATTACGACAAATTGGAGTTCGGGACGAAGCAAAAATGTTAGGTGGCATTGGCCCATGTGGTCGTATGCTTTGTTGTTCAACATTTTTAGGAGATTTTGAACCAGTTTCGATCAAAATGGCGAAAGATCAAAACTTATCATTGAATCCTTCTAAGATTTCCGGACTATGCGGTCGACTCATGTGTTGTTTAAAATATGAAAACGATGAATATGAGACAGCAAGAGAGCAAATGCCGGATATTGGCGATAAAGTTGAAACGCCAGATGGATTAGGTAAAGTAGTTAGCATGAACATTTTAGAAAGAGTATTACGTATAGAATTACATGATCCACAAAGAGTATTAGATTACACGTTAGAAGAAATAATAAACCATGCGGAAAATCCGGTACAATGGACGGGGCAATGAGGTGAATGTGTGATGGACCGTAATTTTTTTGATACAATTACAGAGTTTGAAAAACAATTAGAGTCCACGCAGCTGCAATTTCGCGCTTTAAAAGAATTTGTAGCGATAATGGTAGAAGAACGTCAAGCGCTGAAACAAGAGAATACTCACTTAAGACAAAGACTTGATGAAATGCACGAAAGAGAAATTTTACTAGAAAAAGCACAAGAAGAGAAAGACCGTTTAAGCAAAAAGGATATTGGAGAAGGTCATGACAACTTAGCACGACTTTACCAGGAAGGCTATCATGTATGTCATGTTCACTTCGGAAGCTCTCGAAAAGAAGAGGATTGTCTATTTTGCTTGTCATTTTTAAATAAACAAAACATCTAATCAAGGACTGATGCCACTCCAAGTGGGTGTCAGTCTTTTGTTTTGCTGGAGGAATAAAATAATGGAACAATGGTTAAAGGACGATGAACGACTCGATTATTTATTGGCAGAAGACTTGAGAATAATACAAAGTCCCTCAGTATTTTCTTTTTCTTTAGATGCTGTACTGCTTTCTAGATTTGCATATGTACCAATAAAAAGAGGAAAAATTGTCGACTTATGTACAGGTAATGGAGCAATCCCGTTATTTTTAAGCGCCAGAACAGAAGCGAAGATCATTGGAATTGAACTTCAAGAACGGCTAGCAGATATGGCAAAAAGAAGCGTTCAATATAATAAACTAGAGGAACAAATCACAATTTTAAAGGCCGATGTGAAAGGAATTTCTACTCAAATAGGTTCTGAAAAATATGATGTAGTGACCTGTAACCCACCTTATTTTCCTGCTCATGAAGCAAGCGAAAAGAATCTAAAAGAACATTTAGCTATAGCAAGACATGAGATACATCTTACATTGGATGAAGCGGTGAGTTCTGCAAGTGAATTATTAAAACAAGGTGGAAAAGCAGCATTTGTTCACCGGCCAGGAAGACTTTTAGACATCGTGACTTCCATGAGAAATAACCGTTTAGAACCAAAGCGTATTAGATTTGTATATCCGAAAGAAGGTAAGGAAGCGAATACCTTGCTAATAGAAGGAATAAAGGATGGCAAGCCAGATTTGAAAATCTTACCCCCTTTATATGTATATGGGGAGAACGGTGAATATACAGAAGAAGTGAAAGAGATGCTTTATGGAAAAGAATGAAAAAGTTCATACATTTTATGTGCTAGAATGTAGCGATGGGTCTTATTATGCGGGGTATACGAATGATTTAGAAAATAGGGTAAGTGTACATAATAAGGGCAAGGGAGCAAAATATACGCGCTCAAAACTCCCAGTATCGTGTATTTTCCATGAACAGTTTGAAACAAAACAAGAAGCCATGCAAGCGGAATATGCATTTAAGCAGCTAACAAGATTACAAAAGATTCAGTACATGGGAGGGCAATTAAAGGATGAAATCTCAAAAATCGACCGAACACGAACAGAGTAGCTGTTTATATTTAGTTGCAACACCTATCGGAAATTTAGAAGATATGACAATGCGAGCAATTCGAATATTAAAAGAAGTAGATATTATTGCTGCTGAAGATACTAGAAATACAAAAAAACTTTGTAATTATTTTGAGATATCCACGCCACTTATGAGCTATCATGACCACAATCAACAAGTAGGTGGTGAAAAAATATTGGATATTCTCCGACAAGGTAAGCGTGTTGCTTTGGTGAGTGATGCTGGTTTACCTTGCATTTCAGATCCTGGTGCAGACATTGCTGCAAAAGCGGTTGATGAAGGAATTGCAGTTATCCCTGTACCAGGGGCAAATGCAGCCCTTAGTGCGTTGATTGCTTCTGGATTGTCGACCCAACCATTTTTCTTTTATGGGTTCCTAAGTAGAAATAAAAAAGAACGAAAAGATGAGATTACAAAGATTCAAAAAAGACAAGAAACCATTATATTATACGAATCTCCCCATCGTTTGAAGGATTCCTTAAAAGATATGCAGGCATTGATGGATGGAAATAGAAAGATTGTACTTGCTAGAGAACTGACGAAAAAGTTTGAGGAGTTTTTAAGAGGTACAATTGACGACGCAGTAACTTGGGCAGAACAATCCGAAATCCGTGGGGAATTTTGCATTGTGTTAGAAGGAACAGATGAAGAGCATGTAGATGATTTAGAATCTCCTTGGTGGGAAACTTTGAGTATTGAAGAACACGTAAACAATATAATGGAAGAAAAGCAATGTACTTCAAAAGAGGCGATAAAGGAAGTAGCCATTCAAAGAGGATTATCGAAGAGAGAAATTTACCAAAGTTATCATGTGAAATGAATATTAATCTATTAAACAAGAAAACATCCGTATGCCAAAAAGGTTACGGATGTTTATTATTATTTTAAGTTGTTTTGAATTTCTTTAATAAGTAATTCTGCACCTTCTGGGCTTAAAATTAATTTTCCTCCAACGAGACGAAGGTTGTCGTCTGAAACTTCACCAGTTACGGCACAAGTCATGTTTGGCATATATTTTTTTAAGATAATTTTGTCATCATCTACATAAATCTCAAGAGCATCTTTTTCTGCAATTCCTAATGTACGACGAAGTTCAATTGGAATTACTACGCGTCCTAATTCATCAACTTTACGAACAATACCTGTAGATTTCATTATTAATTTTTTCCCCTCTCGCGAGTGCATTTTTTTCGTCAAGATTCGACATAAATCTCTTTGATGTAAACTATCATACCAAGTAATACCATTTCCGTCAATAATTAAATTGCTAGTAAATTATGATTTATAATAAAAAAATGCTAGAAAATCACCTTAAATAATAAAAAAACGTTATCTTTTTAGTGAAATAGGAATTATTTTGATATATTAACTATTATAATGCAATTCATAAATTAGACACCATTATTCGACAAATGGCTATATTCATTAATTAATTGAAACAATTTCTTCATTTCGATAGAATAAGGATAAAGTAGAACCAACATTGGAGGCACCTTACATTGAAAGATCAACAGAAAACATTTTATTTAACGACACCGATTTATTATCCAAGTGGAAAATTCCATATTGGTACTGCATATACAACGGTGGCATCAGATGCAATGGCACGGTACAAAAGACTTAGAGGTTATGATGTTCGTTTTCTAACAGGGATGGATGAACATGGGCAAAAAATTCAAGAAAAAGCCCAAGAAGCTGGTATGGAGCCTCAAGTATATGTAAATGAAATTGCAGAAGCTGCAAAAAAAGTATGGGCCTTAATGGATATTTCATATGATGATTTTATTCAAACAACAGAAGAACGTCATACAAAAGCTGTGGCAAAGATCTTCCAAAAATTTTTAGATAATGGCGATATTTATAAAGGGCAATACGAAGGTTGGTATTGTACTCCTTGTGAGTCGTTTTTTACTGAAACACAATTGGTAGATGGAAATTGTCCAGATTGCGGTCGCCCTGTCCATAAAGTAAAAGAGGAATCATATTTCTTTAATATGAAGAAATACGCCGATCGATTATTGGCTTACTATGAAGATAATGTACAATTTATTGAACCTGAATCTAGAAAAAATGAAATGATCAATAACTTTATCAAACCTGGCTTAGAGGATTTATCTGTTTCCAGAACCTCTTTTGACTGGGGAATCCGTGTTCCAGGAGATCCTAAGCACGTCATTTATGTATGGGTGGACGCGTTAACTAACTATATTACTTCACTTGGATATATGTCTGAGGACGATTCATTGTTCCAAAAATATTGGCCAGCAGATGTGCACGTAGTAGGAAAGGATATAGTACGTTTCCATACAATTTATTGGCCTATTTTTTTAATGGCTTTAGATTTACCACTTCCAAAAAAAGTGTTTGCTCATGGATTTATTATGATGAAAGACGGCAAAATGTCCAAATCAAAAGGGAATGTGGTTTATCCGGAAATGCTAGTAGAACGTTATGGTTTAGATGCAACACGCTACTTCTTATTGCGTGAGCTTCCCTTTGGACAAGATGGCGTATTTTCTCCAGAATCATTTGTAGAACGAACTAACTTCGATTTAGCAAATGATTTAGGTAATCTATTAAATAGAACTGTTTCCATGATTAATAAATACTTTGAAGGAAAAATTCCGACTAATTTAAGTGAATCTACTGAATTTGATAAAACCCTTCGAGACTTTGCAAAAGAAACAGTTGAAAAATATGAAACAAATATGGAAAAGATGCAATTTAGTGTTGTCTTAGGTGACTTATGGGCATTCATTTCCCGTACAAATAAGTACATCGATGAAACATCGCCGTGGGTTCTTGCAAAAGACGAAGCTTTGAAAGGGCAATTAGCTGCAGTAATGACTAATTTAGCAGAAAGCTTACGACAAATTGCTACACTAATCCAACCATTTATGACGAATAGCCCAAAAGATATTATTTCTCAGCTTGGTTTAAAAGAAGAACATTTGAGTTGGGAATACTTAGGTCAATTTAATGTAATTGAGGATGGAACAGCAGTCATTAAAACAGGAGTTCCGATTTTCCCTCGTTTAGAAGTTGACATTGAAGTTGCCTATATAAGGGAACAAATGAGAGGTTCTGTCCAAACTTCTCAAGAAGAGGAACAGCAGGAAGAAGAGACACAAGCCGAAGAAATTACGATCGATGATTTCTTCAAAGTAGATCTACGAGTTGCTACTGTTTTAGAATGTGATCCAGTTCCAAAAGCTGATAAATTGCTAAAACTACAACTAGATTTAGGATATGAAAAGCGACAAGTAGTTTCTGGAATTGCACAACATTATAAACCAGAAGATATTATTGGGAAGAAAGTAATTGTAGTAGCAAACTTGAAACCGGTAAAACTTAGAGGAGAATTGTCTCAAGGGATGATTCTTGCCGGGGAAAAGGACGGCTATTTAACATTAGCAACAGTGGATGAAAGACTTGAAAATGGAGCTCAAGTTAAATAATTTTACTAGGACCTATCACAAAATTTGTGATAGGTTTTTCTTTTTTAAAATAATATTTTAAAATACTATATCCCTTTAAATAAATTTGAATATTTTAACTAATAAGGTATTTAAGAGGGAACGGAATGCTAATAACGTGACTTTTTAATGCTGTTTTACTATTATGGATTGTAAATGTAACTTAGGGAGGGAATGAGAAAGTGTTTATAGATACTCATGTTCATTTAAATGCGGATCAATACGATGAGGATCTTCAAGAAGTAATTGATCGTGCTATAGAAGCAAAAGTACATAAAATGGTTGTAATAGGATTTGATCGAAAAACAATTGAACGCGCGATGAAGCTTGTAGAAGATTATTCATTTATTTATGCGGTAATCGGGTGGCATCCAGTAGATGCGATCGATTGCACAGAGGAAGATTTACAATGGATTGAAGAACTATCTTCTCATGAAAAGGTGGTAGGCATTGGAGAAATGGGATTGGATTATTATTGGGACAAATCACCTAAAGATATACAGCAAGCATTGTTCCGAAAACAAATACGTTTAGCTCAAAAAGTAAATTTACCGATTATCATACATAATCGCGAGGCAACAGAAGATGTTATTAGAATTTTGAAAGAAGAAGAAGCGCATCTAACCGGAGGGATCATGCATTGTTTTGGCGGAAGTGTAGAAACTGCAAAACAATGTATCGACATGAATTTTATGATTTCACTTGGTGGTCCCGTTACCTTCAAAAATGCCAAAAAACCTAAAGAGGTAGCAACTGAAATTCCACTAGATTATTTACTAATAGAAACAGATGCACCATATCTAGCACCACATCCCCATCGTGGAAAAAGAAATGAACCATCGCTTGTACCTCTAGTAGCAGAGGAAATAGCAAGATTAAAGGAGATTTCCATTGAGGAAGTAGCGGAAGTCACTACTAAAAATGCCGTGAAGTTTTTTAAGCTTTTTGATTAATAAATTGAACAACTTTAGATTCTAGTTTTAAAGACATTTTTAGCTTGTTTTGTTTGAATAAAAAATCTATAAGAGTTGACAAGCTGAAAAGTACTCTATATAATCACACGAGTGAACAAGGAGGCGTTTTTCATGTCAAAAAATACCATGAAAAACCTGTTCTTTCATTCATTGAGGAGCAAGCAAACATTAGTAACAGTAGCATCATTACTATTGTTTCTTGCAGTGGTTTCTTTCGTTTTATTCGAAGGAACAAAGAAAACCGTTGCTTTAACAGTGAACGGTGAACAACAAGAAATACTAACGCATGCAAATACAGTTGGAGAATTACTAGAACAAAATAATATAGTTTTTACCAACAAAGATTTTATAAAACCCTCAGTGAACACATCAATCGAAAATAATTTAGCGATTGAGTGGGAGCAGGCAAGACAAATAGAAATCACGGTGGATGGAAAAAATCAAACAATCACCACTACTGATGATTTAGTTTCAGAAATACTTGCAAAGGCTAATGTTCAAGTAAATGAACATGATGCAATAACACCTGCTGCAGATGCAGAGGTAGGACCGGATAACAAAATTGCAATCGAAAAAGCATTTGAAGTAGCACTATTAGATGGCAAGGAAGAGAAGAAGGTATGGTCCACTTCGACTACGGTCGCTGACTTTTTAAAACAAAATAACATTCAACTGAATGAATTCGACCGAGTGGAACGGAAAATGGATGAATTAGTAATTCCGAATTCTGTAATACAAGTAGTGCGAGTAGAAAAGGTCACCGATGTAGTTGAGGAAGAAACAAATTTTGCAGTTGAAACGAAAAAAGATGACTCGCTACTAAAAGGGAAAGAGAAAGTAGTGCAAACAGGGGAAAAAGGTTCTGTTTCACGAACATATGAAGTTGTAAAAGAAAATGGTAAAGAAGTATCTCGTAACGTAAAAAGTGAAAAAATTACAAAAGAGCCAACCAAAAAAGTCGTAGCAGTAGGGACAAAAGTCGTGACTGCTAGTGTTTCCCGTGGAGAAAATTCTTCATCTGACTCTACAGATGGAAAAGAGTTTTACGTAACTGCAACAGCTTATACGGCGAATTGTAACGGCTGTACTGGTGTAACAGCTACTGGTATTAATTTAAAATCCAATCCTAACGTAAAAGTCGTTGCGGTAGATCCTAGCGTTATACCACTTGGATCTAAGGTATGGGTGGAAGGCTATGGTTATGCAGTAGCAGGAGATACAGGTGGAGCGATTAAAGGAAACAAAATTGATTTATTCATACCATCTAAATCGCAAGCCTATGAATTCGGCCGTAAAAAAGTACGAATAAAAATATTAGATTAACTTAATTTATTGTAATATTTTTTCCAACGAGCTTTTCGCAGGTGCGAATGCTTCGTGATGTATTTGATTTATGAAATAGCTTTCCCTTTCGTTGATTGGGGAAGCTTTTTTGCGTTATGATAGAAAGCAGTAGGAAGAATAGAAAAGAGGAAGTATGTTTGCGAATAAAAGAGGTTATAGTCGTAGAAGGAAAAGATGATACAACTGCAATTAAACGATCTGTTGAAGCAGATACTATAGAGACGAATGGTTCTGCAATATCCAAGGAGACACTTGTTAAAATTATGCATGCGCAAGAAAAAAGAGGAGTAATTGTTTTTACGGATCCAGATTATCCAGGGAGACGAATACGCGCTATAATCGAAGAACATGTACCGGGAGTAAAACATGCCTTTCTTTCAAAAGAAAAAACAATTGCTAAGAATGGAAAAGGGTTAGGAATTGAACACGCGAAAAAGGAAGATATTCAACAGGCACTTGCCAATGTCTATACGCCTAGATCTGAACTGGATGTAGTACCTGAAATTCCTTTAGAAATTTTAGTCGAGGGACAATTGATTGGGCATCCAAACTCAAAAGAACGAAGAACAAAACTTGGTGAACTATTGAAAATAGGATATACAAATGGAAAGCAATTACAAAAGCGTCTTTCTATTTTTCAAATAAGCAGACAGCAGCTTGAGGAAGCAATCTTGCAGCTCAATATGGAGGATAAATAATTTATGCAAAAAGATATAGCTACGCCAATTCGAACGCAAGAAATATTAAAAAAGTATGGTTTTTCCTTTAAAAAAAGCTTAGGTCAAAACTTTATAATTGATCCAAATATTTTGCGAAATATTGTGGGGCATGCTGACATCACTAAAGATTCTGCAGCGATTGAAATTGGACCGGGTATAGGAGCACTAACTGAACATTTAGCAAGAGCCGCAGGAAAGGTTGTTGCATTTGAAATAGACCAAAGATTGCTTCCTGTTTTAGAAGATACACTTTCTCCTTATGATAATGTAAAAATTATTCATTCAGATATTTTGGAAGCAAATGTGAAGCAAATATTAGAGGAAAAATTGACGGATTATAAAGATGTCATGATAGTGGCGAACTTACCCTATTATGTTACTACTCCAATATTGTTGAAGCTACTGATGGACCGTCTACCTATACGTGGAATGGTTGTGATGATGCAAAAAGAAGTGGCTGATCGAATTACAGCTGTTCCAGGTACAAAAGCTTATGGTTCACTTTCTATTGCTATTCAATACTATATGAAGGCTGAAGTGGCAATGGTTGTTCCTAGGGCGGTTTTCATGCCACAACCAAATGTAGAATCAGCAGTTATTAAGCTTACTCGCCATGAGACACCACCAGTTCATGTTATAGATGAAGATTTCTTGTTTCAAGTATCAAGAGGGTCTTTTGTTCAAAGAAGAAAAACAATTATTAATAATCTACAGTCCTCTTTACCAAATGGCAAGGAAAAGAAGGAAATCATCATTCAATCTTTAGAAAAAGTTAATATAAATCCAACAAGACGAGGAGAAACCTTGTCTATTGAAGAATTTGGCCGTTTAGCAGATGAGCTATATCCTTATTTTCATTAATTTTACTTGTTACAATATTAGTACTGTTTATAAAAAAATCTATATTAAAAACGAGAAAAATATATTGACAAGTATGTATCATGATTGTTAAAATGTTTTGTTTGACAAAAATATAAATAGATGTTATATTAATATTCAGTGAGGTGTAAGCAGAATGCCAAAAACTTTAGCTGATATTAAAAAGTCATTAGATCATCATTTAGGCAAACGTTTGCAATTAAAAGCAAACGGAGGACGAAAGAAAACGATCGAACGTGCTGGTGTCTTAAGAGAAACTTATCATGCCGTATTCGTTATCGATTTGGATCAAGATGAAAATTCTTTTGAACGTGTATCTTATAGTTATGCAGACATTTTGACAGAAGCAGTAGAAATCACTATTTTTGACGAAGCAAATAATTTAATAGTTGTAAAATGATTTTTTAGAACTTTTATTTTTACTTTTATATTCGAAAGAAACTCCTTTTTCATTCATTTGAATGGAAGAGGGGTTTTTTTCTGTTTATGGCACATACTAAGTAAGCTAGTTGTTCATCTGAAACAAATTCGCTTTAGCGTATTTGAAAGGGAGGATTCACCACATGGCTAGAAGAGGTATTATGTCTAATGAATTAAAAGAAGAGATAGCAAAAGATCTTGGAATTTATGATGTAGTCAAGACCGAGGGCTGGGGTGGAATTAAATCACGTGACGCTGGTAATATGGTAAAACGAGCAATTGAAATGGCTGAACAACAAATGAAGTCACCAAAATAGATTGTATTGTTCCAAAAAAAGCAAGCGAGATCCATTAGGTAACAACTAGCACTTAAAAAGGGCGGAGAAATCCGCCTTTTCTTTTATATAAGATATGCAGGCTAATCTTTTTGACTTCAACTACTAGGAACTCCAATAAGTATTCCGCTTTTTAGATGCACTATGGTAGAATAGTGGACAACATAAGTTTAAAAGGAGCAGAAGGAATGTACTATGTAAAAGCACCTGCTAAAATAAATTTAACACTCGATGTCTTGAATAAACGTTCCGATGGTTATCATGAAGTTGAAATGATCATGACAACAGTCGATTTGGCAGACCGTATAGGATTAGAGTTAAGAGAAGATGGAAAAATACATATACTATCCGTTGACAGATTTGTTCCGAATGATTATCGAAATCTAGCATATCAAGCAGCCAAGCTATTAAAAGAAATGTATTCTATTCAATCTGGAGTAACAATAAAGATTGAAAAAAATATTCCTGTGGCAGCTGGACTCGCTGGAGGCAGTAGTGATGCGGCGGCAACTTTGAGAGGGCTAAATACGCTATGGGGATTAGGGTTGTCCTTAGATGAACTCGCGCAAATCGGAACAAAAATAGGATCAGACGTTGCATTTTGTGTGTATGGTGGAACAGCTCTTGCTACAGGACGCGGGGAAAAGATTCAAGAGCTTCCATCTCCTGCAAACTGCTGGATTATACTTGCTAAACCTACATTAGGAGTTTCTACAGCAGACGTGTATGGGAAGTTAAATTTAAATAGAATGAAACATCCTGATACGAAGAAAATGATTGAAGCAATTGAAACGAAGGATTTTGAAAAAATGTGTGCTTCTGTTGGAAATGTGCTGGAGAGCGTCACATTAAAACTATATCCAGAGGTTGCTGGTTTAAAAGAACAAATGCAAAAATTTGGTGCTGACGCTGTTTTGATGAGTGGTAGTGGTCCAACGGTATTTGGAATAGTACAACAAGAATCCAGAGTACAAAGAATATATAACGGTCTGCGTGGTTTTTGCGACGAAGTTTATGCAGTTCGTTTAATAGGTGAACGAGATTCACTTGCTTAAATGCGGATGATTGTGATAAGTTTTCATTAAAACATTCGTGTTTGGAGGTGAGTGGATGAAGTGGAAAAGAAGTGAACGACTTGTTGACATGACGCAATACTTAATGGAACATCCCCATAAATTAATTCCTTTAACGTTTTTTGCAACTTTGTATCAATCTGCCAAGTCCTCTATTAGTGAAGACTTAACGATTATAAAAGCAACTTTTGAAGAAAGAGGAAGAGGATTACTCATTACAGTCCCTGGAGCAGCAGGTGGTGTAAAATTTATTCCTACTATGACCGGTAAAGATGTAAAGGAAATAACTGCAGAGTTAATGGAGCAGCTTTCAAAATCGGAGCGTTTATTGCCTGGAGGATATCTGTACATGACAGATTTACTTGGAAATCCCTCTTTAATGAATAAGGTAGGTAAAATATTTGCATCTGCTTTTGCGCATGAAAAAATAGATGCCATTATGACAGTTGCTACAAAAGGTATCTCCATTGCACATGCAATTGCAAGACATTTAAATGTTCCTGTTGTAGTAGTGCGACGAGACAGCAAGGTAACAGAAGGTCCAACGGTAAGTATAAACTATGTATCTGGATCGGCGAGACGTATTCAAACGATGGTCCTTTCAAAAAGAAGTATGGAAAAAGGCCAACGGGTATTAATCACAGATGACTTTATGAAAGTCGGAGGAACGATTAATGGAATGAAGAGTTTATTAGAGGAATTTAACTGTGAGCTTGCAGGTATTGCTGTATTAGTTGAGGCGGAGCATGAAGGTGAGCAACTTGTGGATGATTATTTATCTCTAATAAAGTTACATGAAGTAAATGAAAAAGATGGTACAATTGCTTTAGCAGAAGGAAACTATTTTGAGAAGGGTGGAAATCTTAATGAAAGCAGTAACAACAACTAATGCACCGGCAGCTATTGGTCCATATGTACAAGGAGTAATTGTAAACGGGATGTTTTATAGCTCTGGACAAATTCCATTAACTCCACAAGGGGAAGTAGTAGAGGGTTCTATTACGGAACAAACTGCACAAGTTTTTGCTAATTTGGAAGCTGTACTTACGGAAGCAGGCTCTTCTTTATCAAACGTTGTTAAAACACTTGTGTTTTTAAAAGATATGAATGATTTTGCTGAATTTAACGAAGCATATGAAAAGCATTTTGCGGGACATAAACCAGCTCGTTCAGCTGTGGAAGTAGCGAGACTACCAAAAGACGTTAAAGTTGAAATAGAAGTAATAGCAGTAGTATAAACATAAAGTATGCCTTCTTCGGAAAGCATACTTTTTTTATTTAATCATTGTTGCTAATAAAGAATTGAATAGATATACCCTAATCTATAAGCATTCGCGCTGGCCACACGTCTGCATGAGCCGCTGCATGCGCCAGCGCATTTTGCTGTCTCATACGGCACGTCATGCGGCTGGCAAGGCGCGAATGCAAGAGACCCCTATTAGATAGGTCGAATTCTATTCTATTTAAGGTTTGACAATAAAAAGTCCGAATACAGATTTTGATTAAATTCTTACTGTATAAACAAAATTTTCAGGATGTGCGGCAAGCGTATATCCATGTTTCAGCTTACTAAATACAAAAATATATATAGAATTTGAAAATAGTACATCACCAACTATAGGCAATAGCGCTGTCTGCAAAAATATTTACTTATCTCATACGAACGTCATGTGCAAGTGCTAATTTAATTCTCATCTTAATTGGAAAATGAGATTCTATTAGGATTTCAACAGTTCTGAATTTCGCATCCTGAGTATATTTCTTACTGTATCCATAGGCATTTTCAGGATGTGCGCCTTACACGCCGCAAGAGCGCGAAGAATGAGACCCCGAAAAGGATGTGGGAGTGACGAAGGAACGACTCATCCTGCGGAGGCTCATGCGAAGCGTGCGGCAAGCGCACATCCGTGTTTAAGAGAATATGTATAGACTTTGAACATGTTACCTCAGCAACTATAGGAAATCGTACTATTCGCAAAAGTATTTACTAATCTCATAAGGCACGCCATGCTGCTAGTGCCAATTTCTTATCTTAATTAGTAAAATGAGATTCTATTAGAATTTATATAATCAACTATTTTGAATAGCTAATCTTACATTTATTTTTTAATGTATCCACGGGCGTTTTCAGGATGTGCGCCTTACACGCCGCAAGAGCGCGAAGAATGGGACCCCGTAAAGGATGTGGGAGTGACGAAGGAACGACTCATCCTGCGGAGGCTCATGCGAAGCGTGCGGCAGCGCACATCCGTGTATCTCTACTCATTCTATAAAGCGCTCAGAGATTATAAATAGCAAAGTCAAATATTATTAAACTAACAGACTCAATTTATAGTAAATATTAATAAAAATTAATTAATAAATTAAATGGGTAAATATGGGTTGATAGTAAAATAATCTAACTATTTTATAATATTAAAAAGATTCATAAAAGAAGAAGGATATTTATAAGTTTCGTGGAATAATAATAAAAGAGTTTTTATTATTAGAAGAGGGGTGCTGTAAGATGGAAGTAACAGACGTAAGATTACGTAAAGTACTATCTGATGGTCGTATGAGGGCTATCGCTTCCATTACACTGGACAATGAGTTCGTTGTACACGATATTAGAGTTATTGATGGAAATGGAGGACTATTTGTAGCAATGCCTAGCAAAAGAACTCCTGAGGGTGAATTTAGAGATATTGCTCATCCTATTAATTCTGGAACACGTACAAAAATTCAAGACGCAGTGTTATACGCTTATCATTTAAGCGGTGATATAGAGGAGCCGGTTGCAGAGGCTAGTTATTAATACTTTATGCAAAAAAAAGTTATTCGAAGCAAATATACGAATCAACTAAAACCATTTCTATCATGAGATGGTTTTTTTGTGCAGAAAAATTATTTATAATACTTGTTTTGTCATGTATTTGTCAAGAGATATTTCCTTGAAAAATGGTTTGATTTCCGCTATAGTCAAAAGAGGAAATTAGCCCATTGGAGGGAAACGGAAAATGACAAATACTTATGCGGTTGTATTAGCTGCCGGTAAAGGAACTCGTATGAAGTCAAGTCTATATAAAGTACTACATCCTGTTTGTGGGAAGCCAATGGTAGAACATGTTGTAGGAAACATGGAGAAACTAGGTGTAGATAAGATTGTAACAGTTGTTGGTCACGGGGCAGAAACGGTTCAAAGCGAATTAGGCAATAGAAGTGAATATGCCCTACAAGCAGAACAATTAGGAACTGCACATGCTGTACTACAAGCTGAGACGTCACTCTCAACTCTTTCAGGCACAACCATTGTTATTTGTGGAGACACTCCACTTATTACTGCAGAAACTATGAACGACTTATTAACTCATCATAAACAGTCAGGTGCCAAAGCAACCATTCTTACAGCAATTGCGAATGATCCAACTGGTTATGGAAGAATTATTCGTTCAGAGGATGGAAATGTTAAAAGTATTGTGGAACAAAAAGATGCTACAGCTGAAGAACAGCTTGTAAATGAGATTAACTCGGGAACATATTGTTTTGATAATAAAGCATTATTTAAATCGTTGAAATTAGTTAAAAATGAAAATGCTCAAGGTGAATACTATTTGCCAGATGTAATTGAGATTTTACAAAATGAGGGCGAAGTTATTTCTGCTTTTGCGGCAAAAGACTTTGATGAAATTTTGGGTATAAATGATCGAATCGCTCTTTCTCAAGCAGAACAAACTATGCAATCTCGTATTGCACATCATCATATGCGTGAAGGCGTAACAATCATAGATCCTCAAAATACATACATTAGTAGCGATGCTGTAATTGGTGCCGATTCTGTTATCCAGCCTGGAGTAATTATTGAAGGGAAAACGATTATCGGAGAAAATTGCTCTATTGGCCCAAACAGTCATATTGTTTCAAGTGTGATCGGCAACGGAACAACTATTCATTCTTCGGTTGTTCTATCAAGCGAAATAGGTGACCATACTTCAGTTGGTCCGTTTGCACATATCCGACCACAGTCAGACGTTGGCAATGATGTGAAGATTGGAAACTTTGTAGAAGTGAAAAAATCGACAGTTGGGAATGGAAGTAAAATTTCACACCTCAGCTATATGGGAGACGCTGCTATTGGTTCAAATGTGAATATTGGTTGTGGAACCATAACGGTGAATTACGATGGTAAAAACAAGTTTAAAACTATAATTGAAGATGATTCTTTTGTTGGTTGTAACTCCAATTTAATAGCGCCAGTAACGATTGGCAAGAACTCTTATGTTGCTGCTGGTTCTACCATTACAAAAGATGTGCCTGGAGAAGCGCTTGCGATAGGTCGTGCTAGACAAGAAAATAAAGAAGGCTATGTAAACAAACTAAATAAAAAATAACCCACTACTCAGGAGGATTATCAATGCCAGAACAATATAACAATTCGAAATTGAAAATATTCACTTTAAATTCTAATAAAAAGTTAGCCGAAGAAATCGCAAAAGAAGTAGGGGTTCCTCTAGGAAAAAGTACAGTTACAAGATTTAGTGATGGAGAAGTTCAAATTAATATTGATGAAAGCATTCGTGGTTGTGACGTATTTATCGTTCAATCCACTTCAGGTCCTGTAAACGAGCACATTATGGAGTTATTAATAATGCTAGATGCTGTGAAACGTGCTTCTGCTCGTACAGTTAGTGTGGTTTTACCTTATTATGGATATGCTCGACAAGATAGAAAAGCACGTGCTCGTGAACCAATTACAGCGAAGTTAGTTGCAAACCTATTAACTACTGCTGGTGCTACACGCGCAATCGTGCTAGATTTACATGCTCCACAAATACAAGGTTTCTTTGATATTCCAATTGATCACTTAGTAGCTTCACCAATCTTATCTGACTATTTCTTAGGGAAAAACTTAGATCTTTCTGAGATTGTAATTGTATCACCAGACCACGGTGGAGTTACGCGTGCGCGTAAAATGGCAGACCGTTTGAAAGCACCAATCGCTATTATCGATAAACGACGTCCTCGTCCGAACGTTGCAGAAGTAATGAACATTGTCGGAAATGTAGAAGGAAAAACATGTATTTTAATTGATGATATTATCGATACTGCTGGAACAATTTCAATTGCCGCAAAAGCATTGATGGAAAGTGGTGCAAAAGAAGTTTATGCTTGCTGTACACACCCAGTTTTATCAGGACCAGCTATTGAGCGTATAGATAACTCTGTTATTAAAGAGTTAGTAATTACTAATTCTATTCAACTTGCAGAAGATAAAACTTCTCCTAAAATTAAAGAATTATCTGTTGCAAAATTATTAGGCGATGCAATTGTTCGAGTTTTCGAGGAAAAATCAGTAAGTACTTTATTTGATTAATCTTTCCAACGTTTGAAACATCCTCTTAAAGGGTATATATCTAATAAAGGTAACGAACTTTTAGGAGGATGGATATAGATGAGTACATTGGTGAAAACAAAAAAACGTGAGCATAAAGAAAATGCACAACTGAGGAAAAATGGTTTCATCCCTGCTGTAGTATATGGTTTTCAAATGGAATCACAATCTATAGCTGTAGATGAAAAGGATTTGTCTAAAACTATTCGTGAAGTTGGTCGCAATGGTGTCATGAAACTAGAAGTAGAAGGAAAACAAGTTAACGTTGTTTTGAATGACTACCAAATGAATATCCTAAAAGGTCAAATGATTCATGCAGACTTTTTAGCGATTAACATGAAGGAAGAGCTAGAAGTAAGCGTCTTGGTTAATGTCATCGGAGATTCAGTAGGAGTTTCTGAAGGCGGGGTTCTTCAACAGCCTAACAGAGAAGTAACTATAACTGTAAAACCTTCTGACATTCCAGATAGTATTGACGTGGATGTGTCGAATATGGCTATTGGTGACACCATAACTGTTGCAGATATTCGATATAAAACTAACTATACTATCTTAAACGAAGATGATTATACGTTAGTAACTGTGTCAGCGCCTCGTGTAGAATCCGAAGAAACGGATGCAGATGCTGATGCTGAAGAAAACAATGACACTGAAGAAGCAAAAACAGAAGAATAATTATAAAAGAAAAGAGATTGTCTCAAAAAGGCAATCTCTTTTTCTCTGTAGTTGTTAAAGCATAAGAATCTGCGTTTTTCTCTATTGTATATGTTAAAATAAATGAAATACGTATTAAAAGGAATGGAATATGAATGAAAATCATCGTTGGATTAGGGAATCCAGGTAAACAATACGAGGCAACCAGACACAATATAGGATTTCATGTTATAGATGAATTAGCTAATCGATTAAACATACCACTTTCACAATCTAAATTTAATGGTATGTATGGTATTACACATATTGGAGCAGAGAAAGTAATGCTATTAAAACCATTAACGTATATGAATTTATCTGGTGAGTGTATTGTACCTATGATGGATTATTATGACGTTGAGAATGATGAGATTGTTGTTATTTATGATGATCTAGATTTACAGGTAGGAAAACTCCGTCTACGTCAAAAGGGAAGCGCAGGCGGTCACAATGGAATAAAATCAATTATTCAGCATCTAGGAACACAGGAGTTTAATCGAATTCGGATTGGTATTGATCGTCCTAAAAACGGTATGAAGGTACCAGACTATGTTTTATCACGATTTACAGAAGATGAAAAAGCAGATATGGTGAATGCGGTGAAAAAGAGTGCAGATGCATGTGATGCATGGCTAACAAAAAGCTTTTTAGAAGTGATGAATATATATAATGGTGCATAAATTTTAACGTATAGACCTATACTTCCTAAAAAGGAGGTTTTGGGCATGACCATTCGTTATAAGTGTCGCCATTGTGAAACAGAAATAGGCCAATTGCCTTTGGACTCTATAGATGAGCACTTTTTGAAAAAAAATGACATAACACATGAAGAAAAAGATTTATATATTGAACTTGGAAATGAAGGGGAGTACACAGTACAGTGTATTTGTGAAGAGTGCCAAAGTTCTCTCCAAAAATTTCCTAATTACTATGCATTAAAAAAGTGGATACAGTAGAGTTGCTTTGGCACGTTTTAGTGTGCAAAGCCTTTTTCTGTTTTGAAGTTGCCTTTCATGGTAGAGAAGAGGCACCTACAGTTTTCTACTTTTTGATTGTCTAGTCTACAGTTGCCAGCCACTAAGCTATGTGTTTTCATAGGTGTGAAGAGATGCCTGGAGAATTAATAATAGTATTTGTGGCTATACAGGCATCTTATGCTTTTCTTAAAAAACGGGGGATTGAAATGGAGCTTTTAAGTAATATACTACGGGAAGATTCACATATACAAAAACTACTAAAAGAATTAGAGAGCGGTCAAGATCAGCAGCTATTAACGGGACTATCGGGCAGTGCAAGAGCTGTTTTTAGTAAAATGCTCTATAGTACACGTAAAAAAGCTATTCTTATTGTTACACCGAATTTACTTCATGCGCAAAAGCTAACGGAAGATTTAGTAAAGTTGGTTGGAGACGATTTAGTACGCTTATTTCCTGCAGATGAGCTAATTGCAGCGGATATTTCCATAGCTAGTCCAGAGTTACGAGCACAGCGTATTGAAACGTTAGATCACATGCTATCGAAAAAAAATGGTGTGTATATTGTACCAATCGCAGGACTTAAAAAGCATATGCCATCTGTGAAGGATTGGCGGGAAAGCACGGTCTCCATATCAGAAGGCGAGGAAATAGTGTTAGAAACACTATTGCAAAGTCTTATAAATATGGGCTATATTCGTCAACCGATGGTTACTGCACCAGGTGAATTTGCTTTAAGGGGTGGAATTGTTGATATATACCCACTCTATTTAGAGCATCCAATTCGTATAGAGTTGTTTGATACAGAAGTAGACTCTATTCGAACATTTTCTGCAGAGGATCAGCGTTCATTAGAAAAACTAAAGGACATTCGAATACTACCTGCAACTGAGTATGTATTAACAGAAGATAAAAAGAAATTACTTGCGCATAAATTGGAAGATTCGTTGGCTGAAAGTCTAAAAAAAGTAAAAATACCTGAAATGAAAGAGCAATTTTATCAAAATATTCAACATGATATTGAACTTTTAAAACAAGGTGAGCAGCCAAAGGAATTTATGAAATACGTTTCGTTGCTTGACGAACATAATAGCTTTTTAGGTAATTATTTCGATTCTAATGGAATGGTTTTATTTGATGAGCTTGGAAGAATCCAAGAAGTTACTGAAACACTGGAGAGAGAAGAAAATGATTGGTTTTTAGCACTGTTAGAGGAAGGTAAAACGGTTCATGACGTAAAACCTTCTTATAATTTAAAAGAGATTATTCAGATGCTCCCGAATGAAAAATTATATTTTTCTTTATTCTCTCGTACGTTTTCGGGTATAACAATTAAAAAAAATATCGGCTTTTCCTGTAAGCCAATGCAGAACTTTCATGGACAAATGCATTTATTGAAAAATGAAATTGATCGATTTACACAAGGAAAGTTTCGAGTAGTAATTCTAGCTGACGGAAAAGAACGTGTCCAAAAAGTTCATACTGTTTTAGAAGATTATGAAATAGTTTCAAAGATTGGAGCTTCTGGGGAAGATTTGAAAAACTCCGGAATCTTTATTGTGGACGGAGATTTAGAAGCGGGTTTTGAATTACCGCTCCAACGCATTGCTGTCATTACCGAGTCTGAGTTATTTAAACAAAAACATAAGCGAAAAGCAAGAGCACAAAAAGTAACGAATGCAGAGCGCATTAAAAGCTATTCGGAAATAAAGCCTGGCGATAATGTTGTACATATTCATCATGGTATAGGGAAATATATCGGAATAGAAACGCTTTTAGTTAATGGCATTCACAAAGATTATTTACACATACGCTACCGTGGAGAGGATAAACTATTTGTTCCTGTGGATCAAATAGATCTTATTCAAAAGTATGTTGCTTCTGGGGAAAAGGATCCGAAGCTACATAAACTAGGCGGAGCGGATTGGAAAAAAACGAAATCTAAAGTTTCTGCAGCAGTTCAAGATATTGCGGATGAGTTAATAAAGCTTTATGCAAAGCGCGAATCTGAGGTTGGATATGCATTTGAGCCAGACAGTGAAATGCAACAATCATTCGAAGCAGCTTTCCCATATGAAGAAACGGACGATCAACTTCGGTCTATACAAGAAGTAAAAATTGATATGGAGAAGCCACGTCCGATGGATCGACTTATTTGTGGAGACGTTGGTTATGGAAAAACAGAAGTGGCTATTCGTGCAGCATTTAAAGCGGTAATGGAAGGGAAACAGGTTGCCTTTTTATGTCCAACCACCATTCTTGCTCAACAGCATTACGAGACCATGTTAGACCGTTTTCAAGACTTCCCTATAGAAGTTGGTTTACTAAGCCGTTTCCGAACTAAAAAACAGCAAACAGAAACGATTAATGGTTTGAACAAGGGCATGGTAGATGTAATAGTTGGTACACATCGTATTTTGTCTAAGGACGTTGTATATCGCGATTTAGGACTTTTAGTTGTCGATGAAGAGCAGCGATTCGGAGTGAAGCATAAAGAGAAGATTAAACAATTAAAAACTAATGTGGATGTACTTACGCTGACTGCAACACCAATTCCTCGTACATTACATATGTCAATGATTGGAGTGCGTGATTTATCTGTCATCGAAACACCGCCTAAAAATCGTTTCCCGGTTCAAACGTACGTCATGGAATATAACGGAGCACTTGTACGTGAAGCAATTGAAAGAGAGCTTGCAAGGGGAGGACAAGCGTTTTATCTATACAATCGGGTGGAAGACATAACTCGAAAAGTAGATGAAATTCAAATGTTAGTCCCAACTGCTAGAGTCGGTTTTGCACATGGACAAATGCCCGAAACGGAACTAGAGTCTGTGATTATTAGCTTTTTAGAAGGAGAATATGATGTACTCGTAACAACAACGATCATTGAAACAGGTATTGATATACCAAATGTTAATACACTTATCATACATGATGCAGATAAGATGGGGTTATCACAGCTTTATCAACTACGTGGTCGAGTAGGGCGTTCAAACCGCGTTGCTTATGCTTATTTGATGCATCAACGGGATAAGGTATTAACAGATGTCGCAGAAAAAAGATTGCAAGCAATTAAAGAATTTACGGAACTTGGATCAGGATTTAAAATTGCAATGCGTGATTTGTCTATTCGAGGAGCAGGGAATCTATTAGGCTCTCAGCAACATGGGTTTATTGATTCTGTTGGTTTCGACTTATATACACAAATGCTTGAAGATGCAATTGAAGAAAAACGAACTGGTACTAAGAAAGAAGAAATACAAGACTTGGAGATTGTTTTATCAACTGATGCTTATATTTCGGACGAATATATTCCAGATGGATATCAAAAAATTCAAATGTATAAACGCGTAAAAGCAATGGACAAGGAAGAAGAATATATGGACCTTGTTGATGAGCTGCAAGATCGTTTTGGAGATATTCCTCTTGAAGCGGAAAAATTGCTACGCATTGCTCGTATGAAAGTTTGGGGTAAAGATGTAGGAGTCGAATCTATCAAAGAAGTAAACAAGATTGTGTCGATTCGATTCAGTACAGAAGGTACTCAAAACATAGATGGTGCCATGCTTGTTGAGAAGTCAATGCAATATGGTCGTGCAGTTGGATTTAACATGGATAATCGTAATTTAGTCATTACAATTGATGAACGAAAAACAGGGAAGTTTAATCCGTTTGATGTGTTAGAAGAGATGATGAGGTTGTTGCCAGAGGCAAAAAAAGAAAAATCTGAAGTGAAATAGCACTTTGCATATTTTTTGGTAATGTGATGCATACTATGGCAGAAATGAAAATTAATACCCAATCAGTCGAAAGTGAGGCACATTACATGAAAGCAACAGGCATCGTACGACGCATTGATGATTTAGGTAGAGTAGTAATTCCGAAAGAAATTCGCAGAACGCTTCGCATCCGTGAAGGAGATCCACTGGAAATTTTTACGGATAGAGAAGGAGAAGTAATATTAAAAAAGTATTCACCAATTAATGAACTTGGGGATTTTGCAAAAGAGTATGCTGAGACTTTATACGAAACGCTAGGTACTCCGGTATTAATAAGTGATCGTGACGAAATGATTGCAGTTGCAGGTTTATCAAAAAAAGACTATCTAAATAGAAGACTAAGCCCCGATGTTGAAGAAATCGTTAGTAAACGATCTATCGTTACAGAAAAACATGAAAACTCAGTAGAGTGGGTTCCAGGTGTTTTTGAATCAGTCAAATCATACTGTATTGCTCCAATTATTTCATCTGGAGATCCAATTGGCGCTGTCTTTTTAATTTCTAAAGTCCATTTTGTTGGGGAAGCAGAGTTAAAAGCAGTTGAAACAGCAGCAAATTTCTTAGCAAAACAGATGGAAACTTAATTTATGAAAGGTCTTTTTCTATATTAGAGAAAGGCCTTTTTCCATGTCTAATTTGTGTTGCTTCTTCCCTTGGAAATATGCTGTTTATTATATATTCATGTATAATAGTTGCATTGATGAATGGAAGAAGGATGAAGGAATGAGTAACGAATGGAACATGAAAACGTATATGAAGGGCGCAGCCATGTTGACGATTGCAGCGATAATTGTAAAGCTATTAAGCGCTGTTTATCGTGTTCCATTTCAAAACTTGGTTGGAGATGAAGGATTTTATATTTATCAACAGGTTTATCCGTTCATTGGTATCATCACAACTTGGACTTCTTTTGGATTTGCCGTTGCATTATCGAAAATACTATCAGAATATAAAGCTACTAAAAATGATGAAGCTATTCCAAGAATTATGCAAATTGCTTTTGTTTTTATTGGAATCGTTTCAATTCTATTCTTTCTTTTATTATTTGCTGGAGCTGAATTTCTTGCACGTACAATGGGGGACGTACAGTTAGCTCCGTTACTAAAGGCGGGCTCCTATGTCATTTTGTTAATGCCGATGCTCGCCGTGTTAAAAGGGAAGTTTCAAGCCGATGGCAAAATGCAGCCTGTTGCCTATGCACAAGTGATTGAGCAAGCGGTACGAGTGACTGCTATTTTATTGGGTACATGGATTGTAGTATCTACTAGTTTTGATTTATACAAGGCTGGTAGTATGGCAATGTATGGGGCAGTAGCAGGAGAGTTTGCAGGTGTTGTTTTTCTTTTTTTCATATATTGGAGAGGATTTGGAATTCATCACGCAAATAAACCTAAACAAGTAGTTCCAATTTGGCCAATTGTGAAGGATTTGATGATTGTCAGTGTTAGTGCAAGTATAAGTGCGCTTTTGTTTTTACTTTTTCAGTTGGTGGATTCCTTCACTGTATTTCAATTGCTATTAGAAAGCGGCTTTGGAAAACATCAAGCTATGGAGATGAAAGGAATTTATGATCGAGGGCAACCTCTTGTACAATTGGGGATTGTCATTGCGTCTACTTTATCTTTAGCAATTGTGCCGTTAGTTGCACATCGGATCAATAAAGAAAAAGGAAGAACAGCTATTCCTTTCATGCAGCTTACATATCGTGTCGCCTTCACTTTCGGAATAGCCGCAGCTTTAGGATTGATTGTAGTTTTACCTTATGTAAATGAAATGTTATTTCAAACGAGAGCTGAATCGCTCACGTTAATGATATTTGCATGTCAAATAATATGGATGTCTTTAATTTTAACATTGATGGCAATGCTTCAAGGAAGTGGGAAAGTAAAAATCCCTACTTTATTTTTACTTCTTGGTGTATTTTGTAAATGGATATTAAATGGTATGCTTGTCTCATCGTATGGAATTGTTGGCGCAGCAATAGCTGGAAATATAAGTTTAGCGATTGTATTTTTTATGATGTTTTTTTATTTTAAAAAGCATTGGAATATTTCTTTTGCATCTTTTTCCTTTTATAAAGGCATTGGAATTGCTTCGATTATGATGGTGCTCGGTGTGACGGCGTATGTGTGGCTGGCAGATGCTTTCCTCTTCGATAGCTTACCAAGTCGACTACAGTCTGTCGTTATATCTCTTAGTGCAGTAACACTTGGAGCGACAATTTTCTTACTAATTATTGCAAAAAGACGTGTAATCGGAGAAAAAGAGTGGTTTTTACTGCCATTCGGAAGAAGAATGGCTACGTTTCAACTATGGTTGAATAAAGAAAAGTAAGGTTGTGAAAAGATGAATGAAATTACAATTATCGGCCTCGGAGCAAGCGATTTAGATCAATTGCCTCTAGGTATATATAAAAAACTAAAAGCGTCAGAGCATCTATATGTTCGAACAGAGCAGCACCCTGTTTTGCAAGAATTAAAAACAGAAGGGCTCACATGGACAAGCTTTGATGGAATTTATATGAAGAATGATCAATTTGAAGGAGTTTATGAGGAAATTGTTGAAAATCTCCTTCAGTTAGCGATTGCTAACCCTGTTACGTATGCAGTTCCTGGCCACCCATTAGTAGCAGAACAAACTGTACAATTACTCATTGAAGCGGAGCAACAAGGGAAAGCAAAAATTAAGATCGAGGGTGGGCAAAGCTTTTTAGATCCAATCTTTGGAGCACTAAGAATTGATCCTATCGAAGGTTTTCAGCTTCTAGATGGTACAAGTTTAAAACGCGATGACATTCAAATGAATTCGCACGTGCTAATCGGACAGGTATACGATGCATTTAGCGCATCTGAGGTAAAACTTACGCTAATGGAGAAATATCCGGATGAATATGAAGTTACTATCGTCACTTCAGCTGGTTCCAATCAGGAAAAATTAACGAAAGTTCCTTTATACGAGCTGGACAGAGTAATGGTACTGGATAATTTAACAACATTATACGTACCCCCTATACCCCATCAAGAAAATAGATTAAAGGAATGGCAAACACTACGTAAAATTGTGGCTGATTTACGGGGACCTAATGGTTGTCCGTGGGATAAAGAACAAACACATACGACTCTAAAGAAATATGCCGTCGAAGAAGTTTATGAGTTATTACAGGCAATAGATGAAGAAGACGACGATCATATTGTGGAGGAACTTGGTGATGTCCTATTACAAGTATTTTTGCATGCCCAAATTGGAGAAGATAATGGATATTTTAGCTTAGAGGACGTACTTGAGTCGGTGTCGGATAAAATGATTCGCAGACATCCCCATGTTTTTGGAGATGTTATTGCTAACAATTCAGAAGATGTGCTTCGTAATTGGCAGCAAATTAAAGCGGAAGAGAAAAAAGAACATGTCGAGTCATTGCTAGATGGAGAATTACGCACAGATTCATCTTTGCTTACTTCTTATAATTATCAAAAGAGAGTAGCAAAAGTTGGCTTTGACTGGCCAGATGTATCTGGTGCATGGGATAAATTCGAAGAAGAGCTAATTGAATGGAAGAAAGAGTTAAAAGACGGAAATACAGATACACAGACGGATGAGTTGGGGGATGTATTGTTTACGATCGTAAATTTAGCTCGTTTTTACGGTTTATCTCCCGAGCAAGCGATGATGCAGGCCAATGAAAAGTTTAAAAGAAGATTCCAATATATCGAGTCGAGTGTAAAGAAGGGAAAAGGAGACTTTGCTCAATATAATCTGGAAGAGCTAGATGCTTTTTGGAAAGATGCAAAGAAACTAGAGAGGTAGTGTTGTTATGAGATTAGATAAATTCTTAAAAGTGTCGCGATTAATTAAACGTAGAACGCTTGCAAAAGAGGTTGCAGATCAAGGAAGAATAACGATAAACGGAAAAGTGGCAAAGGCAAGCTCCGACGTGAAGGCTGGAGATGAACTATCTATTCGATTTGGACAAAAGGTAGTAACCGCTACGGTTGATGCAATAAGAGATTCTGCTAAAAAAGAAGAAGCTGCAACTATGTTCACTATAACGAAAGAAGAGAGATTAGAAAAAGTAGACCCTGCGTTTATCGATGATGAAGATTAAAAATATAAACATATAAATTTTATGAAATAAAAAGCGTGGCATTTGTCATGCTTTTTTTTTTTGTGCATACAATACAAATAGAGGACAAGGAGAGGAGAGAGTATAATGCAATTTCAAGCAGAAAATCAAACAATTACTATTCCATCGGGGGATCACGTTATTTCTTTAAGAAATCGTAAAAGAATGGACATAACATCGGTTAAATCTATCGAACGATTTGATCAACAAGAATTTTACGTAAGGACCTCACAAGGGATCCTCCATATTAAAGGAGAAGATTTAAAAATTGTACACCTGGACGTAGATAAAGGCCTCCTAACATTAGATGGAATTGTACGAGTTATGCAGTACGATGAAGAGCAGCAGTTAGACGGAGCAAGAGGATTACTTCATAAACTATTCGGATGACACTCTCTCTACAGTTTATTAGTTTATTATTGATGATAGCGAGTGGAATTCTAGTTGGTGCAATTATCGAAGGAACGCGCTTTGTAACAGAAAGTTTCTCAAAGCGTTCCTTCGTTTATAAATATCGAGTTGGCTTAGAGATAATTATATGGATATTCCTCGGTTTAGGAACTTTTTACTTACTTTATGAAGTTCGAGATGGCATATGGAGAATATATGATCCCCTTGCACAAATCGTAGGAATCCTTTTATACGAACAAATCTTTCAGCCAGTATTTCGTTTGGCTGGAAGGATTTTTTTAAGTTTAATTGTTAAGCCTATTTGGTTTATCATTCGTTTGTTTATATCTATCATTCGTAAAATAATACAATTGCTTGTTATTATAGTCATATTTTTAACTAAACCTTTTCATTATGTATATAAAAAAACAATTCATTTGGCCCTTCAGAAAATACCAAACTTCCGTTATAATAAAAAGTACACGAAAAATTGAAACAGTTTGACGGGAGTGGGCGAAATGGGAGAGAAGCAATCTACTGAGAAACGACTTGCATCAATTAATACCGATTACGTTCGTTCCATCGAACGTCAAGAAAATCGTAAGCATGCAAAAAAAGTTCGTTTATACAGACGTTTAGCTACATTTGCAGTGATGTCTGTTCTTATTGTCGGATTTCTGATTACATCATTGATAAATAGTAATAAAACGTTAGAAGAAAAAAAACTGCAAAAAGAACAAGTTTCAGAAGAACTAGCTAAAGTACAGGAAGAGCAAGAAATATTGAAACTTCAAATTTCCAAACTAAATGATGATGAGTACATTGGAAAATTATTAAGAAAAGATTATTTTCTTTCAGAAGAAGGAGAAATCATTTTTACTTTGCCTGAAAACGAGGAAAAATAATATAAAAATAACGCTTCAAAAGAGTAGTCTTATTGACACTCTTTTTTTGTTAGCTATAATAAGGGTAAGGGATTGTATGAAAAAATCATATAATCACGTAAAGAGTCGTTTAAATTTTAAGGAGGAGCATTTTTTTTATGTCAATTGAAGTAGGCAGCAAGGTACAGGGTAAAGTAACAGGAATCACTAACTTCGGAGCGTTCGTAGAGCTGCCAGGAGGCTCAACAGGTCTAGTTCACATTAGTGAAGTTGCGGATAATTATGTGAAAGATATTAATGAGCACTTGAAGGTTGGAGATGTTGTAGAAGTTAAGGTGATGAATGTTGAAGCGGATGGCAAAATCGGATTATCTATTCGTAAAGCGAAGCCTCAAGCGGAAAGACCAGAGAGACCAGAACGTCCTCAGCGTCCACGTAACAACAATCGCCCAAATGATCGCGATCGTCCAAACAAAGAAAATTTTGAACAAAAAATGGCTAGATTCTTAAAGGACAGTGAAGATCGTTTGTCTACGTTAAAGCGCGCAACTGAATCTAAGCGTGGTGGTAGAGGCGCTAAAAGAGGATAATTAGCTGTCTGTTTTATCGGTAGAAAAAATGTTTAATAGATGAAAAGGTGTTCAGCATTGCTGACACCTTTTTTTGTATAAAAAAGTAGTAAGAAAAATAATATTGAGGTTAGTACCTTTTTTTCATTAAAATGGATTGTTAAACTAGAAGTATCTTTTCTATAGGCAAGACGAGTGCGATTGTCAATCGTTAAAGGAGGTTTTTATATGGATGCAATTGATGTACTAACAAACTTAAATCACTTAAAGGCTTATTTTCAGCCAATTTTTAGTGCAGATGAGCACATTGTAATTGGTTATGAAATAACTGGTAAACTGCAAATGGAAGAACAGTTAATAAACTTAAACTCATTTGCATATGATGAAGATATTCCAGAAGAGTATCGAGTTGAAGTGGAACAAAGACTATTGCGTTTAGCCCTTTCTCAACTTGCGGGAGAAGTGAAAGATTTTGATATTTACCTTCCATGTAATGCAAACTTACTTATACTAGATTATGGGGAAAGTTATTTCGATATTATAAAAGAGTATATTTTAGAAGAAAATCTACCACGCATTGTTCTTGTAATTTCAGAGCATAACTTTAAAGGAGATTTTAGCCAACTTAATAATATCCTTCGCTATTTACGTACATATGGCATGAAGGTTGCTATAAATCAGGTGGGTTCCGAAAGCCATTTAGATTATATTAAGATGATCTCTCCAAATATCTTAAAAGTGAATATTGAGCAATTAAGTTATGAATCCTGGGGTGCGCAGAATGATTTATTTACGTCTCTTGGCACGTTAGCTCGTAAAATAGGAGCGAATATGTTATTTGAAGGTATTAATACTGTTCATCAGCTTCAGTTTGCATGGAAAAGTGGTGGAAGATATTATCAAGGAAAGTACTTGGCAGATTCTAGTACAACGATTATTCCAAAAAACCAGTTGAAGGAAAGATTTAAAAAGGAATGCCAGCAGTTTATCAAAATAGAGAAACGACTACTGGAAGAAAACTATAACGAATTGAAAAACTTACAGAACCTTTTAGAAACAACCATTCAACATTCAAAGCCTGAAAGTAATAATAGCGAGTTACTTCTGGCACTTGCCAAAGAACTTGATGTATATTCTTTCCGTATTTATATTTGTGATGAAGATGGTTTCCAAACTTCACCCAATATTATGCGGATTGATAAGAAGTGGTATGTTCAAAAAGAGGCTATTAATAAAAATTGGAGCTGGCGCCCATATTTTTTAAAAACCATTATAAAAATGCGCAATGATAAAAGCGGCGTATTTTCTGATGTATATAGCGATATTGACACTGGAGAAATGACACGAACATTTTCTATACCCGTGAATGAAAGCGAATATTTATTTATAGATATTTCCTATGATTATTTATTTAAGCATAATATTTTTAGATAAAAAGTTATAAGGGGGAGAAGTTGTGAGCAAAGAGGAAATTTTAAAAGCGCATATTGAGTATGTAAATTGGTTAGATGAACTTACTAATTTAAACGAAATGAAAGGAAATACACCATACAAAGAAGGTAAGTGGTCGCCAAATGAAATTGTGATGCATTTAGCCGAGTGGGATCGATTTACGCTAGAAGAACGAATACCTTTTATGAAAGAAGGTGCAATACTTGAAACTTTTCCAAACTTCGAAGTCTTTAATGCAAAAGCCGCAGCCCGTGCTAATGAACAAACATTTGCGGAAACCCTTGCTTATGCAAAGCAACAACGGCAAGCAATTATGGAACAACTTCAGCAAATTGATGAAGTAGAATGGGACAAAATTTTCAACATTGGCGAGCATGAAGTAACTATACGTAATTACTTTGTTGATTTCATTGAACATGATCTTCATCATAAAAACCAAATAGCTTAAAAATAATTAATGATTTCAGACTGTAGATAACACTCCACAGTCTTTCTACTTTCCCTAAGTTACTGGAGACGCTTTCTGCGGGCGAGCGCCGAGCCTCCTCCGCAGCTCACGCTGAGGGCACTGAAAAAGTCCTCAAAAGGATTTCATAGCGAGTAAGTGAACGATTTATTGTTCACTTACTCGCTTTTTTAGATGGAACCCGTTGATTTTCGTTCCAGGCGGTCGCGTTCCGCGGGGTGAGCGATGAACCATCACCGCCCCTTCGGGTACGTTGTGATGGTTCATCTGTCTCACTGATCCCACCGGAGTCGCCGCCTTCCACTACAATCAACTAGTGTATGTCTTTAGAAAAAAATCTACTATCTAAAAAATCATCTAGTTGAGGTCATCTTCTGGTGCCATATCAAGAAGAATTTAAAGGACATATTGGATTGGGAACTCTCGTAATAGAAAAGAGGGATAGCGACCGAAATTGCATCTTCGGGAGCTTTAATATGAATAGGACAGAATCTATTCTCTAATTATTCAATACAGTAGTAACCTCTTTCCAAAAGTTGAAGGAGGGAGACGGACAGACGCACGCCGCAATATTACCGAAAAAAAAGAAGTGTTTGGAGGGTAGGGAGTCCAGACCCACACCCCAAAAAAATGATGTGTGGTGCGGCACGTGAGACCCCACCAACACTTCAAAATAATTCTACGGTAATAATGTAGCTAGAGTCTGTCCACAGCACTCCTGAAACGATTGGGATAAGGTAATTACTTAATAGTTATAACCCGATATAACTGAAAGCTATTGTTATTTCCCTAAAGAAAACCCTTCAAATAAACGCTCCCCGTAAGGAAGTAAAATATCTTCCACAAGTTGAATTACCTTAATTTTTTCACCAGTTTTATAATAAACATCAAATGATTCAACAAAGCGATTGGCAAAACTCTCATCGTAATGTTTTAATTCTCGGACAATCCATTTAGAGGAACCAATCCATTTTCCATTCGTTCGTAACACGAATTCACTTAATAGTTCAGCTAGTGTACTTGCGATAAAAATTTCTTCCGCTCAATTAGAACTTCCAATGAAATCATCTAAGGTATCCGTAAGAAAGTATCTTTTTATATTAATTGTCTCCGAGACCATAATTCAGGACCATTTGCTAACAGTTCTTTGGCTTCTGTTTTAATACAATCTAATATATCGGAGTCCTTTAAGATGTGCCCTTCTGCAACCATTCGGGGCAGAGATGGTCTAGTTCTTTTGGAGTCACTTTCAAAAAAGATTTTATAGGATGTGAGGTTATGAACGAAAACTTCAATCGGCCATCCACCTAAATGAAGAGATTCTCTATAAGAGGTTTGATTATTGTTATAAAATACAACAATGTCCAAATCTGAAGTTTTTGTAGTTTCCCCTCGGATTACGCTTCCAGCTAAAAGAGCTCCTTGGCAATTAGGATGATATAAAGAGATAAATTGCTTTGCAGCTTCGATAGGTTCTAGTCTTTCAACATTCATGTAGCATTCTCCTTTATTTATAAAATTTAAGGCTCCGTTATTGAATAAAATATTTTTGAAGTGTATTGAAATAGTGTTTCAAAACATTAGCGTGTAGTTATGCAAATGTACGCTTGCCGCACGCTACGCATGAGCCTCCGCAGGATGATTCGCTCCTTCGTCGTCGCTCCCACATCCTTTACCGGGTCTCATTCTTCGTGCTCCTGCGGCCTGTAAGGCGCACATCCTGGAAACATACTTTAAGTTTCAGAAAACAGCCATCATAAAGGAAGTGTGGCACCTATATCGTAATAATCCTACATATGTTTGCAAATAACAAATTAAGCTTTAGAAAGTCAAAATAAAAAAGCAGTTCCAAAAATTCGACTTTTGGAACTGCTTCTTATTAGATGACCCCTACGGGATTCGAACCCGTGTTACCGCCGTGAAAGGGCGGTGTCTTAACCGCTTGACCAAGGGGCCTTATAAAAGGAAAGTATATGGCGGCAGAGGGGATCGAACCCCCGACCTCACGGGTATGAACCGTACGCTCTAGCCAGCTGAGCTACGCCGCCGTTTTAACGAACAAATTCCATATTACAAGCGTTTGGGCTTTGTGTCAATACTTCTTGAAAAAATATTTTCTTCCTCCTATTATTTATTAGCTAAACGAGTCGAAAACTTTTTTAGTAAGGGTGTCAGGAACAGACATACTTCTTGTTCTAAACCTAGGTATACTTCCATCAATAGCAAAATAGGAGGTATATACTGTTGAAAACTTTGTATGAGCAAAATCAAAAAAGAAATTTTTCATGGAGAAAGGTTTTAGAAGCAATTCAAGTTCGTAAAGTAACCATATCATTTACCTTAATTTTTTTTATACTTGCTTTCTTCCTAGCACAAGTCGTATTATTTGAAGCCTCTGTTCCATTTTTTCTCCCTTTATGGGCATTAGTAAGCTTGCGATTTCAACGCTTCTTACCTTGGACCATTGCAGGGGCGTTGCTCGGTAGTATGACGCTAGGGCTTGGACAAGTAGTTATACACGCAATGCAAGCGTTTATATTTCCGCTTCATTCGAAAAGATTGATCAGGAAGATACCATTACCCTTATTTGTATTATTAGATGTCGTTATTGTTCAAATTATATGGCAATTTATTTCCTATTGGGGAGAGGTTCCAGTCCCCGTTTGGCTAGCAATCGGTTACGAGGGCGTTTTGAGTTTATTTATGGTTATATTTTTGTTTCAACTATTCCTCCCATTGCCAGATATACTTCATAAAAGATGGACGGGAGAAAGAATGGGGGCAGCGTTATTAATAGGAGCATTAGTTTTAACAGGAATGTCCTCGTACATTTTTGGATACGTATCGATTCCATTAATACTTGCTCATTTAGTAATAGCAATTGCTTCTGCGGTAGGTGGTATTCAGCTTGCAACCGTTGTCGCAGTACTAGCAGGAACAATATTAAGTATTTCTAAGCTAAGCTTTAGTGGCATGATAGCGGTATATGCTGTTACCGGCTTTCTAGCAGGTCTGCATAAGCCATTCGGCCGGCTTTGGCAGGCTTTCAGTATGCTAGGTGCTACATTTTTCTTTATTTTATACGACCGAACTCTACCACTAGATAGTGTTTATATAGGTTCACTAGTAACCGCTTCATTATTGTTTTTTGCTATACCTTCCAGTTGGATAAAATCTTTAAAAGAGGAACTATACCCAGATACTTCTAACATCCTTCTGCGTAGGCAAAAATGGATGACTGAAAAAGTAAATAATCAGTTACAGGAATTTCAGCATTTCGTTGACTTCATTACAAGTTTCATTTCCGATCGATTTAACAATAAAGGAGCTGTTGAAAAGGAGCAAAACCAAGCATTTGCAACGTGTCAGTCGTGTTTTCAATATGAAAAATGTTGGGGGGCGAAATCAAATGGAATCCCATCGCTAATGGCTGAATGGGAGAATGAACCTAAAAAAAATAGAATTCAAATTGAAAAGAGAATCGGTTATAAATGTGTTAAACCGGTAAAAATCATTCAGGAATTAACAGAAAGGGAGGCCCAAAAACAACTAAACAACCAAATGCAACACGGTAAAAAAATGTACGCATTAAAGCTTCGTGATATTGGAAACCATATGAATGAACTTATAAATAATTTAGATAACAGTATGACTCTATATACATCTCACGAAGAAGAGATCAAACAGAAGTTTGAACAATGCAATATCCCATTTTTTCAAATTGATGTTTTAAACATTGCAGTAGGGCAGATGGAGGTTGTTTTATGCTTGCCGATAGAATCAAAAGCCAAAATGGTTGGAGAGAGATTAATATTGCCTATACTTTATGACTTATGGAAGGAACCTTTTGAAATAACCTCTATGAAAGAAGTTCATCAACCGTATGAGCATATTCAAATGACCTGTAAATCGTCTGTACGCTTTCAAGTGACACATGATGTTTATACATCATCCAGCAGAAATACGATTTATTCGGGGGATGCACATGCAGTGTTTCCGCTACATCCGGGATTACTTGCTGTTATTTTATCGGACGGAATGGGGAATGATATCGAGGCTCACCGAGAAAGTAGAAGAGTAATGCAGTTTATGCGAGAATGCCTAAATAAAAAAATGGATCCAGAAACAACGATGCATACTCTTCATTACATGATGAGCTTGCAAGATGATACAGATAGTTATGCAACGGTAGATTTAGCATTGATTGACTTACAAAAAGGAGAACTTTGGTCTTGGAAAGCCGGCAGTATGTCTACTTATTTGATAAGGGGGAATGAGATGCGTAAAATTGAAAGTAAGCATGTACCATTTGGTTTCTTGCCTACTTTCACTATTGAGGCTAGAAAAGTTGAAATTAAGGATGGCGATATCCTGCTAATGCTTTCGGACGGTGTTTTCTCATCAAATACATCCATCGAAAAACAAGAGCTATATTATCAAAAAATACTCCGAGATCCAACTATGAACGCAGAACGATTTGTAAAGAAGTTAGAAGAAACTTACTCATTACCTGGAGACGATCGAACAGTTATCTTCATGCAAGTAAAACATGAAGTTCCAGAATGGTCTATTTTTTCACCACGTGAAGCAGCTAAATTCCAAGAAAAAATGGTACACTAATTAAAAAGAAAAGCGCAAGCGCCTGTTAGTGGGATACAGTCTAAATTCGCGACATCGTGGTGCTCCTGCGCAAAGCTCGACGCAAAATAAAAGAACATTTCGCAACGACTGCATGACCCACTTCGTGTGGGCCTCCGACAAGCAAATGGGAAGATTCGAAATCCAACCTGTTGGATGTAGAAGATTCACATTTGACCTCGAGGGACAAGGCGCTGGAGCTAGACAAGAAAAAGAGGTGAGAAGATGCTTTCATTTGTTCAAAAGGTAAAAAAATATATCGACAAGCACAACTTGATAGAAAAAGGAGAGCGTCTTCTTATCGCTTGTTCTGGTGGAGCAGATTCAGTTGCTTTAGTAAGAGTTTTACATGAACTTCAAAAAGACTATGAAACAGATATTGCCATTGTGCATACCGATCATCAGTTAAGAGGAGAAGAATCTGAACAGGACATGCGATTTGTTGAACAACTTGCCATTAGCTTACAGTTACCCTTTTACGGAACAAAAATAGAAGTTCCTCAGAGAGTTGCTGAAGAAGGTGGAAATATTCAGGTAATTTGTAGAGAAGAACGCTATGCATATTTCGATAAAATCATGGAGCAGCACCATTACCGCAAATTAGTGTTAGGTCATCATGCGGATGACCAAGTAGAAACAGTAGTAATGTCGTTAGTGAGGGGCACACTTTCCTCCTCCATAACGGGGATACCAAGAACTCGAACATTTTCATTAGGAGAAATTATTCGGCCGTTTTTAGGGGTAACAAAAGAAGAAATTTTCAATTATGTTCATGAGCTGCATCAAGATTTTAGACATGACCCAAGCAATGACAAGCATACATATACAAGAAATAGAATTCGCCATAAAGTAGTACCTTTATTAAAAGAAGAGAATGCTTTAGTAAGTGATAGAATTCAATTATTTGTTGAGAAGCAACAACAGGACGATACAGTTCTTCAAATAATGGCAAAAGAAAAATTTGAACAGCTTGTGACGGTAGATTCAAATGATTCCTTTATTCTTGATACAATGCGCTTTAGGGAAGTTCCCATCGCTTTACAAAGAAGGGTAGTTCTACTACTATTAAACTATCTCTATAATGAATCCGATACACTACTAAATGATCGGTTAATTGAGTCGATAATTTCTGCTTGTAATGAGTTTGAAGGCAATTCAGTAATCTATTTACCAAAATCTTTTTTCCTTGTTCGACATTATAATAATGTCAAGTTTACCTCCTCTGTCCAAGAGCCTGTATTAATGGGGAGAATGGAGATTCAAGAGGATTATTGGCTTGAGGTCGGTGCTGGTTTCTCCATCTATTTAACGAGAAATTTAGAGGCAGATGTTTCAGAAGAAAAACTTTATGTCCAACTGGATTACGATGAGCTACCTCTTTTTATTAGACAAAAAGCTGAGGGAGATCGTATTCATATGAAAGGCATGGCCTCTCCAAAGAAAGTTTCTCGGTTATTTATCGATGAAAAAATTTCAGCCGAATATCGTCATGTTTGGCCACTACTTGTGAGCAAGAACAATGATATACTAGCAGTAATTGGGCTTCGTTACGAAGAGCGATTTTCAAAGGAGTATCATGGGCAAAATTTTGTCCTATACTTAAAAAAACATTAACTATTAGGGGGGACTAAAATGTTAGAAAAAGACATTCTAGAAGTTTTATTATCAGAAGAACAAATCCAAGAAAAAACCCGTGAACTGGGCGCTGCACTATCAGAAGAATATAAAGATAAGTTCCCGCTAGCTATTGGTATTTTAAAAGGTGCTATGCCTTTCATGTCCGATTTGATGAAACGCGTTGATACTTACATAGAAATGGATTATATGGATGTATCAAGCTATGGTAATGCTACTGTATCTTCGGGTGAGGTAAAGATTGTTAAAGACTTAAATACAAGTGTAGAAGGTCGCGATATTTTAATAATTGAGGATATCATTGATAGTGGAATGACGCTAAGCTATTTAGTCGATTTATTCAAATATCGTAAAGCAAAATCAATAAAATTGGTTACACTGCTTGATAAGCCATCTGGACGAAAAGTTGATTTACAAGCAGACTATGTTGGCTTTGAAGTACCAGATGCATTTGTAGTAGGATACGGATTAGACTACGCAGAAAAGTATCGTAATCTTCCATATGTTGGGGTGTTAAAGAAAGAAGTTTATTCATTTTAATTTTAATGGTGAAATAAAAGGCTTTTCATTGTACGCCCAAAAATTCGTATGATAAGATTACATATAGTTTTTCTGTTTACCTTGTGAGGAGGCTAGGGATGAATCGAGCACTACGCTACGCTATATTATACCTATTAATATTTTTTGTGATTGTTGGAATTTTTGCTACGTTTAACACGAGCAATCAACCAACAAAAGAAATTCGTTTTGACGAATTTATGTCTTCCCTTGAAAAAGGGGATGTTACAAGCGTTGTTCTGCAACCTGAATCCGGGGTTTATGTTGTAGAAGGCGAAATGAAAGGCTATGAAGAAGGGGAAAAATTCTTAGCGAAGGCCCCATATAGTGAAGACTTACAATCAGAGATTAGAACACTGGCAAAAGCAAATTCAGTCAAAGTTGATTATAAAGAAACTCCAAAAACAAGTGGCTGGGTACAATTTTTCACAGGGTTACTACCATTCCTGATTATCATTATTCTATTCTTCTTCTTATTGAGTCAATCACAAGGCGGTGGTAACCGTGTGATGAACTTCGGTAAGAGTAAAGCAAAATTGTATGACAATGAAAAGAAAAAAGTAAGGTTTACAGATGTTGCTGGGGCAGATGAAGAAAAGGCTGAACTAGTAGAAGTAGTAGATTTCTTAAAAGATCCACGTAAATTTGTGGAGATTGGAGCACGTATACCGAAAGGGATTTTATTAGTAGGTCCTCCAGGTACGGGTAAAACATTACTTGCTCGTGCGGTGGCAGGGGAAGCTGGCGTACCTTTCTTCTCTATTAGTGGTTCGGATTTTGTTGAAATGTTTGTTGGTGTTGGAGCATCTCGTGTGCGTGATTTATTTGAGAACGCTAAGAAGAATGCACCATGTATTATTTTCATCGATGAGATTGATGCAGTAGGTAGACAACGTGGTGCTGGTCTTGGTGGAGGTCACGATGAGCGTGAACAAACCCTGAACCAATTACTTGTTGAAATGGATGGTTTCGGTGCTAATGAAGGTATTATTATCATTGCTGCAACGAACAGACCGGATATTTTAGACCCTGCACTTCTTCGTCCAGGTCGTTTTGACCGTCAAATCACAGTTGGTCGTCCAGACGTTAAAGGACGTGAGGCAGTACTTAAAGTACATGCTCGAAATAAGCCTTTAGACGAATCAGTTGATTTAAAAGCGATTGCACAACGTACTCCAGGTTTCTCTGGTGCAGATTTAGAAAACTTATTAAACGAAGCAGCCCTAGTTGCAGCTAGACGTAATAAGAAAAAAGTAGATATGAGTGATATAGATGAAGCAACGGATCGTGTAATTGCAGGTCCTGCTAAATCTGGTAAAGTCATTTCCGAAAAAGAACGTAAAATTGTTGCATTCCATGAAGCGGGACACGTAGTAATCGGATTAACACTTGATGATGCGGAAATCGTTCATAAAGTAACAATTGTTCCTCGTGGTCAAGCAGGTGGATATGCGGTAATGCTTCCAAAAGAAGATCGTTACTTCATGACAAAACCAGAGTTGTTAGATAAAGTGGCAGGTTTATTAGGTGGCCGTGTAGCGGAAGATATCACTTTTGGTGAAGTATCAACTGGTGCTCATAATGACTTCCAACGCGCAACTGGTATTGTTAGAAGTATGGTTACAGAGTATGGTATGAGTGACAAATTAGGACCTATGCAATTCGGTCAAGCACAAGGTGGAAACGTATTCCTTGGACGTGATTTTAACTCAGAGCAAAATTACTCGGATGCAATTGCGTATGAAATCGATCAAGAGATGCAATCAATGATTAAAGAGCAATACAGTCGTACAAAACAGATCTTAACGGAAAGACGTGATTTGTTAACACTTATTGCGACTACGTTACTAGAAGTTGAAACACTCGATGCTGCTCAAATCAAACACTTAGAAGAGCACGGAACACTTCCTGAACGCGTATATGATTTAGCGGACAGTGAAGCTGAAGTGGAAACAAAAGAAGAAGTATCGGAAGCAGTAGGAGCTCCAGCAGACCCTTCAACAGGTGACTTACCAAAAGAGAATGGTCCTACAGACGAGCCGAAAAGTCCGATTCAAGAAGAACGTAGAGATTAATAGAATGTATTAGCTGATTGTTGATCGCAGACTTGCGAGGCAATCAGCTTTTTTCTTTGTGCTTATATATGGTATGATGTTTGGGAAAACTTACCGAGAAGTGAGGACAAGTTAGATGATACTCGTGTTAGATACAGGCAATACAAACATCGTACTAGGTGTATACGAAGATGATAAACTTATTCAACACTGGCGAATGGAAACAGATCGTCTGAAAACAGAAGATGAGTACGGTATGCAAGTCAAAGCTTTATTTACACACGCCAATATTTCTTTTGACCAGATAGAAGGTATTATTATCTCATCGGTAGTACCGCCAATCATGTTTTCTTTAGAAGCGATGTGCAAAAAATATTTTGGTATTAAACCAATGATAGTAGGACCTGGAGTCAAAACAGGGTTAAATATAAAGTATGAAAATCCACGAGAAGTTGGAGCAGATCGAATAGTTAATGCAGTAGCAGCCATTCATGAATATGGCAGTCCGTTAATCATTGTAGATTTTGGAACTGCAACAACGTATTGCTATGTGAACGAAAAGGGTGAGTATATGGGAGGTGCAATTGCTCCTGGAATTGGTATCTCTACAGAGGCCCTATTTACTCGGGCCAGTAAGCTTCCTCGTATTGAACTAACCAGACCCGACCATATCATTGGGAAAAATACAGTTTCTGCGATGCAGGCTGGTATTGTGTATGGTTATGTAGGACAAGTGGAAGGCATTGTAAATCGAATGAAAAAAGTATCGAAACAAAATCCAAAAGTTATTGCCACTGGTGGGATGGCTGGCTTAATCGGGGATGAAACAACGATTATGGATGTAATCGATCCTTTCCTAACATTAAAAGGTTTGTATTTAATTTATCAAAGAAACTTAGATGAAAGAGGTTTGAAATAAATGGGAGATTATTTAGTAAAAGCATTAGCATTTGAAGGAAGTGTTCGTGCATATGCGGTGCGCACAACAGACACTGTAGGGGAAGCACAACGACGTCATCAAACATGGCCAACTGCGTCAGCGGCACTGGGTAGATCTATGACCGCTGCTGTTATGATGGGAACGATGTTAAAAGGGGAAGACAAACTTACGGTAAAAGTGGAAGGTAATGGCCCAATAGGACCAATGATTATTGATAGTAATGCAAAAGGAGAAGTTCGTGGATATGTGACGAATCCTCAGACCCACTTTGATTTAAATGAAGTCGGGAAATTAGATGTGCGCCGCGCAGTAGGTACAGAGGGTACATTGACTATTGTTAAAGACCTTGGATTAAGGGATTTCTTTACCGGTCAAGTACCAATCGTTTCAGGTGAAATCGCAGAAGACTTTACTTATTATTTTGCTGTATCCGAGCAGGTTCCTTCCTCTGTTGGTCTTGGAGTTCTCGTAAACCCAGATAACACAATTTTAGCAGCAGGTGGTTTTATCATTCAGCTAATGCCTGGTACTGATGACGAAACGATCACTATTATTGAAGAGCATTTAAGTAAGATGGAGCCTGTTTCTAAAATGATTGAAAAAGGATTAACTCCTGAGGAATTACTTTTTGAAATTTTAGGAAGAGACAATGTGCAAATTTTAGGTACAACCCCTGTTTCGTTCGAGTGTAATTGTTCTAAAGAGCGTTTCGGTGCCGCTATTCTTAGCTTAGGAGAAAGTGAAATTCGTGAAATGATTGAAGAAGACGGAGGGGCAGAAGCACATTGTCATTTCTGTATGGAGAAATACCAATACTCAGTAGATGAATTGGAGTCGTTTATCGATGAAATCAACTCGTGATAACTTTAATCCACAACAAAAACGACATTTAAAAACAAGACCAGTGCTTTTGTTAATTGGTTTTCTTTTGTTTGGCAATTTACTCTGGTTTATTGCTTGGCTAATACCAAATGAAAAAGCAAATGGAACGGAACAAGTCGCCTCTGTTGATGGGAAAGTTATTACAAAAGAACAATGGATGGCTTCAATGGAATCCATGTACGGGAAAGAAGTATTGCTGGATCTCGTAAATGCAGAAGTGATGGAAGCTGCGGCTAAAAAATATAAAATTAAAGTAACGGATCAGGAAGTTGATCTAGAAGTAGCTCTAATTCGTTCTACTCAAGAAGGGACAGATACTTCTCTTCAATCGTTAGATGAAGAATCGATGCGTGCAAAAGTTCGTTCTCGCTTAATTTTAGAAAAGGTTTTAGCCAAAGACATAGTGATAGAAAAAGATGCTATAAAAGCTTTTTATGATGATAATAAAAGATTATATAATATTCCAACATCCTATCGCACAAGTATTATTTATGTTTCCTCAGAGGATGAAGCCAAGGAAGTTGTAAAAGAATTAAAGAATGGTTCTTCGTTTGACGGTTTAGCAAGAGAACGCTCTATAGACATTAGTTCAGCTAGCTTAGGTGGAGATATAGGATATGTATCAGAAGGTACAGAGTCTGTAGATGAAGCCGTTTTATCTGTGCTACCTAATATTGAAAAAGGAAAATGGAGCGATGTAATTACCTTAAAAGATGGCCGATTTGCTGTTGCAAAAGTAGTGAGTATTTTTAAAGGTGAATCATTTTCATACTCAGACGTAGAGGATCATATACTCCGTGAGCTTGCACTTGATCAACTACCTCAGTCGGTCACGCCAGAAGCATTTTGGGAAGAATTTGATGCGGAATGGTCTTATAGTGAAAAATAGTAGTCCAACTATAAATAATTTATGGAAAAACAGCGTATTCTATTAGATACGTTGTTTTTTTACGTATAGAATCAAGACACACACCCTGGAGGTTTTCGTTAATATAACTAGTCTTGCAAGACACTTGAAGTACAGTATGATAAATCAATGTTATTTTTTCGAAGAGTCTCCAGGGCTCATTCATACTTTCATCTTTTTTTGAAGTTTATAAAATTTTAAAAATAAGGGTTTGTTTGAATGTAATTATATTGACAATTAATCTTTTAGATTGGTATTATTAAGAAAATAAAACCTATTAATGCAGTAGGGATTGGGAGTGTAAGGATGACTAAGTTGGCGCAATCAGTAGTTGATTTAATTGGTAAAACACCAGTAGTAAAATTAAACAGAGTGTCAAACCCTGAGGATGCAGAAGTATATGTAAAATTAGAATTCTTTAACCCGGGCAGCAGTGTAAAAGATCGTATTGCAGTTGCTATGATCGAAGCAGCAGAAAAAGAGGGGCAATTAAAAGAAGGAAGCACATTAATTGAACCTACAAGTGGAAACACTGGTATCGGACTGTCTATGATTGCTGCGGCGAAAGGTTATAAAGCGGTATTAGTAATGCCTGATACAATGAGCTTAGAGCGTAGAAATCTACTTCGCGCTTACGGGGCTGACTTAGTATTAACTCCGGGAGCAGATGGAATGAAAGGCGCAATTGCGAAAGCAGAAGAACTAGCGAATGAAAATGGTTGGTTCATGCCACAACAATTTAATAATGAATCAAATCCAGAAATTCACCGTTTAACAACAGGCCCTGAAATTACAGAGGCATTTGATGAACTACATGGTTTTGTGGCAGGAGTTGGTACTGGAGGTACAATCACTGGTGCAGGTGGAGTTTTGAAAGAAAAGTTCTCGGATATTCATATTGCTGCAGTAGAACCAAAAGATTCCAATGTTCTTTCTGGTGGTAAACCAGGTCCACATAAAATACAAGGAATTGGAGCGGGATTTGTCCCAACAGTTTTAGATACAGAAATGTATGATTCCATTATCCAAGTATCAAATGAAGATGCGTATGCAACTGCTCGTGAAGTTGCAAAATTGGAAGGTATTTTAGGTGGGGTATCTGGAGGAGCAGCTATCTATGCAGCGCTTCAACTTGCAAAACAACTAGGAAAAGGGAAAAAAGTTCTTGCGATTGTTCCGGATAACGGAGAGCGTTATTTGAGCACTCCACTTTATCAATTCGAAGACTAATTCAGACTGATGAAAAACGCTCGCATTCTTCGTTGCTTGCACTTCGTTGTAAGCTCATGAACTTTAGTTCTATTCGCTTCCGCCTCGTGCTGGCGCGCCTCGACTGACAAGCGTTTTCATCCAGTCTGAAAAGAACTTCTTCGAATTTAAGAAAAAATGAGTTAAATTGAGCGGGAGCATAATGCTTCTGCTTTTTTATGTGGCGAAAGGTATAGGTTTCAAGTTAAGATGAAGGCAAATCGTTTTTAGGGGGATTTTGAATATTGGATTTACATACGTTACAAACTAAGACCTTTCATATGTCAAAAGAAGATTTTTTCTATGCTTATAAAGAAATTACAAAATCTGAATCGCATCATTTATTTTTAGAAAGTGGTAGAGGTGGCCATTTGAGTGTCGCTGCTTGGAATCCTTTGGCGGTAACCAAATCGGTAGAAGCCGGTTTACATATAAAATGGAGAGATGGCGATGAAGAGGTACGTTTAGGAGAACCCCTTTCGGAATTAGAAAAGCTTGTCGCATCCTTCCATGTCCCTTTTCAAGAAAATTTACCAGATTTCCAAGGTGGGGCGGCTGGTTTTATTAGCTATGATTATGCACGTAAAATAGAAGTATTACCAACACTAGCTGAAGATGACTTACATATACCGGACATTTATTTTTATTTATTTGATTTCTGGGCTGTCTTTGATGTGGAAACTGAACTTGTTACTTGTATGAAACTCTCTGGGAGTAATATAAATTTAGATGATACGGAAGAAGCGTTCAAGGGTGCAAGTGGCGTTTCAGAGCGTATAATTCCGTATGAATCATCATCAGAAGTAACAAATGATGATACGGAATTGCTTGTCTCAGTAAGCGAAAATGAATTTGAGGCTGCTGTTCGTCGAGTACAGGAATATATTGCTCAAGGAGACGTATTCCAAGTAAATTTATCTGTTCGACAATCTAAAAAGCTAAATGCTGAGCCGATTGGTATGTATGAGGCACTTCGCGCATTTAACCCCTCTCCTTATATGGCATATATCCAGTCACCAGATTTTGCAGTTGTTTCGGGTTCACCAGAGCTATTAGTGAAGAAAAAGGGAACCGAATTGTCGACACGTCCTATCGCTGGTACGAGACCGCGTGGAAAAAGTGATGAAGAAGATATCAATTTGGCAAATGAGCTTATAGAAAATGAAAAAGAGAGAGCAGAACATGTCATGCTGGTGGATTTAGAAAGAAATGATTTAGGGCGCGTATCCACTTATGGAACTGTAGAAGTAAATGAGTTCATGGTTATTGAACGTTATTCGCACGTTATGCATATTGTTTCAAACGTAAGAGGGACGCTTCGTCCAGGTACTTCAAATACGGAGATCATTCAAGGGATGTTCCCGGGTGGTACAATTACTGGTGCTCCGAAAATTCGTACGATGGAAATAATAGAAGAGCTTGAACCGGTTCGACGTGGACTATATACCGGGTCAATTGGCTGGTTAGGATTTTCAGGTGATTTAGAATTAAACATTGTCATCCGCACTGCTTTTATCCAAGAGGGGATGGCGCATATTCAAGCGGGAGCGGGAATTGTGATAGACTCTGTTCCGGAAGCAGAATATGTAGAGTCTTTAAATAAAGCAAAAGCGTTATGGCAAGCAAAGGCTATGGCAGAAAGAGGAAAGCTATGATTTTAATGATTGATAACTATGATTCCTTTACTTATAATCTGGTTCAATATATTGGTGAGCTTGGTGAGGAAGTAATGGTTGTTCGGAATGATGAACTAAACCTTTCGGAAATTGAACAGCTAGCTCCAAATATAATAGTTGTTTCCCCAGGCCCTTGTACCCCGAATGAAGCTGGTATTAGCTTGGATGTCATAACGCATTTTGCAGGAAAAGTCCCTATTTTTGGTGTTTGTCTTGGACATCAGTCGATTGGACAAGCATTTGGTGGTAAAGTAATACGCGCAGAAAGACTAATGCACGGAAAAACCACTCCTGTTTTTCATGATGGAAATGGTGTGAATACCAATATGCCAAATCCCTTTCAAGCGACAAGATATCATTCTTTACTGGTAGAGAAAGAGTCACTACCTGATTGTTTAGAGGTGACTTCTTGGACAGATGAAGGAGAAATTATGGGGCTTCGTCATAAAGAATTCGCAGTAGAAGGTGTACAATTTCATCCAGAATCGATTATGACAGAGGAAGGCAAGAAACTAATTCAAAATTTTATTGAATCATATAGCCCTTCTGTAAAGGAGAGCATTTAATATGGATGCTTGGAAAGATGGACAATACTATCGAGCGGATGAACTAACAATTTCTCCGTATGACCATGGTTTTTTGTATGGGCTTGGCTTTTTTGAAACGTTTCGTACCTATAATGGACAAGTATTCTTATGGGAAGAGCATTGGAGTCGGCTTTCTAGCGCATTGGAAGATTTTCGTATTACTATGCCTTTTGAAAATGACATAATTATTCAAGCGGTAGAAGCCTTAACTGCAGAAAATAATGGGGCAGATGGTTATTTTCGTTTGAATGTTTCTGCGGGTGTCCATGACATTGGTCTACAGCCAAATAGTTATGAGAGGTCGACTGTCATTTTATTTAGAAAACCTTTACACAATGTCCCTAGAGGAACAGAAAAGTCTGCCGTTTGGCTACAAACAGTGAGAAATTCTCCGGAAAGTGGTATACGTCATAAATCTCATCATTATGCGAATAATATACATGCAAGATTTGAGGTTCCGTCACTTGCGTCAATAGAGGGTATTTTTCTAAATTCTGAAGGTTTTATCGCAGAAGGAATTACATCCAATTTATTTTGGGTGAAAGATGGGAAGTTATATACCCCCTCTTTAGAAACAGGAATATTAGCTGGTGTCACACGTGATTGGATCATAAAAAATTCACCAATAGTAGTAGAAGAAGGTTTATATAAGGAAGACACCTTAAATGAAGCGGATGAAGTATTTATTACTAATGCTGTGCAAGAGATTGTGCCAATAAAAAATTTAAACGAAAAGCATTTTTTAGGTAATCAAGGACCGGTGTATGCTACGCTTCATGACATGTATGTAGAGTGTATTAAGAAAGAAGGATAAAAATATGAACTTACAGTTTAATGCTAAACCTTTTGAAGCAGGTGGCGTTACATTAGATTTTCGTAAAGAAACAATTGTTATGGGGATATTAAATGTTACACCTGATTCCTTTTCTGATGGTGGAAAATTTAATAATGTAGAAGCGGCGGTTGCTCGTGCAAAACAAATGGTTGCAGATGGCGCTAAGATAATTGACATTGGTGGTGAATCCACAAGGCCGGGATATACCATGGTTTCAGATGAAGAGGAAATAGCGCGTGTCGTTCCAGTCATAAAAGCCATTTGTGCTGAAGTAGACGCTGTCATTTCCATCGATACATATAAGTCGGAAGTTGCTAGAGCTGCAGTACTCGCAGGTGCACATGTTATTAATGATATTTGGGGTGCAAAAAGAGATTCAAAAGTGGCGAAGGTTGCTGCAGAACTAGGTGTTCCAATTATATTAATGCATAATAGAGATAACGAAGAGTATACAGACTTTTGGGCTGAAGCAAAACAAGACTTGGAAGAATGTATTCAAATTGCAAAAGAAGCAGGAGTGCCTGATGAAAATATATGGCTAGATCCAGGTATTGGCTTTGGGAAAACAACAACGCAAAATATTTGGATGATGCAGCATTTAGGTGAATTAGTAGATATGGGTTATCCGGTTTTACTTGCAACATCTCGTAAACGTTTAATCGGAAATGTACTAAATCTTCCTGTGAACGAACGAATGGAAGGAACAGGGGCGACCGTTTGTTATGGTGTGCAGTTTGGTTGCCATATGGTACGAGTTCATGATGTAAAAGAAATTGCTCGTATGACAAAAATGATGGATGTGCTAACAGGAAAGGCGCTATTTGAGGAGGCTTAATTATTTATGGACTATATACATCTCAATGATTTAGAATTTTATGGGTTTCATGGTGCGTTACCTGAAGAAACTAAGCTTGGTCAAATTTTTCGTGTAACTATTTCATTAGCATGTGATTTAAAAAAGGCTGGTGAAACCGATAACTTAGATGAAACGGTAAATTATGCAGAGGTATTTGAGTTGTGTAAGGAAATAGTAGAAGGTAAGCCATATTTATTAATAGAGGCAGTAGCTGAAACTATTGCTTCTCGTATATTAACGGTTTATGAATCGAAGGTGAGTGGCTGTCGTATTCAGCTTATAAAGCCTAATCCACCGATTGTTGGCCACTATGCTTCTGTATCAGTTGATATTACGAGAGGTACATTATGAATATAGCGTATTTATCTTTAGGGTCTAATATTGGAAATCGATTTGATTATCTTAGAAAATCTGTTCAATTACTAAATGATTCAGAAGGTATCCAAGTAGTGCAAGTTTCATCTGTTTACGAAACAGATCCTGTCGGTTATGTAGATCAAGCTGCATTTTTGAATATAGTTGTGGAGCTTGAGACATTAATTACACCGCATGAATTATTAAAGAAATGCAATGAAATAGAGGCAGAGCTAGGACGTACTCGTGAAATTCGTTGGGGTCCTCGAACTGTAGACCTTGACATTTTGTTGTATAATGAAGAGAACATGAAAACGAAAGACCTTATTATTCCGCATCCAAGGATGATGGAAAGAGGCTTCGTGCTCGTACCTCTCGTGGAGTTAAATCCGGATTTAGTTGAGCCTCTTACAAAGCTTTCTTTATTGGAGCTTGCACAAGTTCAGAAAGAAGGCGTTCATATATGGAAAACGTTCGATGGGGTAGACGCATTCGTGCATTTCGACGCTTAAAAAGATTGAATCAAGTTGAACTTGCGAAAGAAATGGAGATATCTGTGTCTATACTCGGGCAAATTGAGCAAGGGAAAAGAGTTCCGAGTGAGCGGCAATTAGAAAAAATTGCTTCCTTGCTAGATATACCGCTAGAAGAATTAAAAGGAGAAACAAAGGCAGGTGAATGATTTTGATAAAAGCATCAACAAAACCATTTAAAATTGGAAATTTTGAAATGGATAACCGTGTCGTGTTAGCACCAATGGCAGGTATTTGTAACTCTGCATTCCGATTGACTGTTAAAGAATTTGGAGCAGGGCTAGTTTACGCAGAAATGATTAGTGACAAAGGAATCGTTAATAAAAACGAAAAGACTTTGAGCATGCTTTATATAGATGAGAGAGAAAATCCACTATCACTTCAAATTTTTGGTGGAGAAAAAGATACACTGGTCGAAGCTGCAAAGTATGTAGACCAACATACTTCGGCTGATATTATTGATATTAATATGGGATGTCCTGTAAACAAAATTATTAAATGTGAGGCAGGGGCAAGATGGTTACTTGATCCAGAAAAAATTTATGAGATGGTATCCGCTGTAGTAGACAACGTTAATAAACCGGTAAGCGTAAAAATGCGTACTGGTTGGGATGATGATCATATTTATATCGTGGATAATGTTCGTGCTGTAGAACGCGCAGGCGGAGCAGCGGTTGCCGTTCATGGTCGTACGCGTTTACAAATGTATGAAGGGCATGCGAATTGGGATTTAATTCGTCAAGCTAAGGAAGCTGTAAATATACCAGTTATCGGTAACGGTGATGTAAATACTCCAGAAGATGCAAAACGTATGCTAGATGAAACTGGTGTAGATGCTGTAATGATCGGACGCGCAGCTCTAGGAGACCCATGGATGATTTATCGCACGGTAGAATACTTGGAGACTGGGGAACTTAAACCAGAGCCAACTGTGCAAGAAAAAATCGATGTTTGCTTATTACATTTTGATCGTTTAACTGCTTTAAAAGGAGAAGGAATCGCAGTAAGAGAAATGCGTAAACATGCTTCTTGGTACTTAAAGAATATTCGTGGAAATGGTAAAGCTCGTAATGTGATTAATCAAACAGAATCCGCACAAGAGTTAAAGGACTACTTACGTTATTTTGCGGAAGAAGCATCAACAGAACATAAGGCTGACTCTATTCTAGCTTAATATTAAAATGAGGGGCTATCACTTCTTGTGATGGCTCTTTCCGTTATAAAAGATAATCTGAAAAATGAAAAATATTCTTTCGTGAAGGAAAAAGGTGAACAGCGTACAGAAATTGTGTACAATAAGTTCAACGTAATAAAAGATAGTTGCGGATAATAGGTAGTGGAGGAGTGACAAACATGTCTAATGTAGAAGAACTAAGTGATCAAATTTTGGTGAGAAGACAAAAGATGACTTCCATACAAGAAAAAGGATTAGATCCTTTTGGAAGTAAATTTGAGCGTACGCATTTAAGTGATCAAGTAATTGCTGAATATGATCAATTTACGAAAGAACAATTAGAAGAAACACCTCATGAAGTAGTAGTTGCAGGACGAATAATGACTAAAAGAGGGAAAGGGAAAGCTGGATTTGCACACATTCAAGATTTGGGTGGTCAAATTCAAATTTACGTTCGTAAAGATGCAATTGGAGAAGAGGCGTATGAATTATTTAATACAGCTGATTTAGGAGATATCGTTGGAGTAAGAGGGAATGTATTCCGTACACAAGTAGGGGAACTATCAGTGAAAGCGGTAGAATTCACGTTCTTAACAAAATCTCTCCGTCCTATGCCAGAAAAGTTTCATGGTTTAAAAGATGTTGAGCAACGCTATCGCCAACGTTATTTAGATTTAATGACAAGTGAAGAAAGTAAAAATACATTTATAGCAAGAAGTCGTATCATTCAAGCGATTCGTCGTTATTTAGATGGACAAGGCTATTTGGAAGTTGAAACACCAATGTTACATACAATCGCTGGTGGAGCAGCAGCTCGTCCGTTTATCACGCATCATAATGCATTAGATATGGAATTATACATGCGTATTGCGATTGAATTACATTTAAAACGTCTAATCGTAGGTGGGTTAGAAAAAGTATATGAAATTGGTCGTGTTTTCAGAAATGAAGGTGTTTCAACACGTCATAATCCAGAATTTACAATGATTGAATTGTATGAAGCATATGCTGATTACCAAGATATCATGAACTTAACAGAGAATCTTGTTTCTCATGTTGCTCAAGAGGTATTAGGGACAACTACAGTTACATATGGTGAGGATCAAATCAACCTTGCTCCTGGCTGGAGACGTTGGCATATGGCAGATGCAGTAAAAGAAACTACCGGTGTAGACTTCTGGAAAGAAATGACTACAGAAGAAGCGCATGCTTTAGCAAAAGAACATGGTGTTGATGTAAAACCTACAATGGAAGTGGGCCATGTATTAAATGAATTCTTTGAACAAAAAGTAGAAGAAACATTAGTACAACCTACATTTATCTATGGACATCCTGTAGAGGTATCTCCGCTTGCGAAGAAAAATCCAGAGGATGGTCGTTTTACAGATCGTTTTGAATTGTTCATCGTTCGCCGTGAGCACGCAAATGCATTTACAGAACTAAACGACCCAATTGATCAACGTCAACGCTTCGAAGCACAATTAGCTGAAAAAGAAGCAGGTAATGACGAAGCACATGAAATGGACGAAGACTTCTTAGAAGCATTAGAATATGGTATGCCACCAACAGGTGGTCTAGGAATTGGTATTGATCGCTTGATCATGTTATTAACTAACTCTGCTTCTATTAGAGATGTATTATTGTTCCCAACAATGCGTCATAAAGATTAATCGGTTTAAAATGCTCTATTTATATGAAGGAGAGGTGCTACTATTTGTAGCGCCTCTCTTTTTAATTTTTGCATGAAGAATAGGAGAGAAATGTTTTTTAAAAAAGTTATTAAAAACTCTTGCCATAACTCGAAGAGGGTGGTATAGTAATCAAGTTGTCATTTTTATTACCGATTCACATCGAAAATAAAATAAAAAAGTTGTTGACATAGATCTTGAGATTTGGTATGATATTAAAGTCGCCAAAACGACAACGAAACAAATAATAAACATGAACATTGAAAACTGAACATGCAAAACGTTAAGACATATAGCTTGATAGACTAGCTTCGGTTAGTCAGATAGCAAACAATTTTGACATCATTTAATGATGATGCCAGCAAAACAAAATGAGCT
>NZ_JBAWSY010000020.1:0-60942 GCF_037104765.1 Psychrobacillus mangrovi | reverse complement strand
CTCTGCTTTAGAACGTTACTTAGAAGTACACACTGTAATATAAATTGAAACGCCGTATACGAGAACCGTACGTACGGTGTTGTGAGAGGGGCGAAAATAAGTTAACTTATTCTCCCTCTACTCGATTTTTTGAAGGTATTTTTCAAAGAATGAGGAATGTGGTTATTAAGTAGTAGTTTTACAATTAAGTAAATAGTTGAATATATTTGTGATCCTCCAAACAAATCATACTAAAATCAACAAATGAATTAGAAGTTTATTAAATAAAGAAAAAAGGTATTTTCCTCCTAAATTAAACATAGACTCTATAGAATTGTTTACAATTACCAAATGGAAAAATATTGTTCACAATTTACAGAATTTAGTGTACACTTTAACTATTACAATTTTAGGAGGATTATTTTGGTTAATTTAAAGAAATTTGGTATTGTGTTAACTTCTTCAGCTTTAACTTTAGGAATGTTTACCTCAGTTGCGGGCGCTTCTACTTTTGCAAATGAGCAACCCCAAATTCAAATTCAAGTAGCAGAAACAGAAAAAGTTTTTACTAAAAACGATTTAATCAAAAGATTTAAAGAACTATTCCCTAATAAATATGATTTTTTATCCAATAATGATTTTCACATGGGTAGTGGATATTATTATTCGACAGATAAGGAAGTACGTTATAATTTGTCTTTTAACAAAGAGATTGATGGAAAATATACGTATGGAAGCGTTGGATTTGTGGGAGAAAATTTAGAATTAGAGAACTTTTACTTCCAACCAACCAATGAAAAAGAGGCACTGTTTCCTGCTAAAGTATCCAAAGAGGAAGCAAGAAAGATTGCAGACGAATATTTGAAAAAGTTTGTTGGTGATGGAGAGTATCAATTAGAAGCAAACCCTTATAACTATTATCCTCAGCAAATATTAACAGAGCCTATTCGCTATAATTTTAGTTTTACTCGCACCAAAAATTCAGTATCTATTTCTGATCAAAGGATAGATGTGACTGTTCTTGGTAATGGAGAAGTGACTAACTTTTATAAATCAAATACTCAAAAAGCTGCTACATTTGATGATACGAAACAAATTATTGATAAAGAAGAGCTGCTAAAAAAATATAAAGAAAATTTATCTATTAATCTGCAATATCAAATTGATTATGATTATAGAAATGGTGATAGAAGTGTGAAGCTTGTATATCAACCATCAACTAAAGTGCGAGGAGTTCATGCGTTAACAGGTAAATGGATGACAGCTAACGATTTCTCAGAAGAAGTTCCGTCTAAAACTAAAGTTGAAAAGATTTCATCCACTCCGCTTCCACCTAAACATAATGGGGTCACTCTAGAAGAAGCTAAAAAAATTGCAGAAAAATTTATTAAATCTAAATCAGCCGACATAAAAGTAACGATACAATCGATAAATGAAGTTGAAAATTATAATGGTAATGGTCAGTCAGTTATTAGTGTTGACTATATGTACGAATATCGGAATGGCGGTCACGGAGCTGGTTTAATAATTAATAAAGATACTGGCGAAATCATTCAGTACTACAATATTGATCGAGACATCTCAAGACAATTTGGAGAAAAGCCTGCTGAGAACAAGCTCACTCAAAAGGATGCTCTCGCTCAAGCAGTTAAATATGTAAAAGATATGATACCTTCTTATCTCCATAATTATGCAATGCCAATAGAAGAAGCTTATTATGATGAAATGTCTGAATCATATAATTTCTCATTCCCAAGAGTTGTAAATGGCCTTCTTGTAATTGGAGATCAAATTCAAGTTGGTGTTGCAGGTGATGGTTCTTTAAATAATTTATATATCAATTATTCAGAAATAGAAAAATGGCCAGCTGTCGATAAAGTCATCTCTGAAAAAGATGCTTTAACTAAATTAAATAACGCTCTAAGCTTAAAATTAAATTATGTTAAACAAGAAAACGATAAAGAGAAAAATCACTATGACATCGTATATGTTCCGGTATTTAATGAAGATATGTTTAGCTATTTAGATGCTAATACAGGTGAATGGAAGAGCATAGAAATTGGGGGAAGTCCTGTTGTTATTTCCCATCCGTGGGCTGAAGAGGAGTTAAATTACCTCATTAGCGCAAAAGTCCTAGAGGTTAAGGACGCTAAAAGCTTTAACGGGGATGCTTCAATTTCAAAAGGGGAAGCTCTAAAAGTATTATTAAATTCCATCACTTATTTTTATGATGGTATGTACAACCAAAATACCGAAAATATGAAACAAACTTTTGAAAATATTGATCCTAAACATCCATTATATTCGGCAGTTGAACGTGCAGTTAGTATGGGTGTAATTAAACCAAATAGTAAAACCTTTGATGTGGATTCTCCTATTAAAAGAGAAGAACTATCAACTTGGTATATAAGAATACTAGGTCTTGAGCATGCTGCTAAACATAGTAATATCTACAAATTAGATTTTGCAGATGCAGGGAAAGTCCAAAAAGAGTATATAGGATATGTAGCTTTAGCAAACACTATGGGATTATTTAAAGTTGAAAAAAATCAATTTAATCCTGCTCAAGAAGTGACTTACGCAGAGTTGGCTGTTTCAACCATTCTTCTAGCTCATGAAATAGCTGAAAAAAGAAATGAAATACGTTACTAATTTGTAATTAAACATTTAGAAACCCTCTACCGTCTATATACGGTGGAGGGTTTCTTTTGTTGTATTAAATTGGTTTATTCAGCAGGTAGTACTTCATCAGCTATAATACCAGGAAGAGAGATATTATACCCTGCTTGTGATTCATATGTATATTCTCCATATACTGTTCCATAGATCGTGACAATATCATTATCAACGAAATCTGTATAGCCTTCATATTCGACAAATACAATATCATTAAAACTATAACCATATGATTCTTTTGTTACAGACAATCGAATATTGGTCATACCGTCGCCTTCTAATATTTGTACAATTTCACCAGTGTATTTCACGTATTCATCGCTATAACGGTCTGGGTTCTTTTTCAATTGAGCATACTCGATTGTTTGGGCATTTGCTTTCTTTTCTGCAGCTTCTTTTGCAAGTTGTTCTTGTCTTGCTATTTCTTCTGCTTCTTCTTTTGCTAGCTGCTCAGCTTCGTCTTTAGCCTGTGCCTCAGCTTCTTGTTTTGCTTTTTCTTCTGCAGCCGCTTTTTCTGCAGCTTCTTTTGCTTCACGTGTTGCTTTCTCTTTTGCAGTTTCTTCCTTAACTGGTTCTACCTCTTCCGCAATTTCCGTTTCGGCTGTTGTCGTGGTATCGGTAGTTAATCCAAAAGCAAAAAATGAAATAATCATAACTAATACAGAAATACCACTAAATATAAGCATTTTTTTACCTTTTGTCCCGTTTTTCTTAATAAACGAAACTAACGAAATTATTCCGAATATAAAAATTGCAAAAAGACTAACTATCGATATTACTAAAAATAAACTATCCACTCATATCCTCCTATCTCGTTTCACCTAATTGTACGATAGTTATTTCTGCTTTTGTCACGGGAATTAATGGAAATTTAAATATCAAAAGTAATATAAATTCAATTTTACAAAGTAATAATCTGACGTTAAATAAAAGAACTAATAATTTTTAAGAGCTACTTGGTTTACTATTCAATTTACTGACTCTATCCAGTCTACTTTTTATAACTAGGTTACAGGGTTATTCTCACTAGTATCATATTATTTACGTATTCGTTTAACAGAATGAAAAAAGATTTAATCTATATTTAGGTATGGTGGTAAATTGATAAGAATTTTTTTCTTTTCTATTTACCCCATGCTTTTTTATGTTCTGCTTAGCAAGTCCAGACAATATATATTAGGAATACGATTTTTTTGAGTCTTCATTACAAAGGAGCCAATGCAAATGCTGTCCAAATTTTTTAAATCAAAACTACTAATTTATGCACCACTAAATGGAAAAATAATTCCTATCGAAGAAGTTCCAGATCCTGTCTTTAATCAAAAAATGATGGGGAATGGGGTTGCAATCATACCATTTGGAGGTAAGGTTCACTCTCCAATAGAAGGTACTGTAGTTCTTCTATCCGATACCAAACATGCAATCGGTCTTCGTTCAAAGAATGGAACGGAGATATTGATTCATATTGGTTTGGAGACGGTTTCACTCAGAGGAAGTGGTTTTACGGTATTAGTTACAAAGGGTGAATCTGTTTCTGTCGGGCAACCACTAGTTGAAGTTGATTGGGATTATCTACGCGAACACGGCAAAAGTATTGTTACTCCAATTGTTATTACTAATAGTACAGAAAGAGTTATACAATACGAAGATTCAAAAGAAGGTATTGTCGGTGAAACACTATTGATGACTGCATTTCCTAAATAAAGAAGGAGGGGCCAAAGCTAAAGATAGAAATGATAATTATGTGTAGACTGCAATCATTTTATTTTTATACTTTTATTATCCTAAAAATATGAAAAGAGGATGGGCATATTATGATGAAATATCTTCAAAAGCTCGGACGCTCTTTAATGCTACCGGTAGCTGTATTGCCAGCAGCTGCAATTTTAATGGGTATTGGTTATTGGATTGACCCTACAGGTTGGGGTTCTGGAAATGTATTAGCTGCTTTTCTAATTAAAGCAGGGGCTTCTATTCTTGATCATATTCCAATCCTATTTGCGGTTGGTGTTGCATTTGGAATGGCGAAGGAAAGAGACGGCTCTGCAGCAATAAGTGGCTTAGTTGCTTTTCTTGTTGTAACGACAATGTTATCAACTAATTCAGTTGCTTTGTTGCAAGGTGTAGATGCTGCTAATGTAAACTCGGCTTTTGTGAAAATTGATAATGCCTTTATAGGTATCATTTCTGGACTTGTAGCTGCCGCGATGTTTAATCGCTTCAGTCATGTGAAACTACCTGATTTTTTAGCGTTCTTTAGTGGAAAGCGGCTTGTTCCGATTGTGTCTGCGGTAGCGATGTTAGTTGTTTCTGTAGCATTATTCTTTATTTGGCCAATAGTATATGGCTGGTTAGTTTCGTTTGGTGAGTCAATTAGTAGCCTAGGAGCGACTGGAGCAGGTATATATGGCTTCTTTAATCGTCTCTTAATACCAACTGGCTTGCATCATGCGTTAAATGCAGTATTTTGGTTTGATACGATTGGTATTAACGATATAGGGAAGTTCTGGGATGGTTCGGGTGTTAAAGGTGTAACTGGGATGTACCAGGCTGGGTTCTTCCCGATAATGATGTTTGGTTTACCTGCGGCTGCCCTAGCGATGTATCATACGGCGAAGACAAAAAGAAAAAAACAAGTGGCTTCCCTAATGCTTGCAGCGGGCTTTGCATCCTTTTTTACAGGTGTTACAGAACCTATTGAATTTGCATTTATGTTCTTGGCACCAGCACTTTATGTAGTGCATGCAGCGTTAACTGGTCTGTCCTTGTTCATTGCAGCATCGTTCCAGTGGACAGCCGGATTTGGATTTAGTGCAGGATTTATTGACTTTTTCTTGAGTCTTCGTATACCAATTGCAAATTTACCTTTAATGTTAGTTGTTCAAGGACTGGTTTTTGCGGTTATTTACTATTTCTTGTTCCGATTCTTAATTGTGAAATTTGACTTGAAAACACCAGGTAGAGAAGAGGATGACGAAGAAATAGAGGAAGTCGTTGATAGCTCATCTAGTAGTAAATTCTCCATCTTGGCATCTATTATATACGATGGCTTGGGTGGAGATGAAAACGTATCCTCTGTTGACTACTGTGCAACTCGATTACGTGTTGAAGTATTAGACATGGCTTTGGTAGATCAAAAGAAAATAAAAGATACTGGTGTTCATGGTATCAACGTTGTTGGTCCAACAAGTATTCAAGTAATCGTCGGAACAAGCGTACAATTTGTAGCAGATGAGATAGATAAAATTCGTGAATAGATAACTTTACTCAAGCTGTTTAAAGGAGATTATTCCTTCATTAAACAGCTTTTTTCTCCTAATCATTTAGTATAATTGGTATACATAATAATACTAAGGAGAAGTGAATCATGCCAAAAACTATACTAATTTCCAACGTAACAATCGTAAATCATGATAAAGAAGTAGTTGCGGACTTATTTCTTAGTGATGGAAAGATTGAAAAAATAGGAACACGTTTATCAAACGAAGCAGATATTCATATAAACGGAGCTTCTAAAGGGTGGATTGTATTTCCGGGTTTTATAGATATGCATATTCACGGGTCCGCTGGTTTTGATGCGATGGACGCAACAGAGGAAGCGCTAAGAGGGATGGCACGTTCGTTAGTAAAAGAAGGGACCACAAGTTTTTTACCTACTACGATGACACAAACAACTAAAGCGATAGAAACTGCACTGACAAATATCGCAAGTTTTGAAAGTAGGGCAGATGAAGCTGAAGTTCTCGGGATACATGTGGAAGGCCCATATATTTCTCCTAAACGAGCTGGGGCACAACCGATGGAATTTATTTTAGAACCCACTCTTGAGCAGTTTAATCATTGGCAGCAACTAAGTAACAACTGTATCAAGCAAATTACGATTGCTCCTGAAGTAACAGGTGGTTTTGAATTTGTGGAGGCAATTAGTAATCAGGGTATCGTTGTTTCCATCGGACATTCCGATGCATCTTCCGAAGACGTAGAAAAGGCGGTAAAACTAGGTGTAAAACAAGCAACTCATTTATATAATCAAATGCGCCCATTTCACCACCGTGAACCTGGAGTGGTAGGAAGTGTATTGATTACGGATGAAATAAAAACAGAGCTTATTGTTGATTTTATTCATTGCCATCCGAATGCAGTAAAGTTGGCATACCGATTAAAAGGAGGCTACGGAATTATTCTAATCACAGATGCTATGCGAGCAAAAGGTTTGCCTAATGGAAGCTATGATTTAGGAGGACAAACGGTAAGTGTAACGGAGAAGGGAGCACATCTTCCGAACGGAGCATTAGCTGGCAGTATGCTGACGATGGATCAAGCAATTCGTAATTTTCGACAGGCCACAAATTGTTCTTTAATGGAGCTAGTCTCCATGTCTTCTACAAATGCTGCGAAACAATTAAAGCTTTCCAATAAAGGATCTATTGCGGAAGGTTTAGACGCAGACTTAGTAATTCTAAACAAGGATTTACATGTTCAATTAACAATTTGCAGAGGTCAAATCGTATTCGAAAAGGAGACTTGATAAATGGAAAAAATATTTAAAATCACTACTCCTGAAGGTTTACACGCTAGACCTTCCACTTTATTAGTTTCAGCGGTTACACCTTTTAATTCGGAGGTACAGCTTACGTATAATGGAAAATCGGTAAACTTAAAATCCATTATGGGGGTGATGGCTCAGTCCGTTACTACAGGATCGATTGTCACTATTGCAGCTGAAGGGGAAGATGCGGAGGAACTGTTAAGTAAGGTGAAAGAGGTTATTATCTCGAAAGGACTTGGAGAGGAAGTTTTAAAGTAAGAGAGATCTGTCTTTGTGACAGGTCTTTTATTTTGTTTTAAACACTACAATAATTTATCGGAGGTAGCATGAGAATTTTTATTGGTGTGATAACAATTATATTTGGTGTTTTCTTCGTGAGTTTATCTATTAATTCTTTCGGAAAAATAGGCAATATTATATTGCATTTATATGGAATTGCTTTATGTATATTGAGTGCCTTAGTACTTAGTAACAAGAAAGATGGTAGAATACATACAAGATTTTTAGGAATAGCAATTGCCATGATTTTTTTTGGAATTGCCTTTATATTAAATCCTGGAAGTGGAGCAAGAATCTTTGGATTTATTACTATTATTATGGGTGCTATTTTTTACATAATTGACTATGTTGAAAGAATATAAGCATTTTTAATTTCAGTATTGTTTTTAAATAGATACAGTAGACCATTCAGTGATGGTGAAAAAATAACTTTTGTATAATCAAATTCATCCAGGATAAACTATTTTTTAAAGAAAGGATGAATAGTGAAATGAACGAAAGTAAATTTGCAGAACTAGATCGTGAGCAGTTGCAGGAACTGAATGAACTGGAAGAAAAACTTGGAGTTACGCTAATTGCGTATGACACCGCAACGACAGGTAATTCCTCTTCAAGTCAGCAGTATAATTAATAAAAATAATCTTTTAAACTATGTTTATGAATCTCAACCTCAAGCAGCTTGCAGCCAGTAAATATTTTGCTTCAGCTGCTAGGAGGTTGGACTCCTCATTACATTGTAATGACTATTTTTCCTTGATTGTGACCTTCTTCAAAATACCTGAAAGCCTCTGGAACCTCACTCAGCTTATAACTTCTTTCAATTACAGGTTTAACTTTACCGGCCTCTATTAGATCTTTGATAAAAATCAAATCTTTTTGATTTGCTCTTTGTAAAAAGCTACCCATCTTTTTACTTCCCGTCATTGAAAAGAAAGGTCCTAAAACCATAGCTTGAGTGAATTGGGCACCGGAACCTCCGACCATAACATAATTTCCATTCGGACTAAGAGCACGTTTATAGGCTGAAATAGGTTGATACCCGTTCACAGCAAGAATTAGGTCATAATGTTGCGTATTTTTGGTGAAGTCTTCCTTAGTATAATCAATGACATAGTCTGCACCAATTGACTTTACAATGTTTAAATTTCTCGTGCTGCATACCCCAGTTACCTCAGCCCCAAATGATTTGGCAATCTGGACAGCAAAAGTCCCTACACCACCAGAGGCACCATTAATCAAAACTTTTTGTCCTGATTCAATACTGCCTTTATTTCGTAAACTTTGAAGAGCGGTGGTCGCTGCCATAGGCACTGCAGCAGCTTCCTCAAATGAAAGATTAGACGGTTTTAGTACTAATACGTCTTCAGGGACTGCGACATACTCAGCGAAAGCTCCCCAACCACATCCGGATAGGTCTCCAAACACTTCATCGCCTGGTTTAAATTGCTTAACATTTTTGCCAACCGATTCTATCCGCCCTGCAATGTCACCTCCAGGTATGGAGTATTTTGGTTTCAAAATACCAAACGCAAAGCGGGCAAGAAACGGTTCCCCTTTTAATAGAACCAGGTTTCCATAATTCAAGGATGCTGCATGAACTTTTACCAGAACTTGATTATCGTCCGGAATCGGCGTTTCCACCTCTTTTAATTTTAGAATGTCAGGTGAACCATATTTGTTAGAAATTATAGCCTTCATAACTATTCCTCCTTTCTTAATTTTATGAGAGTACTGGTTTTTTTAGGTTTTTATTTCTTATAAATAAAAGACAAAATATCAACCTAAACTAAGCAGCAAGTAATGCAAAGTTCTTATTTACCTGTTTTAACAAAGCATAAAGTGACCAGGCTACCAAAACATCTAGAATTGAAGTAACCCAAATCCTGCTAATCTAGCATGAGAAAGTAATGATTTTTCTAATATTCCATTAGTCAATTCAATTCCTCCGGATTATTATTCTTTAAATCAAAAGAGAATACTTCCTCCAACGGTAAGTTGAAGACAAAAGCAATACGAAAAGCTAATTCCAAAGAAGGGGAGTAATTCCCTTTTTCAATGGCAAAGATGGTTTGTCGTGTTACGCCTACTTTATCTGCTAGTTGTTGTTGCGTCATTTCACCATGGTTAAAACGCAAGCTCCGAATGTTATTATTAATTAAACATTTTCCCATCTTAGAATCCTCTCCGATATAGATATATCTCCGTGATCAGTCCAACTATTTCAGAGATAACTCCTGAAAGGATAAGTATTATGAACATAACATACGGTGACACATCCATGACCAATGATCCCATTGCTAGAAAAAAGCCCCCTACAAACACATAATGAGAGATTGTTGTCGCTTTCAGTTTTATTAATTTGTCTAGTTCATCAGAAAAAGCAGGCTCTTTTTCATTCGTAGTTATTCGATAGATGATATTGAAAATTATATAAATGATGATTTTTACTGCGATTGATACTGCGATCAAAATGACGATGAAGGTACCCCAAAAACTGAAAACATCTGTTGTATGAAACTTTCCTTCTTGGTACATATGAAACACATACATGGAATAGAGCGAAAAAATTAATAAAGTGCTAATTAAAGAGACGATATTTTTCTTTTCTTGATAGGACATTAACACTCCTCCTTATTACTGAAAATTTTAAAAAGTAAAACTTCTTATACGTAGTGTATTGTTTACTTTACAATATGTATACTATATTTTACATATGATGCAAAAATTTTTTATTATTACTTCCTGCTTATACAACTAGAAAAACAATTACTCGCTGTATAAAGTAAAGTATCCAAGACCTTCTTACTTCTGTTGAAATAGAGAGCAAGTCATTTAGCATCGGTAATCTCATTAGCTGGATTAACGAATGTGCTATTAAACGTAATACAGGAAAGCTGGTAGTTATTTTTTTGGTTTATTTCCATTCTTAATCAATGATAAATAATTGAAGCAAATAAAAAAGGACCAAAAATTTGGTCCTACACATTTATTCTTCTCTTGCCATGTTTTTAGCGTAAAAAATCTCATCCATTTCTGTTTTTAACTTCTTCGTAATGGATATTTTTTCTTCATCGGTTAACTCGTCTTCTGTATAACCGAATAGGTAGTTGTTTAAATCAAACTTTTTGAGTTTACATTTTGTATGAAAAATATTTTCCTGGTATACATTTACATCGATCATTTGATAATACTCTTGTAAGCCAATCGGAATATAGTTTTGAATGGAATTAATGTCATGATCGATAAATAACTTATGACCCGTTACATCTCTAGTAAAGCCTCGTACACGATAATCCATTACCATAACATCTGTCTCAAATGAATGAATCAAATAATTCAACGCTTTCAAAGGAGAAATTTCTCCACAGGTGGAAATATCAATATCCGCACGGAATGTACTAATCCCTTCATCCGGGTGATATTCAGGATAAGTATGTACGGTTATATGACTTTTATCTAGATGGCCAACTAATGTTTCAGGTAGCGGGCCTGGTGATTCTTTAAATGAATCGACTGGAGAATCATCAACAGGTCCTTCCGAAACCAAAATGGTTACACTTGCTCCCTGTGGTTCATAATCTTGCTGTGCAATATTTAAAATATTTGCCTCAATAATATCCGACACTTTGGTTAATATTTTAGTTAAACGTTCCGCATTATATTGTTCATCGATATAGTCAATATAAGCCTCTCGTTCTTCTTTCGTTCTTGTGTAGCAAATATCGTACATATTAAAACTTAAGGTTTTTGTCAGGTTGTTAAAACCATGTAATTCAATCCTTTGTTTAGGAGTTAAACTCATTATTTTGAACTCCTCTCTTTGACTTAAATTTCAGGACTAGTTGAAACAATATATAAAGTATGTGTTAAAACTAGTATTACATTCCCTATAGCTTTATTTTTCCACAAAAACCTTTTCTGAAACATACAATTTACACCTTTTCTCTATAATGAAAAGTGTAAAGAATTAGAAGATGCAAGGATTCATTATGTACAAAGGATATCGGATAAAAAATTATACCTACATAAATTTTTACATATTAGACCGCGTTGAAAGATTATGTCTTGTTTCATTGACACTACTTATCTTAATGCCTATGATTTATTTAAATAGAAAGAAAATTTAGATAAGGGAAGGTGCTTCATCGAATGGATATTGCATTGCATTATGCGAAGAAATTAGATAATCAGGATATTTTAAATCGCTATCGAGATGAATTTTATTTGCTGCCAGATATCATGTATATGGATGGGAATTCTTTGGGGTTATTGTCTAAAAGAGCGGAGCTGTCACTTTTATCGATACTTGATTCATGGAAGAAATACGGGATTGATGGGTGGACACAAGGTGAGCATCCTTGGTATTACTTTTCGGAAACGTTAAGTGAGATGTGTGCACCGCTTGTTGGTGCGATGAAAGAAGAAGTTATGATTACAGGTTCAACTACTACGAATTTACATCAGTTAGTTGCAAGTTTTTATCGCCCCGAAGGAAAACGGACTAAAATATTGGTGGATGAATTGAACTTTCCTTCTGATTTGTACGCCATAAGTAGTCAGCTGTTGTTACATGGATATAACCCAGAAGAACATATGAAGTTCGTAAAAAGCCGTGACGGGAATACTCTAATAGAAGAAGACATAATAGAATCGATGACCGACGATATAGCTCTAATCGTGTTACCGAGTGTGCTGTATCGGAGTGGACAAATATTAAATTTGAAAGCGCTTACTAAAGCTGCGCACGAAAGAAATATCATTATTGGATTTGATTTGTGTCATTCTATTGGGTCCATCCCTCACTATGTGGATGATTGGAACGTAGATTTTGCATTTTGGTGTAATTATAAGCATCTTAACGGAGGTCCTGGTGCAGTTGGTGGATTATTCGTCAATCGGAAGCATTTTGGACAAAAGCCTGGACTCGCTGGTTGGTTCGGGTCTCATAAAGAGAAGCAGTTTGACTTGGAAACTGAAATGTCACCAGCACCAGATGCAGGTGCATATCAAATCGGTACGCCGAATATATTAAGTGCTGCGCCATTATATGGTTCGTTACAAATGTTTGCGGAGGTGGGCATTGAAGCTATTCGTGAGAAATCATTAAAGTTAACAGACTACATGATGTATTTAATAAAGGAAGAGTTGAGGGATTTTCATTTTAAAATTGCCAATCCAGTTGACCATGAGGAGCGGGGAGGACATATTTATCTTGTTCATGAAGAGGCTGCTCGCATTTGCAAGGCATTGAAGGAACACCAAGTTATTCCTGATTTTCGCTCGCCAAATGGCATCCGTTTGGCACCTGTTGCATTGTATAACTCATTTGAAGATGTGTGGAATACTGTGCAGATTTTGAAAAAGATTATGACAGAAGAAACGTATAAAAAATACGAAAACAAGCGAGATGTGGTTGCATAAAAAGGAGGGCTTATATGTCGGAGGATATTTCGAAGCTGCATGAAAAGCTGAAAGATGAAAAAGGGATTCATACGGATTTTCATGATGATATGACCTATGGGGATTATTTGCAACTTGATAATATTTTATCTAGTCAAAAACGCTTGTCAGGTCATCATGATGAAATGTTATTTATCATTATTCATCAAGTAAGTGAGCTTTGGATGAAGTTAATCTTGCATGAATTGACTAGTGCTATTCAAGCGATCCAAGAAGACAAAATGCAAGCTGCTTTTAAAATGCTAGCCCGTGTGACAAAAATCCAAACACAGATTATTCAAGCTTGGGATGTACTCTCAACATTAACTCCAGCAGAGTATTTAGAGTTTCGCGATAAACTTGGCAAATCATCTGGCTTTCAATCCTTTCAATACCGACAAATTGAATTTGCCCTCGGTTATAAAACAAAGTTTATTCTTAAGATTTATGAGAAGGATTCACGATTATACGAAGAGCTCGAAAAAGCATATCATGCACCAAGCATTTATGATGTAGCAATTCAAGCATTAGCCAAAGCAGGGTTTAAATTGAACCCGACCACTGTGAATCGAGATTATTCCGTTACATATGGAGGTGACGAGACAGTCGCAGAGGCATGGAAAGAAGTCTATCAAAACGTGGATCAGTATTGGGATTTGTACCAACTAGCAGAAAAACTCGTAGATGTGGAGGATTGGCTCCAGCAATGGCGTTTCCGCCATATGAAAACTGTCGAACGTATTATTGGTTTTAAAACTGGAACGGGCGGATCTTCGGGAGTAAATTATTTACGTAAAGTGTTGGATCATCGTTTTTTCCCAGAGCTCTGGGATTTAAGAACAAGTTTATAAGGGGGGATGTTAATGGAGAAACGGTGGATAGACATCTCACAGTCGTTTTCAAATAAAATTGGTACTTGGCCTGGTGATACACCTTTTCATTTTGAACTAGCTTATTCGAAAGAACAGACCGGTTCAGTTAATATTGGTCGTTTTACAACTAGTGTACATACCGGGACACATGCGGATGCACCATTTCACTTTGACAATGACGGAGCAACGATTGAGCAGTTAGACATCAATATTTATATTGGTCGAGCTAAAGTAATTGATGTCTCTGGATTGGAATCAATTGGTCGAGATGAATTGCGATCATTTGAGCTAGAAGGGGCGGAACGCTTACTTTTAAAAACCATCCAACATGTTAATGTGGAGCAATTCCCAACTAAGATTTCGGTATTAAAAGAGGATATTGCCGCATTTTTGCAGGAGAAAGGAATTTTCTTAATTGGCGTTGACCGTCCTTCAGTAGATGCATTGGACGATAAAGAATTACCAGCGCACCATGCACTTTATCGACACGGTGTTCATATTTTAGAAAATTTATTTTTACAAGAGGTCATCCCAGGGGATTATGAATTGATTGCCTTACCTCTTAAGATTGTTGGGGCAGATGGCAGTCCATTGCGTGCAGTGCTAAGACAGGTTTAATGAAGAGAAGGATAGAAATACTCTATCCTTTTCGATTTTACAAAATTGCGAATATCGCTAGAAATATACATATAATTGCTAAAATGAATAGAATAAAAGAATTGAATTTACTTCTTCTCAATTTAAAACCGTAAGCTCCAAAAAAGATAGCAGCAGCTAACTTTGATAAGCTTTCATAATAAACATTATACGAAAAGAATGAACTACTAAAAATAATGGTACTTAGCAATGTGACAGAGATCAATAACTTGAACCACATTGGCTCACTTAGGAATTGTTTTATCACGAATTTTAACCATCCAATAATTGTCTTCCCCCTCTCATTCTCTACTAATATTAATATATTAATGAAACTTAACTCTTATCCCTTCGTATGACATTTATAGATTTTTGAAGGAGGTAATAAAGAATGGATATAAGTTTTTTCTGGCTAGGTATTGGCCTTGCGGCGATGGGTTATTTTATAGGCGATGGATTAAAGAACTTTAACAACCCGAAAGGAAGTTCTTCTGGATACCCCACTCTCATTAGGGAAAAAGATTTACCAGTGTACCTTGGATTGAGTAAGGAAGAAATACAGGAATTACTTAGAAAATATCCCGATGCACCAAAAGTAGAGTTAAACGGTACTACCTATTATCCGTATCATCAATTATTAGATTGGCTGTCATCAAACGATATTTATAAAAGCTAGAGTGTGTTTTTTAAACACACTCATATACATGAAAAGGGCTTCCTAATCCATAGCCGTCCTTTACTTCGTGAAGAACAATTTGATTAAATCCGTTCGACATAAGAATATCTTCAAATTCCCCAGGTTTGTAAAGACGAATTGGGAAATCCATTAGCTCTGTTTTTTCTATCTGTGCATCTTTTACTAATTGGTATTTCAACTTATTAATTAATAACTTATTTTCCTGATCATAATGTGATTTCTTATATTCAACTATAACTCCATTGTTAAATTTTTTGCGATTCGTTTCCTTCCATTCAGGTATTCCTTTTATTTCACCACTTTTTGTCATGATCGTTAAAAGTAATCTGCCGTCTTCTTTTAAAATAGATTTCATATTTGCAAGACTATCGGCTACTAAATAATCAGGCAGAAGGGAAAACGAACCAAAAGGAATGATGATTAAATCATATTTGTTAGGACTTTCAAATACCTCTATTTTTCCAAGAGATACTGGAGGATTCAGATTTAACTTTCTACCTTTTTCCTTACAAACTTTCAGCATTTCTTCTGAGATATCAAATCCTTCTATATCGATCCCTTTTTGCAGAAAAGGAAGTAGCATTCTACCATTACCACACATTGGTTCTAATACTTTCATGTTTTTATCCTTCACAAATGAAAGATAAAATTCGAGTTCTTTCCCGTCAGCATAAGACTTATCACTCTCGTAAATTTGTGTGCAAAGCTCTCCGTAATATTCGTTCAAATAAATTTCCCCTTTTACAACTACTTAATTACCGAATGCAAAGATTAACTCTGTTTCACATACTAATTCACCATCGACTGTAGCAATTCCTTTTCCCTTGCCAATGGGACCTTTTAATCGAGTAATTTCTACTTCCAATCTAAGCTGGTCTCCAGTTTTTACTTGCTTTTTAAAGCGGCAATTATCAATGCCTGCTAAAAGCCCTAATCTTCCTTCATTTCCTTCTTTCGTTAGCATGACTATTGCACTTACTTGTGCTAAAGCCTCTACTATTAACACTCCTGGCATTACTGGATAATTTGGAAAGTGGCCATTGAAAAATTCTTCATTTGCAGTGATATTTTTAATACCTATTGCTTTTCTTCCTTCTTCCACCTCCAATATTGTATCAACTAAAAGAAAAGGATAGCGATGTCTAATAATATTCATTACTTTTGCTGTTTCTAACATAATAAAACCTCCATTCAAAACTATTTTATCACCTGATATTAGTAGTTAGTACTATTTATATTAATTTTGACGAAAAGGTAAACTTTTAATGGAATAGTGGAAGAATAGTGAGGTTAGTCATACCAGTTGTTTTGAAAAGAGATTATACTAGGAGTACGAGTAATTTCGAACTAGGAGTGAATATTTTGAAAAGAGTAGTTGTGGTTGGTGGAGGAATTACAGGACTTTCTACGTTGCATTATTTACAAAGACTTAAAATAGAAAAAGCATTAAATGTGGATTTGATTCTTGTGGAAGCGAATGAATATTTAGGCGGTAAAATTCATTCTGTAAAAAATGATAGCTTTATCATGGAAACAGGCGCTGATTCAATCGTTGCCCGAAATGAAGGGGTAATGCCTTTTGTTGAGGAGTTAAAATTACAAGACAAGCTTGTTTATAATGAAACTGGTATTTCGTATATTTACACGAATAATGAGCTTCATGCAATTCCAGCTGATACGGTATTCGGAATTCCAACAAGTGAGGAGTCTTTGGAGAGTAGTACGTTAGTGTCGGATGAGGGTAAAGAAGAGGCATTGAAAGATTTTGATTTTCCTAATGAAAGCTTTACGAAAGAGAGTTCGGTTGGTACATTTCTTGAGCATTTTTTAGGGAAAGAGTTAGTGGAGAAACAAATAGCACCCGTGTTGTCTGGAGTTTATTCGGGGAAACTAGAGGATCTCACTATAGCTTCCACACTACCTTATTTGATTGACTATAAAAACGAGTACGGCAGCATCATTAAAGGGTTAGGAGCTCATAAAGAAAAGTTCGAAGCAGCGGCAAATAAAAAATTCATCTCCTTTAAAGGGGGTCTTTCTGCATTAATCAATCGCTTGGAGGAAGAATTGAGCGAATGTACTATTATAAAGGGAGTACATACAGAGAAAGTTATGAAAACAGAAGCGGGTTATGATGTTTTATTGGCAAATGGAGAAACTATTGAAGCTGATTTTGTAGTACTAACGACTCCGCATAATGTGACGCAGAACATACTGCAAGATAAAGACTTAGATGTGGATTTTAATAAATTGAAGAATTCATCATTAATTAGTATTTATCTTGGTTTTGATATTCTCGATGAGCAGTTACCTGCTGATGGTACTGGTTTTATTGTTTCGGAAAATAGTGACGTGAAATGTAATGCATGCACATGGACGAGCCGGAAATGGAAGCATACATCTTCGAGTGGAAACTTGCTCGTTCGAATGTTTTACAAAAGCACCAATCAAGCGTTCGAGAGTATGAAGCATATGAGTGAGGAAGAGTTGGTGGAAGTAGCTTTACAAGATATTGATAAGAGCCTGAAGCTTAACGGCAAACCTAAAGTAGTAGAGGTAACTAAATGGAATGAACAAATGCCAAATTATCATTTAGAGCATGGCGAAGCGATAAAGTCATTGAATCAGAAATTAGAATCTATGCTTCCGAATGTATTGCTTGCTGGATGCTCCTATTATGGAGTTGGAATTGGTGCATGTATTAAAAATGGTAAGGAAACGGCGGAAATGATTGCAGCTAGAATTTAATTTAAGAAGTAACTTTTGGACCAAAATTCGATTTTGGTCCTCTTTTAATTGTAGGAATGAAATTGTTGCTGTTTTAGTGAAATTTACATGTTTTGTATATGTGATACGATGCGATTGGGGGTGTTAAAATGATAGTCAAAACGCGTTCGCATGAACATAGCATTATTGGTCTACAGATATTGAATAGAAGGTTGCCAGATACACACGAGATGAAGGAGTTGATTCATTCGAAAATGCAAATGGCAAAGGCAGGCGTATATGGAGAGGTACGAATGGATTGGGTGTTTCAGAAGTATTCATTTCCATTTGAGTATGTGGTGCTACATGATGTGAGTTTAGAATCGTACGGGAAATTTCAAATAGATACAGTATTTCTAACTCAGTACTTTGCTGTGGTTTTGGAGAGTAAAAATATTGGTGGTAGTTTACGTTTTAAGCAGAATCCTTCTCAGCTTATGCGAGAGAATGAAGAGGGAAAAGTGGATGTGTTTGAGAGTCCAGAGGTTCAGATTGAACGAAATATATATTTGCTCGAAGATTGGCTGAGATTGCAAGGAGTGAAAATTCCTGTGTATGGTGTAATCGTGTTGACGAATTCAAGGGTGAAGGTTGTAGAGCCTTCGGTAAAATATCCCGCGGTTCTTCATTCGACGATTCCAGTATTTTTGCGGAATATGGTTCGGGAAAATGTGTATTTAACAGTAGATGAAATACGCGAGGTGGCTGAGAAAATAATTGCCAGTCATCAAACATACTTGCCATTTCCAATGTGCGGTCGCTGGGGCATTAATCCACATGAATTGCTGACAGGGGTCTTTTGTGAAAAGTGTGAGACGCATGGGATGGTTAAAAAGAAAAACGGTTGGAACTGTTTTCGGTGTGGCCACGTAGATCGCTTGGCGCATGAGAAGGCGATTCGTGAGTGGTTTATGCTAATTGGGGATAGTATTAATAATCGGCAATGTAGATATTTTCTCAGATTGGATTCTTTTCAGGCCGCATCCCGCATATTAAATTCTATGGGGCTAACGAGAGAGGGCTCATCTAAACGCAACACAATTTATAAGTGGAATTGGTCATAAATTGATGAATCGGATGATAAAGTGTGATAATCGGATAATAAGTCGGGATTATCGGATAATAACTCAAGAAAATCGGATAATAATCACCAAAAATCGGATAATAAAAACACTCTAAATATGTAGAAAATTCAATCTACGTCTTGACGCTTTAGTTGAATAAAGGTACGATAAGTCTAACTTAAAAATTGAATACTGAATTCTTATCAAGAGAAGCTGAGGGACTGGCCCTTTGAAGCTTCAGCAACCAGCCGTTTGGTCAGGTGCTAATTCCAGCAGATGCTTAAGTGTCTGATAGATGAGAAGGGACGAATTTTACATACTCGTAAAGCCTTCTTTTCATGGAAGGCTTTTTTTATTTGAGAGAGGATGATTGCGAATGGGTTTATTAGAGAAGCTTCAAACGAATGTGTTGACTGCTGATGGAGCGATGGGGACACTGCTTTATTCATATGGAATCGATTATTGTAATGAGGAACTAAATATCCAGAAGCCAGAGATCATTGAGAAGATTCACCAGGACTATATAGTTGCAGGTGCGGATATTATTCAGACGAATACGTATGGTGCGAACGCGATCAAATTGGCACGATACGGACTAGAGAATCAAATGAAAGAAATCAATGAAGCGGCGATTCAAATCGCAAAAAGAGTAGCTGCGCCAGCTGGACAATTCGTACTTGGTACGATTGGTGGAATTCGCGGTATTCGAAAGAGTGATGCGACCATTGATGAAATTATTGCGACGGTCAATCAACAAGCCACCCAACTACTATCAGGAAATCCGGATGGATTATTATTAGAAACTTACTATGATTTTGAGGAGCTTTCAGCAACGATTACGCATCTACGAAAGTTGACGGATACACCGATTATTGCGCAAGTATCGATGCATGATCCAGGCATCTTGCAAAACGGTATATCGCTAAATGACGCATTACATCATCTTGAAGCATTAGGGGCAAATATTGTAGGTGTCAATTGCCGACTTGGTCCTCATCATACGATTCAAGCGTTCGAAGGTGTTACTTTACCTGAAAAAGCATTTCTTTCGGCTTATCCTAATGCGAGTTTACTCGATGTGGAGGATGGTCGTATAGTTTACGAATCTGAGGCAGATTATTTTGGAAAAGCTGCTCTATACCTCCGTGAAGCAGGAGTTCGATTAATAGGCGGTTGCTGTGGTACAACACCAAAACATATTGAAGCCGTGAAAAAAAGAATTGGAACCCTACCTCCAATTACAGATAAAATCGTAACACCTAGAAAGCCGATAATCATTCAAGAAGCAGAACCAACTATTAATCAGCCGCTTCATGAAAAAGCAAAAACCGAAAGAACAATCATCGTGGAACTGGATACGCCACGCCATTTAGATACAACCACTTTTATGGAAGGCGCAGAACAGCTCAATGCAGCTGGAATTGATGCAGTGACGATGGCAGATAACTCACTTGCTTCTCCTCGTATTAGCAATATGGCGATGGGCTCGATGTTAAAATTACAAAACAATATTCGTCCACTGGCTCATATTACTTGTCGTGACCGGAATTTAATTGGCTTGCAATCACATTTAATGGGTCTCGATGCACTTGGAATTCATGATATATTGGCTGTTACCGGAGATCCAACTAAAATTGGAGATTTTCCAGGTGCAACAAGTGTTTATGATGTATCAAGCTTAGAGTTACTACAATTAATTAAACAGCTAAATGAAGGTATTTCATTCTCAGGAAAATCGCTTCGAAAAAAAGCCAATTTCTCTGTGGCAGCTGCCTTTAATCCAAATGTTCGGGTACTCGATCGCGCAGTAAAACGATTAGAGAAGAAAATCGAGTGTGGAGCTGATTATTTCATTACCCAACCTGTTTATTCGAAAGAAAAAATTGAAGAAATATATGAAGCGACAAAACATTTATCAACCCCAATTTTCCTTGGGATTATGCCACTGACAAATAGTCGTAATTCCGAATTCCTGCACAATGAAGTGCCAGGTATTAAATTATCAGACGAAGTACTAGAACGTATGCGTGCTTGTGGAGAAGATAAAGAGCGCTCTACTGCGGAAGGTATACAAATTGCTAAAGAGCTTATTGACACTGCTGCGGAATTATTTAATGGTATTTACATTATTACCCCGTTTTTCCGAGTAGATATGTCACTAGAATTAATTCGCCATATTAAAGAGATTGACGCAAAGAAAGCGAGAGAAAACAGCTATGTCAAAGCATCTAATTGAACAGGAACTTCAAAAAAGAATTCTTATTATTGATGGCGCAATGGGGACGATGATCCAAAATGCGAATCTCACTCCAGAAGATTTTGGTGGGGAAGAATACGAGGGGTGTAACGAGTATTTAAACGTTGTCAAACCAACTGTTATTGAACAAATTCATCGGGAATATCTAGAAGCCGGAGCAGATATCATCTGCACGAATACATTTGGTGGCACACCTGTCGTATTGAATGAATATGATCTTGGTGACCAAGCGCATGAAATTAATATACGTGCAGTACAGCTTGCGAAGAAGGTTGCAATTGAATTATCTACTCCCGACTGGCCGAGATTTGTGGCTGGTGCAATTGGACCGACAACAAAGACATTGTCTGTTACAGGTGGAATAACCTTCGATGAGTTAACAAATGACTTTTACATACAAGCAAAGGCATTGGTCGAAGGTGGCTCCGATGTTATCCTGTTGGAAACAAGTCAGGATATGCTAAACGTAAAGGCTGCAACCATTGGAATAAAGCAAGCATTTACAGAAACGGGTAAGGACCTTCCTATAATGATTTCTGGAACAATCGAGCCTATGGGAACGACGCTTGCGGGTCAAAGTATTGAAGCGTTTTATATTTCGATTGAACATATTAAACCACTCTCTGTGGGGCTTAACTGTGCAACTGGGCCAGAATTTATGACAGATCATATTCGCTCCCTTTCGGAGTTATCAGTTGGCTATGTTAGCTGTTACCCAAATGCAGGCTTACCGGATGAAGAAGGACATTACCATGAATCACCTGAATCGTTATCGAAAAAGTTAAAGGGTTTTGCAGAAAAAGGATGGCTAAATGTAGTAGGTGGATGTTGTGGAACTACTCCTGCCCATATTCAAGCAGTTCGCGAAGCGGTAAAAGATATTGCACCTCGGAAGCCAGCTGAAACAGGCCATGGTCATGTGGTTTCAGGGATTGAACCGTTACTATATGACGAAACAATGCGTCCACTCCTAATAGGTGAAAGAACAAATGTGATTGGGTCACGAAAATTTAAAAGACTTATTGTGGATGAAAAATTTGAAGAAGCTTCAGAAATTGCGCGTGCACAAGTAAAAGGTGGCGCTCACGTTATCGATATTTGTCTTGCTAACCCTGACAGAGATGAATTAGCTGATATGACCAACTTCATGAAGGAAGTTGTGAAAAAAGTGAAAGTGCCGCTTGTCATTGATTCGACGGATGAAAATGTCATTGAAGAGGCATTGAAATATTCGCAAGGTAAAACAATCATCAACTCCATCAATTTAGAAGATGGCGAAGAACGATTTGACGCAGTTATGCCGCTTGTCAAAAAATATGGAGCAGCTGTAGTAGTAGGAACGATTGATGAAGTGGGAATGGCGGTTACCCGTGAACGGAAGCTGGAAATTGCGGAACGTTCGTATGATTTGCTCGTAAATAAATGGGGACTTGCGCCTGAAGATATTATTTTTGATCCGCTCGTTTTCCCGGTAGGTACAGGAGATCAGCAATATATTGGCTCAGCAGTGGAAACAATTGAAGGAATTCGATTAATTAAAGAAAAGATGCCTCGTTCCTTAACTATTTTAGGAGTAAGTAACGTGTCGTTTGGTCTTCCACCAGTAGGGAGAGAAGTTCTCAATGCTGTTTATTTGTATCACTGCACACAAGCAGGTCTTGATTATGCGATTGTAAACACGGAAAAGCTAGAGCGATATGCATCTATTCCTGAACAGGAAATTGCGATGGCCAACGAGCTTTTATTTACAACAACTGATAAAACATTAGCTGATTTTACTGACTTTTATCGAGACAAAAAGAAAGAAAAAACCGAAGAGGATATCCCGAAAACGGTACCCGAACGTCTTGCTTATTATATTGTGGAAGGTACGAAAGAAGGGCTTATTCCAGATTTGGAAGAGGCACTTAAAATGTATGACAACCCCTTAGATGTTATAAACGGACCACTGATGGAAGGTATGTCCGAAGTAGGGAGACTTTTTAATGACAATCAATTAATTGTTGCGGAAGTTCTCCAAAGTGCTGGTGTAATGAAAGCGTCTGTTGCTTATCTGGAACAGTTCATGGAAAAGAAGGAAGATGACTCTGGTAAAGGGAAAATTGTTCTTGCGACTGTAAAAGGTGACGTACATGACATTGGGAAAAACTTGGTCGATATTATTTTAAGTAATAACGGTTATAAAGTAATTGACGTTGGAATAAAAGTAACACCTGCCACTTTAATAGAAGTTATTCGAAAAGAAAAGCCAGATATCGTAGGTTTATCAGGTCTTCTCGTAAAGTCAGCTCAACAAATGGTCATTACCGCACAAGACTTTAAAGAAGCAGGTATTGAAGTTCCAATGCTTGTAGGTGGAGCAGCGTTATCTCGACGATTTACAGAGACAAAAATTTCCGCTGAGTACGATGGGCCAGTCCTTTATGCAAAAGACGCGATGCAAGGTTTAGATCTCGCAAACCGTCTACAAAGTGAGGAAGATAAATCTGTTTTGCTAGAAGAATTAATAACTCAACAAGAAAAGCGGAAAGTAGCAGAAGCAGCTCGAGCTTCCAAACAAGCTGTAGCCGTGTTAACGAAACCAGTTAAAACAGTACGTGAAGATGTTCAAGTATACAAGCCAAAAGACTTACGTCGTCACGTTTTGAAAGACTATTCTGTATCTCACTTATATCCATACGTTAATATGCGGACACTTATCGGCCATCATTTAGGCTTAAAAGGGTATAGTGATAAATTATTGGAACAAGGCGACGAACGTGCGGTGGAATTACATGAACTAGTAACCGAGTTTCTAGGAGCTGGCATTCTAAAACCATCTGGTATGTATCAATTTTTCCCTGCTCAATCGGATGGAGACGATGTAGTGATCTATGATCCAACTGATAGCAAAACAGAAATAGAACGATATACTTTCCCGCGTCAATCTGTCGAACCATATCTTTGTTTAGCGGACTATTTAAAATCCGTAGAAAGTGGAGAAATGGATTATGTTGCATTTATGCTTGTTACTGCAGGACACGGCGTTCGTGGAGCAGCTAATATACTGAAAGAACAAGGAAAGTTTCTAGAAAGTCATGCATTGCAGGCAACTGCTCTTGAACTGGCAGAAGGGTTTGCTGAACGGATTCACCAGGAAATCCGAGATCAATGGGGCTTCCCGGATGCAACTGATTTCACAATGCGCGACCGATTCGCAGCGAAATACCAAGGCCAACGATTTTCATTCGGCTACCCAGCTTGTCCAAATTTAGAAGACCAAGCAAAATTGTTTGGACTGCTTAAACCAGAGGACATCGGTGTGCAATTAACCGAAGAATTCATGATGGAGCCAGAAGCATCGGTCTCTGCCATCGTATTTGCACATCCAGATGCTAGATATTTTGTAGTGGACTAAAATGAAACACCGCCAACTGATGGCGGTGTTTCTGCTTGACGACAAAAGTATTTTTATAAACGGCTATGAATAATGAAAAATATTTCTAAAGAGGTTTCTTTATCTAATTAAAAGTAAAGATAGTAGATATCTATATTAAATTGTTTATAAGGCAAGGACCACTACGAAGACTCCTTTGGGAACAGCTTGAGCAGAAGACCCCGCAGGAACGCAGTGACGAGGAGGCTGAAGCCAAGCCCAAGGAAAGCGAAGTGGTGGTCCTTGCCGAATTTAACATACAACTTTATGCACCCAAAATTGAGTTTGTCTACAGTTTCAAACACCGCCAACTGATGGCGGTGTTTTTTTGAGTAAAAATGCGAAACGCTCATTCTACTTAACAAGTTCCGCAGAACTTTTCACCCTCTTCAATTGTGCCACGATAATGACGCTTATAATGACAAGTAAAAACCAGGAGCTGATTTTTCCAATGTGGACAAGGGACCATGTAGCTTCTTGGTTTGGATATTGCCATGCCCCAAAGAATGTAGTGATATTTTCAGCAATCCAAATAAAGAAACCAATTAAAATGAAGGAGAGAATCATAGGCATTTTATAGATTTTATCGTTGATTTGAAAAGTGACGATCGTTCGTAAGAAAATAATAAAGAGTAGCCCCTTCAACCACCAGCGAATGTCATAGGTAAAGTGATGAGCAAAGAAATTAAGATAAATAAGAATGCTTATACCGACTGCCCAAAAGGACCTTGGCCAATGATAAATATGCAAATCTAAATGACGCCAGCTTTGACAAATGTAACTCGCGACGCTCGCATACATGAAACCACTATATAGCGGGACACCAAAAATCTTACTATATGCTGCCTCTGGATAACTCCAAGAACCCATATGGACCTTATATAATTCCAGTGCTAGACCTATTACATGAAATAAACATATGACTTTGAACTCATCGATTGTTTCTAATTTAGAGACAAGCATGAAGACTTGGGCTGCAATACAAATAATTAAAATTAAATCATATCTTGGTAAAAATGGAGTATTTACATATTTCGAAAAGGCAAGAGCGGCAAATATGATTACCGGAAAAACACAAGAAATTGCTTGTAAATAAACAAATCGTAAAAAGTTTTTCATAAGCCTAACCTCGGCTTTCTTCAAAAATTTGTATTGCTTACCATATGGACGAAAAGCATATTCACAAGTTTCTTGCTCAACACTGTATATAGACAATTACTTATATTACCTAGACACTTTAACCCAACTAGCATAATGTATAGAGATTTTATTTTATCATTAGGAGTGAAGTGGAATGTATATGCCATTTGGAGATGGCTATAGAGATGAAAGTCCGCGTCGAGACCGAGACCGATATCCTAGATACCCAAGATATCCTAGATATCCACAGTATCGGTATCCAAGATATCCGTATTATCCATATTATCCATACTATCCTTATTATCCGTACTATCCATATTATCCTTATTATCCAGGATATGGCTATCCAAGATATTAAGGAAGATACGGTTATTGAGAACTTTCTTCATCAATTTAATTTTCAGTTGAGAGAGGGGAATATCCCCTTTCTTTTTAAAAGCTTAATGAGAATGGACAACCTAGAAAGCAGGTATTTTAGGAAGGATGTCGAAGTAGTTATACCAAGATAGGAATCTATCCGATGGGGTGAATATTATGCTGTTTTTATTGTTACCAATAATTTTCGTAATGATTGGCTTGTATTGTGTCACATTAGCTCTTTGGGAGTTAAGAGTAGGTGCTGATCGAAAAAAGTATATAACCTATATGTTCACAGGTTTAGTATTAATCTTAATAGTTCCAAAATTATTAGTAGGGGAAATTTAATATAATGGTATTAGACAATTTCGAAGAATATGATAATCCTATTTTGTATGATCTTGAAAATAGTGCCTATGTAGATGATGTGAAATTCTTATCAAAATGGGCAGCTAAAACTGAAGGAATATTAATAGATTTGGCTTGTGGAACGGGCAGGGCCACGATTCCATTGGCTATGGAAGGATATAAATTAATTGGGGTAGACCTACATAGCGGCATGCTAGCCGAAGCAAAAAAGAAGGCATCTGATTTTCATTTGGAAATTGATTGGATAGAACAAGATTGTACCAAATTAGATTTGAAGGTCAAAAGTAACTTGATATTCACTGTTGGAAATTCCTTTCAACATTTTCTTGAAAATGAAGATCAAGATGGATTACTGAGATCTGTGAATAATCATTTAGAAAACGATGGAATCTTTATATTTGGCACCAGATTTCCGAATGCAGAGGAATTGTTACAACCAAGTACAGAAGAATATTGGAAAACTTATATCGATAAGGAAACTTGCCATAAAGTAGAAGTTTACACGATTAGTAGATATGAGTCATTGAACCAAGTGCAATACTATACAACGATAAGAAAGTATAAAAATCAAAACGGAGAACTAGTGAAAGAAGTAAAAACAAATATTAGTTTACGGTATGTGTTTCCAAAAGAAATGGAGCGACTATTATCTTCAAATGGATTCGAAATACTTCATGTATACAATGATTGGAATGAAACACCGTTGACAGATGATAGCGATCAAATGATTTATGTTTGCCGAAAAACAAAATAAGGCTATGGAGGTTATTATGGGTTATATCGAGGATTTACGTAATACTGTTGGGAATCAACCTCTGATATTAGTTGGAGTTGCTGTTGCAGTCATTAATGAACAAGGTGAATTTTTATTGCAAAAACGAAGTGATGGATTATGGGGTGTTCCTGGAGGTTTTATCGAATTGGGGGAATCAACTGAGGAAGCGGAAGAAGAGAAGTCTTGGAAGAAACGGGATTAGAAATAGGCAAGCTTGACTTAGTTGGTGTGTTTTCAGGAAAACAGTATTTTGTTCAATTACCAAATGGCGATAATTCTATCCTGTTACAATCGCTTATGTAACAAAGGAAATTAAAGGTGGAATTCTGAAGGCAGATGGGGAAGAAACAACAGATGCACAATTTTTTCAAGTAAAGGAATTGCCTGAGAAGCTTAATCCGCTTATTAAAAATCTTATTAAACAACATTCACTATCCCTCTAGAGCAGGAAGGAATGATATTTCATGCAAGAAAATATTCAAGAACTTACAAACAAAGAACAATGGTTAGAAGGCTTTCCTGTTATGAAACAGTTAAGAACAGAGTTAACGGAGGATACATATTTAGAGTTATTTAAAGAAATGAAGAAGGACGGGTATATGATGTATGCTCTTTACGAGAATAACCAGATTGTTTCATTGGCTGGTTTTAGTTGGAGAACAAATTTTTATAGTAAACGCCATATTTTCATTTATGATCTCGTAACAGATCATGCACATCGGTCATTCGGGTATGGAGAGAAATTATTAAATTTTATACATACCTGGGCTAAGGAAAATGGAGCTGAATATGTAGCATTAGAATCTGGCGTTCAGCGAGAAAATGCACACCGTTTTTATGAAGACAAATTTGACTATGAAAAATGGTGCTATTCATTTAGAAAATCTTTGTAACCAAAAGAGGTGGAAATCATCGAAGCGAAATCTAAAATTTTGAACATGAATAAGGATAGTTGGGAGAAATCAGCGGACCGATTTTTTGGAAGAACAGCTCTTCCCGAGTATGGACCCTTTTCAATAAACGAGGAACAGCACAAATTATTTGGTGATATTTCGAACCAAAAGGTATTAGATATTGGGTGTGGTAGTGGTCATTCATTACAATATATGGGTAACCGAGGAGCAGAGGAACTATGGGGATTAGACCTTTCTACAAAACAAATAGAAACAGCAAATAAAGTGCTGTCTAATCAACAGGTCAAAGTAACGTTATTCGAGTCTCCTATGGAGAAGAACCCCGGACTACCAAGCAATTACTTCGATATTGTCTATTCTATCTATGCGTTAGGATGGACAGTTGATCTACAGCTCACACTGATAAATATCCATAATTACTTAAAGCCAGGTGGGTTATTTATCTTTAGTTGGGAGCACCCTATCCACGATCGAGTGTCTTATAAGGAGTCTTCATTTATCTTCAATAAATCTTACAATATAGAGGGTCCAGAATACAATAAAGCGTGGCATAACGAGGTTATTATCCATCATCGCAAATTAAGTACATATATAAATACACTCATTGAATGTGGCTTTACCATTGAAAAAGTAATAGATGAAGTTATTTTTTCTGACAACAACATCTCAGAAAATCCTTCCAAATGGTATTCAACGCAAAAAGCACAATTATTGCCTGCAACGTTTATAATAAAAGCATACAAAAAAGCTTAAGTAAGTTGAAGACGCGGATTGGGAAGGTGAAGTGATGAAAAAATTTTGGGCAAGGTATAAACATTGGCTATTTTATAGCTTTGTAGTGATCGGTATAATAATTAGTTTTTCTAAATTTACATATTCCGTACAAGCTATTATTGCAACAGTCTTTGGTATAGTTGGTTTATTGGGAGTAACGTATCTTACTTTTCAAATAGAGGCTCAGAAAAGAAAGGAAAGTAAAAATAATTAAGCTTGGAGCCAATATGCCTTCCATGCTTGAACTTAACAATAGAGGGGGATTGTTGTATGGATAGTAAAAAGAGATATGAGTTGTTATTTAACAATATTAACCAATATAACTCCGGAGATACAGGTATCACAAGAATAGCATATACAAACGAAGAGCAAACCTGTACTCACGCGTTTATGCGAATGTGTATGGCAGAGCATTTAGATATTAGAATGGATTCGTGTGGAAATGTTATTGCACGAAGGCAAGGAAAAGTAGATGGGCTTCCTCCTGTAGTGATGGGATCCCATCTGGACACGGTATACCAAGGCGGTAAGTATGATGGAGTAGTTGGGGTTACGGCTGCTCTTGAAGTAATTAGACGTTTAAATGAGAAAGAAATTTTGACGGATCATCCGATTGAAATTATTTCCTTTGCGTGTGAAGAATCTGCTCGTTTTGGTGTTTCTACTATAGGTAGTAAAGCGATGGCTGGTCAATTTGACAAAAATAGATATCGGCATATAAAGGACAAAGATGGAATCACTATGGAGAAGGCATTTGCTTTGTGTGCATTGGATTATAATAGTGTGGACCAAGCAAGTAGAGTAAACGAACAGTTTAAAGCATTTTTTGAGTTACATATAGAGCAAGGTCCAGTCTTGATAAATAACAAAAAGAAAATTGGTATTGTTACAGGAATAGCGGCTCCTGTGAGGCTTCATGTGAAGATTAAGGGGACTGCTTCCCATTCAGGAACTACTCCTATGAATATGAGAAAAGATGCTCTTCTAGGTGCATCAGAAATTTCATTGGCTCTTGAAAAAGCTGCAAAAGACGAGGAGCAATTTGGAACTGTAGCCACAATCGGTGTTTTAAATGTACACAATAGTGCTATGAACGTAGTGCCAGGAGACGTAGAATTGAAAATTGATATAAGATCTACTTCTCTTCCGTCAAGAGAAAGAGTACTTGTTCGATTACACGAAACAATAGGACATATTAAAGAAAATAGAATGTTGGATATAGAAAGCGTTGAAATTAGCTCTGAAAAACCAGTATTACTATCAGAGGAAATAAATGATGTGCTTATAAACATTTGTGAAGAGAAGAAGTTCTCTAGCCAAATTATGCAAAGTGGAGCAGGCCATGATGCAATGAATATGGCTAAACTATGCCCGACAGGACTTATATTTATTCCTTCTTTCGATGGACTTAGTCACCATCCAAATGAGTATACACCCATTGATGATATTATGATTGGTATCGATTTATTGGAAGAAGTGATTCTACATTATTCTAAAAGTAATGAATAAATGCCAATGGAAATGAAAATTTCCTTGGCATTTTTCTATTTCTTTAGACGCATCTTCCTGCAGGACGATTGAATTATAACAATAGATAATCTATCCTATAGTATGAATTGGTTAGTTAGGGGGGGTTTTATGAGTTCTGTAAACGAAAAAAGCGGGGATAGAAGAATTAGGAGAACGAAAAGAATTTTTAAGACACATTTTATTAGTTTGATTAGGGAAAAAGGATATAAAAATGTAACGGTCACTGATATAGTAGGACGTGCAGATTATAATAGAAGCACTTTTTATTTGTATTTTAAAGATAAAGAGGATTTGGCTGAAGAATTGGTAACAGAAGTTTTAGATGAACTAAACAAATCATTTCGTCGTCCCTTTGAAGATACAATGATCGTAGATTATAAATTAATTTTGCCAACTTCGAATACTTTTTTTCAACATATATATGAGCATAAATATTTCTATGGACTGTTAAAACTGGAGGATACAATTCCAGGTTTTCGAGAGAAGTTTTTAAACAAGTTTAAAGAAATATTTTATGCAATAACCTATATTAACAATGAAAACAAAGAAATAAATTTAGATCATTTTAATACATACAAAATGTACGGTTCTTACGGCGTTTTATTGGAATGGATTGAGGGTGGTTGCATAAAATCGCCAGAGGAAATAGCCGAAAACCTTCTAGAAATTTTTAAGACAAAAGAAATTTTATTTAAGCTTAAATAAAATATAGATTTAAAGACTAAAGGTAGTTGGCTATTAGTCATGCTCATAATGTTGATCTTTATTATTATCTTTATTAATTCAAGATTTTTTTTCCTGAGGTAAATAGAAAATAATAAGGTTGCATTTTATTGGTTTGGAGAAGCGTCCGCTCGACTCCTGCGGGAAAGCGAGTGGTAAGCTTCGGAAAACCTGATCTATCCTATATAGAAATAAATTCGAATTTGTCTACAGTCTGATTTTATTTAAGTGAAAGGTGCATTTATGCAAGAGGAATTTATGCATTTTTTCTTGAACAAATAATATTGTTTCTTATAAAGGTGTGATAAAAATGGATAATTTCATACTAAGTACAAAAAGATTGGTATTAAGAAAAATGAATAAAGTAGATGCTGAGCGTTTATTGGAAATATTCTCAGACCCAGAAGCTATGAGATATTATCCAACTATAAAAAACGAACAACAGACGATTGAGTGGATTGATTGGACTTTAGATAACTACACAAAGCATGGTGTAGGGCTTTGGATTGTAGAGGATAAAGTAACTGGGGAGTTTCTAGGACAATGTGGAATAGTCCCGCAAGAAGTAGATGGTGTAATTGAAATGGAGATTGGATATCTATTTGTTAGACGTGTATGGGGAAAAGGATATGCTACTGAAGCGGCATTAGCTTGTAAAAATTACGGCTTTAACCAATTGAAATTAAATAAGATGGTCTCCTTAATAGATAAAAATAATATTCCTTCCATAAAAGTGGCTGAAAGAATTGGTATGCATGTGGAAAAAATCATTCATAAATGGGGTAAAGGTGTTTGTGTTTACGCTATATCCAATTGAAGAAAAAAACCAGCTAATCATTGAAAAATAGCTGGTTTTTAATATTATAATTTTTTCTCTACTTCAGTTTCTTTCGCTTCTAACTTGTTATCATCTTTTTCTTCATCATTTATAATATCTCGAGTCGAGGTTTTAAATTCTTTTAATGTTTGTCCAACTGCTCTACCTAATTGAGGTAATTTCGATGGGCCGAAGATGACAAGAGCTATAATCAAAACGAGAATTAAACCCGGTATTCCTATATTTGGCATGGAATTTCCTCCTTCTATTAATGGAATCCCTTTTAATATAACATACTTAGCAAGAAAAATGAGAAAGAGAGCCTCTTAATCATAGTGATAAAGGTGACTTCTATCTACACCAAAATCTATACAGAAAAACGTTGACTAATTCTGATAGAGAATTGTATTTATTTTGCAGTATTTAATTGACCTCCACCGTTTTTCAAGAATTGAATAATTCCTTCAGAAGCACGATAAGTAAGCGCTCCTACTGTTGGAGTTGGGTTTGTAGGTCCAAAGTGAGGAAAAGCGGAAGCTCCACAAACGAACAAGTTATCTACATCCCACATTTGTAAGTAGTTATTGACTGCAGAGTTGTCAGGATTGTCACCCATAATTACACCTCCAGCATCATGTTGGAAAGTAAATCGTCCTCCGAAGTGCTCGGACATTGGGATTGTATCGATAATGTCAGCACCCATTTCTTTCACTACTTCTGCGCATTTTTCCACTAAAAATTCATTTCTTTTATGATCGTGCTCTGTGTAATCGAAAGTTACACGAATTAATGGATCCCCGTTGTCATCTTTGTAGGTTGGATCCAAATCGAGATAATGATTTTTATGAGGCAAGATTGCTCTTTGAGAAACGACCATTAAATTACGGTAAAAATAGTGTAAGGAATTCTTTTTGAATTCTTTCCCCCACATAGGTGTACCCATTGGAACTAGATTATTAGCAATAGGTTCATTGCCCATTAAGTGCATTTCAATTTGTCCACCATGGATGAAATCAAAATTGCTATGGTCAAAATTATCAGCATTAAAGTCGTTATATGCAGAACCTAGTGATCCTGTACCGATGTAACTATTAAACTTCTTCTCTTCAAAATAACCAATTGCGCCTGTGATCGTATGATGGTCTGTATAATTCTTACCGATAACTCCTTCACCGGTTTTTGGATTATACTGTTTTCCGATTCCAGACAACAATAGTAAACGAACATTATTGAAAATATAGCTTGTTAATACGACAACATCTGCTGGTTGCTCAAATTCCTCACCAGTTCTTGTGTCTTTGTATAATACACCAGTAGCTTTTTTTCCATCATATAAAACACGTGTTACTAAAGAATTCGTACGAAGTTCAAAGTTACCAGTTTTTTTCGCAGTTGGTATAACCGTTACGATTGGGTCCGCCTTTGCTCCATATTCACAACCGTAGTTACCACAAAATGCACAGTATTGACATGCGTTTAATGTTTCTCCATCTGGATTTGTATAGGCTTCGGAAACGTTTGCCGTTGGAACTACGAATGGATGATAACCAAGTTTTTCAGCTGCTTCATGGAACATCTTCATTTGTGTTAATTTCTTTAATGGAGGTGTTGGGTAATCGATGGAACGAGGTCCAGCTAGTGGATCGACTTCTCCAGAAATACCAGCCATTTGTTCAAATTTAGAATAATATGGTTCAATCTCATCATACGTAAGACCCCAGTCTTGAATTGTAACCCCTTCAGGGATTTTACTTTCGCCATATTTCTCAATTGTTTTACTACGAATTTCAAAATCATAAGGGAAGTAACGATACGTTTGTCCACCCCAGTGTGCACCACCACCACCAGTACCAGTACCAACTACAAGTGCATTTTCGTCACGAACGGGCTTTGCTTCTTCATCTAATGTATTTCGGAAAGTAATCGTATCTTTTGTTAATTTTTGCATTAATTCTTTATGGATATTATATTTTAATTCATCGTGTCCATGTAAATAATCTTCAATTGTTCTTTCTACACCGCGTTCTAATCCAACTACTTTGTAGCCGGCTTTTGTTAGTTCCGCAGCAATGATACCACCTGTCCAACCCATACCTGTTGTAACTACGTCAACTTTAGGTAATTTTGTAACCATTACTAAACCTCCTAGTTATTAATGTTTTGTATGTCCACCTAAGCTAATAGGTTCAATTGAAACGAATTCATCTTTATCTAAATAAGCAGTGTAAGACATTTGTGCGCCAGGAAATTCTTTCATTTTCCAACCAGCCATGTTTTTGTTGCCCCCGTAAAGTGGATCTGAAAAGCAACCTTGTAATGTAAGAGTTCTTAGCAAGCCAAAGAAAGCAGCAGAGCTTACTAACTCCATCTCTACTTTTCCGGCTTCAAAAGTAGTTAATATAGCAATTTGTTGTTCTTGTGTTAAATCCTTAAATACTGTACCGTCATGTTCTTTTTCGGCAACTTCATTTAGTTTTCGGACACCTTGTAACAGTATTTCGCTCTTGTTAAGAGGTGTATCTCCCTTTTGAAAAGGACCTTTTCGATAATCATCTGCATTACTTCCCCAAGGACTAGCTAATTGCTTGTCGATAAAGTAAGGAGCACCTAATGCAATGGCACCTGGACCATGTTCATCTTCTGGATATATAATTTCAGTGGCTGCACTAAGCGCATCAAAATCTTTTTGACGTACGAAAAACTGACGAGTATCACTGTAATCGACAACTGTATGAGTTTTTCCGTCAACTGCTTTCGTAGTATTCTCTTGTTTTCCAATCACTAGGCTTCCAATAGCCCCCCCTAGTACAAGTCCGCCAACTGTTAATCCAGAATTTTTCATGAAGGTACGTCTGGAAGATCGTTTATTTAAAATAGGATTTTTCTTTTCATGTTCTGACATAATTTAACCCTCCTAATAGTTTTTAAGTTTATTAGTGTACAATGGCGTGCCAATTATAAACTAATGAAAATAAAGCAGTACACACTAGTAAAGAAGCAAGGAAGTATGTATATTTTTTACCTGACCAACAAAGGACAATAATGAATAACCCAATTCCTGCTCCTAATAATGAAAACCAAGGATACTCACTTTGATGAAAATAAAGAAAAAGGGCAAAATCCGCTACTATAAATAAAGCGAAGAATACTTGGTTTAATAGCGATAATTCTTCTCTGTTATATTGAGTCACATTTTTTCTCCTTTACATTAAGTTAGAAACTTTAATAACAAACAAAGAAAGTTTATCAATCTTTTGACATAGCCACAATCATTAAAACGATACTAACTGACTATTCAATCGACAACTCGTGTAGGTATGTAGTATAAAAAGTAAATTTAAAATATTTAAAATAATAATACTAAATACATATATTTAGTTATTAAAATTTAGTCATTAGACCTAAAATTAAGTGATCCTTTCGTTTAGTGTTATAACCAATAAAAAATATACGTCTGAAGTCGTATATACTTTCCTTCCTAAGCCCGTATGGAAAATATTGCTCTTGTTGGATGATTAGAAAAGAAGATTCGGGGGCAAAATGTTTCCTGTGAACGGGGTGTGGAAATGGAGAAGAACATTTACATTATGTTAAGTAATACTGGAACATTGTTTTCAAAGGCTATAGGTGTGTATACGAGAAAAGAATTAAATCATACGTCTATTTCTTTTGATGAAGAGCTAAACGAAATTTATAGTTTTGGTAGGAAAAATAAAAATAATCCATTTATCGGAGGATTTATTAAAGAGGACGCTTCTAATGGGCTATTTAAGCATGCAACATGTGCAATCTATAAATGCCAGGTGACCTCCCAAGAGTATAATCGAATGCGAAATAAAATTCGCGAAATAGAACGAGAAAAAGAGATGTATAAATATAATTTGATCGGATTATTTGGTGTGGCGATGCAACTAAAATTAGAACGAGAGCATGCCTTTTTCTGCTCACAATTTGTCGCAACTATTTTGAGTGAGTGTGAATCTACAAAGTTACATGTTCCTCCTTGCTTAGTTCAACCTCACCATTTTGAACAGCTTCCAAGCTTAGACCTTATATATAAGGGTGAACTACAAACGTATGTATCTAGCAAAAGAGGCATAGAAGAATTACTGCAAGTTAATGCTTGGGAAAAGTATGCATTTTTCATGCAACATTAATCTTTAATGGGAATATTTACTTCAAAATCGGGAAAGTATATAGAAGTATGAAAACTATATAACTTAAAGGAGGATGAAGTGTGGAAAAAGATCAATCTAACTTTGAAACGAATATTGAGGAAGAGGATATGCTGACGAATAGACAAGGGCATCCAATTACCAACAATCAAAACATTAGAACAGTAGGAAATAGAGGCCCAGCAACACTCGAAAATTATGATTTCATTGAAAAGATTAGTCATTTTGATAGAGAGCGTATTCCAGAACGTGTCGTACATGCTCGCGGTGCTGGAGCTCATGGTTATTTTGAGGCCTATGGCAAGGCTGGTGAAGAAAAGATTTCCAAATATACACGTGCCAAATTGTTTCAAGAAAATGGGAAGCAGACACCAGTTTTCGTTCGATTTTCATCCGTGATTCATGGCGGACATTCTCCAGAAACGTTACGAGATCCTCGTGGTTTTGCAGTAAAGTTCTACACGGAAGATGGGAACTGGGATTTGGTAGGGAACAATTTAAAAATTTTCTTTATTCGAGATGCGATGAAGTTCCCAGACATGATCCATGCTTTTAAGCCAGACCCGATTACAAATATTCAAGATTCCGAGCGCTTCTTTGATTTTTGTGCCAGCTCTCCAGAATCATTTCATATGGTTACTTTTGTTTATTCGCCATGGGGAATTCCTGCAAACTACCGAATGATGCAAGGTTCAGGGGTGAATACGTACAAATGGGTGAATAAGGAAGGCAAAGCTGTCCTAGTAAAATACCACTGGGAACCAAAGCAAGGAATTCGAAATTTGACACAAAAAGAAGCGGAAGAAATACAGGCAAAAAACTTTAATCACGCGACGCAGGATTTATACGATGCGATTGAAAAAGGAGATTTTCCTGAGTGGGAATTACTTGTACAAATAATGAGTGATGATGACCACCCTGAATTAGATTTTGATCCGCTTGATGATACGAAGCTTTGGCCAGAGGATCAATTTCCTTGGAAGGCTGTAGGGAAAATGGTGTTGAATAGAAATCCAGAAGACTATTTTAATGAAGTCGAACAAGTGGCTTTTGGAACAGGAGTCTTAGTAGATGGACTTGATTTTTCCGATGATAAAATGCTTCAAGGAAGAACGTTTTCTTATTCCGACACACAAAGACATCGTGTAGGAGCAAACTATCTGCAATTACCAATCAATGCACCGAAAAAACGTGTAGCAACCAATCAAAGTGGAGGACAAATGGCTTACAGATTGGATAGAGGACCTTTCCAAAATCCGCATATCAATTATGAGCCTTCTATTTTAGATGGTTTGCAAGAAGCAGAGCAATTAGGTGAAGAATACACACCTATGATTAAAGGGAATTTAGTACGTCAATCAATTGATCGGCAAAGCAATACAAAGCAAGCTGGAGAAACATATCGTAATTTTGAGCAATGGGAAAAAACAGAGCTTATTTCTAATCTCGTAAATGACCTAGCTAACTGTGATAAAAGAATCCAGGAAAAAATGATTGCCCTTGCGGAAGAAGCGGACAAAGATTATGGGTATCATTTAAGAGAAGGTTTGAAGAACGCACCAAAAGGCGGTTCGACTAATAAACCTCTTGGTAATATTGACGGTGATGAAGCCCCAGATAATGCAATTCAGCAGAGTAACGAAGCAGAACCATATTAAAAAGATAGCCTCACTTTCTAAGAAATTGGAGAGTGAGGATTTTTTATTGGAATGAACAAATTGACTTTATGAGATTGAAATAGTATAAATACTATAAGTTTAATAGGTATTGATTTTTATTCAAAGAAACTAATATAAAGGAGTAAAACTTATGTCAAAAATATATATTATCCATGAAAATGATGAGTGGACGGTTCATTTAACGAAACGATTAGAAGAATTGAATCTTCCTTATGAGTCTTGGCATTTGGATCAAGGAATTGTAGATTTAACAACGGCACCACCTGAAGGTGTATTTTATAATAGAATGAGTGCTTCTTCTCATACGAGAGGTCATAGATATGCCCCTGAGCTAGCAGGTAGTGTACTTGCTTGGCTAGAGTTCCATGGACGTACTGTATTTAATGGAACAAAGGCATTAAGCTTAGAGTTGAGTAAAATCAATCAGTACACAGCTCTTGAAGCAAGTGGCATCAAGACACCTAAAACAATCGCTGCAGTAGGAGCAAATCAAATTATTTTAGCTGCACAAAAACTTGGAAAGACGCCATTTATAACAAAGCATAATCGTGCAGGTAAAGGACTAGGTGTTCAGTTATTTCAAACGGTTGAAGCTTTGGCAGAGTATGTAAACGGTTCATTGTTTGAAGAACCGGTGGACGGAATTACGCTCATTCAAGAGTATATCCAATCTCCAGATTCCTATATTACTAGAGCAGAGTTTGTTGCTAGAAAATATGTATATGCTGTGAGAGTAGATACTTCAGAAGGGTTCGAGCTTTGTCCAGCAGATTCTTGCCAAATCGGAGATGCATTCTGTCCGGTTGGAGAAGAGCCAGCAATGAAATTTGAAATTAAAGAAGATATAGACGCTTCTTGGATAGAGCGATACGAATCATTCCTCCAAGCAAATAAAATTGATGTAGCCGGAATAGAATTTATTCGTGATGCAAATGGTGTAATGTACACATATGATGTGAATACGAACACAAACTACAATGCCGATGCCGAAGCAAAAGAACAGAAATACGGCATGTTAGAACTTGCTAAATTCTTAGGAGCAGCACTAGAAAAAACAAAAGTGAACGCTTAATAATATAAGAACTACTTTCATTAAATTGGAGGTAGTCTTTTTTATTTGGAAAATCTATGAGGTATCTCAGAAAATCTCGGGTGGATCTCAGAAAATCTCGGAGAATCTCAGAAAATCCCGGGCGGATCTCAGAAAATCTCGGGAATCTCAGAAAATCTCGGAGTATCTCAGAAAATCTCGAGAATCTCAGAAAATCTCGGGTGGATCTCAGAAAATCTCGGGTGGATCTCAGAAAATCTCGGGTGGATCTCAGAAAATCTCGGGTGGATCTCAGAAAATCTCGGGTGGATCTCAGAAAATCTCGAGGGATCTCAGAAAATCCCGGGTGGATCTCAGAAAATCTCGAGGAATCTCAGAAAATCCAGGGTGGATCTCAGAAAATCTCGGGTGGATCTCAGAAAATCTCGAGGAATCTCAGAAAATCCAGGGTGGATCTCAGAAAATCTCAGGGAATCTCAGAAAATCCCGGGTGGATCTCAGAAAATCTTGGAGAATCTCAGAAAATCTCGAGGGATCTCAGAAAATCCCTGGTGTATCTCAGAAAATCCCTAATAAGAAAGGGGCTCTTTTTCGTTTAAATGCTTGCTAAAAAGGAAACAGATAAGGTGGGAGGTTTTAATGTGAAAAATTATGATGCAGTCATTATAGGGTTTGGGAAAGGAGGAAAAACACTCGCTTCTGAGCTTTCAAAACATGGGAAGAAGGTTGCGGTAATTGAAAAGTCTCCGAAAATGTATGGAGGGACTTGTATTAATATTGCTTGCATTCCAACCAAATCATTAGTTCATTCTGCTGACAAAAAACAGTATTCCACTGCTTCTAAAGAGGAATTTTATACAAAGGCTATTGCTCAAAAGGACGAGCTTACCTCTTTCTTAAGAAATAAGAATTTTCATATGTTAGATGATCAAGAAAATATTACTGTTATAACTGGGGAAGCAACTTTCCTAAGTGATAATAAAGTCCAAGTAAAAACCTCAGAGGAGCAGTTTGAGGTAACGGCCAAGCAATTCTTCCTAAACACAGGTGCTAGACCAAACATTCCACCTATTAATGGATTGGAAGAGGCATATCATATATATGATTCGACAACACTCCAAGAGCGTGAAGAGCTACCAGAAAAACTAATCATAATTGGCGGAGGCTATATTGGATTAGAATTTGCTTCGATGTATGCAAACTTTGGTTCTGAGGTAACGATAATCGATGGGAATGAGGAATTCCTGCCGAAAGAAGATCGTGATATTGCAGAAGAAGCAAAGAAAATATTAGAAATGAAAAACATAAAAATCGTTACGAAAAGCAAAGTAGAATCAGTAAAAAATGAGGAAGATGGTGTAGTTGTAACTTATACAGAAAATAACAATAGTACGAAAGTATTTGGAAACGTAGTATTGCTTGCAACAGGAAGAAAACCAAATATAGAAAACTTAGGACTAGAGAATACTACAGTTAAAGTTAATGACCGAGGAGCGGTAGTTGTGGATGATGCTTTAAAAACAACAGCGAATAATATTTGGGCATTGGGTGATGTAAATGGTGGTCCTCAATTTACATATATTTCTTTAGACGATTATCGAATTGTAAAAAATCAACTTTTTGGTGGCGGATCTTATACGAAAAAAAAACGTGGTAATATTCCGTACTCTGTATTCATAGATCCAGTATTATCTCATATAGGTTTGAATGAAAACATGGCAAAGGAAAAGGGGATTGCCTATAAAGTTGTTTCCATGCCAGCTGCTGGAATTCCAAGAGCACGTATTGTAGAACAAACAAACGGGCTTTTAAAGGCACTAATTGATCCTGAATCAAATGAAATATTAGGATGTACGCTGTTTTGTGTAGAGTCAAGTGAGATGATCAATATTGTCAAGCTAGCAATGGAAGCGAAATTGCCTTACACTTTTTTACGAGATATGGTTTTTACTCATCCAACTATGAGTGAATCGCTTAATGATTTGTTTTCAAAGGTGGAATAACGACCAAGCATTGACTCCCTTTCTAACTTCTATAAAATAGGAATATAAAGGGAGTGTTGTTAGATGGGGTTACTTGCTTTCGTTGCTATTTCACTAGCTATCTTATTCGGGTTATTTATATTAGCTATTGCAGTTTTTGTTTTATTAAAAATGTCTAAAAAGTAAAAAGGATGAGCCACTTTTCGATGGTTCATCCTTTTCAAATTTTGGTGGCAGAGGAACTGCCTCCTCGTAAATCATTATTTGCTTGCCACGGCTAAGCAGGTAACTTACGCTTTTCTTATTAGTATTTATATGATTGTCCGCCGTCGATTGGAACAACAGCGGCATTGATGAAGTTAGCTTGATTTGATAATAGGAATGCTACTAAATATGCTACTTCTTCCGGTTTACCAAATCGTTTCATTGGGTTAGGTTGAACGAATTCTTTACCGACTTCTTCCCAATTTTCTCCGCCGATTTGTTTTAATGACCCCTCTACCATTGGCGTCATAATTGCACCTGGTGCAATTGCTTTAATGCTTACTCCAAATTGCCCATATTCAATTGCAGAGTTTCTTGTTAAGCCTACAACACCATGTTTACTTGCTGAGTATCCTGATTGATTACCTACTCCACGGATACCACCGACTGAAGCAGTATTTACTACAGAACCTGAACCTTGTTTTTTCATAACTGCTAATACATATTTTAACCCGTAAAACACTCCGTTTAAATTAATACTAACGACTTTATTGAATTCGTCACTACCGAAATCCTCTGTGAGATTTTGTTTTCCTTCGATTCCAGCATTGTTAAAGAACCCGTCTATACGGCTAAATTTATTAACAGTTTCCTCTACATAATTTTTAACTGCAGCTTCGTCTGCGACGTTTGCAGTAACTAAAAGTATTTCTGCTTCTGGAACTGCTGCTAAAATTACTTTTTTAGTTTCCTCTAGTGATTCACTATTCAAATCAACGAGTGAAAGTTTCGCTCCCTCTTTTGCGACTTGTAAAGCAGCTGCTCGTCCTAGGCCAGATCCTGCACCTGTGATTAATACTACTTGATCATCAAAACGGTTACTCATAATTATTCTTCCTCTCTGTATTTGTTTTGAATTCATATATTTCGAACTCAAAATAAATATATGCCTTTTATTTTTATAAATCAATTTCTTTGCTCAGTTATTGTGCTGCTATTTTTTGTGTATATACTTTTCTAATGTAAGCTAATAACCAGGATTTAAAATAGTGATAAGGGGAGAACGAGGATGAAGCATATTTGTATAATCGGTGGTACGGGAATGCTAGGGGACGTTACAAAGTGGTATGCGGATAAAAACTTTATTGTCTCAGTAGTAGCGAGGAATGGGGAAAAATTAAATCAATTGAAATTATCTTGTTCGAAGCCAGACAATATTAAAGAGAGTTTAGTAGATTACCGAGATTCTAATACATTAGAAGAATCATTGAAAAAGAATATCTACAAATACGGTCCATTTTCAGAGATGGTAATTTGGATGCATGAAGATGGATTATCTTCACTTGAAACAATTTATAAATTACTTGAAGAACAAAGTGTAATTTGGCAGATAATAGGCAGTCAACGAGATACTCAACAATTTCGGACTCAATATCAACCATCAACCGAGGTTGTTTATAATCTTATTCAGTTAGGATTTCAAACAGAAAATAATAGTAGGAGATGGTTGACGAATTCCGAAATTGCGAATGGTGTTATTCAATCAATCCAATCGGGACGTTCATATAATTTAATTGGGGAACTATCTTTTTAATAGGGTCGACTATTTTACATACCTACAATTCAAACAGTATAATAGTTTTAAATAGACAAAGTAACCTGGTCAACAGATCGGGTCTCAGATTGTAGACAAAAGAAAAGAAATTTGGCAAATTGGTCTAGTTCATTATTTTGACTTTTAGTATCAAGAAAAGATTATTCTTCCTGAGTATATATAAAATAATAAGGTAGCATTTTATCGGTTTGGAGATGCGTCCGTTTGACTCCAGCGGGAAAAGCGAGACAGTCGAGACCCTGCAGGAGCATAGCGACGAAGCGGCTCAGCGCTCGCCCGCGGAAAGCGAGCGGTAAGCATCGGAAAACCTTACTATCCTAAATAAAAATATTCGAGTTTGTCTATAGTCTGTAACCTGGTCAACAGATCAGGTTTTTATTTTTGGAGGAAATAGAAATGAAATTAGTTTCATGGAATGTGAATGGAATACGTGCATGTGTACAAAAAGGCTTTTTAGATTATTTTAATGAAGTGAATGCAGATATCTTTTGTTTACAGGAGACGAAGCTGCAAGCAGGTCAGATAGAGTTGCAGTTAGATGGTTATGAACAATATTGGAATTATGCTATAAAAAAAGGTTATTCAGGAACAGCTGTGTTTACGAAGGTAAAACCAATCTCAGTTAAGTATGGAGTAGGAGATCTTGTAACAGAAGATGAGGGAAGAATAATCACTTTGGAGTTTGATGATTTCTTTTTAGTCAATGTTTACACACCAAATGCAAAACGAGACTTAACAAGACTACCTTACCGACTTGATTGGGAAGATGAGATGCGAGCCTATTTGAAAAAGTTGGATACATTAAAACCAGTTATAATGTGCGGAGATTTAAATGTAGCACATGAGGATATAGATCTAAAAAATGCTAAATCTAATAGAGGGAATTCAGGTTTTACTCTAGAAGAACGTGGGAAAATGACGGATTTACTTGCAGAGGGCTTTTTAGATACTTTCCGTTATTTTTATCCAAATCAAGAAGGTGCTTATTCGTGGTGGTCATACATGAATAAAGTAAGAGAGCGTAATATTGGCTGGAGGATTGATTATTTTATTGCTTCCAAAAGATTGGAGCCAAGATTAAAGGGGGCATCGATTGATGCTCATACACTAGGCAGTGATCATTGTCCCGTTATTTTAGAAATTGTTTAGCTTAGAAGAGAAATATTCAATATATTATGAGAAAGGGTATAATACTTTAGCGAAATAGAGTACAATATTTTTAAATCAAATATTATGGAGGTTCCTATAGATGAATGCTTTAGCCGTACAATTAAACGAGAAAATGCAAAAAGAAAATCCTGCGATTTATGAAATGTTATCCGACTTAGGAAAGAACTTATATTACCCAAAAGGTATTTTAAGCCAAAGTGCGGAAGCTGGAAAAAAAGCGCATCGCTTTAATGCAACAATCGGGATAGCTACGGAAAATGGAGAACCAATGCATTTTCGTCATATACAAGGGAAGCTTGATTATAACCCTAAAGATATATATCCTTATGCACCACCACAAGGTAAAGAGGCACTTCGTTCAGTATGGAAAGAAAAGCTACTGGTTGATAATCCATCCATGCAAGGTAAATCATTTGGTACGCCAATTGTAACGAGTGCACTTACACATGGTCTAAGTATTGCAGCTGATTTGTTTATGGATGCTGGTGATGTACTGGTTACACCTGAGCAGTACTGGGGTAACTATAATACCGTTTTTCAAATTAGAAGAGGTGGCCGTGTAGAAACATTCCCTTTATTCAATGATAATGGTGGATTCCATGTGGAAGCTTTCCGTAAGACACTAGCTAACCAAAAGGAAAAAGCAATTGTGCTTTTGAATTTCCCAAATAATCCAACAGGCTATACACCATCTGTAGAGGATGCAGAAGCAATTGTTCAAGTATTAAAAGATGTTGCTGAATCTGGAACAAAGCTAGTCGTATTATTGGATGATGCGTATTTCGGATTGTTCTATGAGGATTCGATTAAAGAATCACTATTCGGCTTATTAGCTGGGGTGCATTCAAATATTTTACCGATTAAAATTGATGGTGCAACAAAAGAAAACTATGTTTGGGGATTCCGAGTAGGTTTTATAACGTACGCTGCTACACCAGATGTATTGGATGCCTTAGAACAGAAAACAAAAGGAATTATTCGAGGAACTGTTTCAAGTGGTGCTCATATTTCACAAACGGTTCTTTTGGAATCACTTCAATCAGAAGAATTTTTAAAAGAAAAAGAAGAGAAGTTTCAAATCATGCAAGGAAGAGCAGTGAAAACAAAACAAGTACTTGCTAATGAAAAGTTTGCACCTTATTGGTCATACTATCCGTTTAACTCAGGTTACTTTATGTGCTTGAAATTAAATAACCTTGATGCTGAAACGTTAAGACTTCATTTGTTGGACCAGTATGGAGTGGGTGTGATTGCAAGCAATACAACAGATATTCGTGTAGCATTTTCATGTGTAGAGGAATCAGATATCGAAGAATTATTTGATTTAATCTATGCAGGATGCGTAGACTTAACTAAATAAGAAACGACATATATATAACTGCTCATGAGTTCAATCTCATGGGCAGTTTTTTTATTTATAGTATGAAAGCGTTAACATTTATCTTGAACTTGAAACATAAACTATTGAATAGGAATTTAATAGATTAAGGGGGAATGAGATGCGAAGCAGAGGGTTATCAGTATGGGCAAAAATCTTTATAGGTTCATTAATTGTTTTTGTAGTTTTATTAATGATATATCTAGTAGCAGCTTATGAGAACTTGGATAAAGAGAACGAAGAAGTTCCGTATGCCGGCATAACAGTAAAAGAAGGACCAGTAAAAGAAGAACCAGTGAAAGAAGAACCAGATAAAGAAACCAAAATAGTACCAAGTCCATCTAATCCAGATATAAAAGTGGATTATGCATCAACAGAATGGACGACACATGGTGGCGATTATTACAATAGACGTTATTCGACGTTAAATCAGATTACTACAGAAAATATCGGTGATTTAAAACCTACTTGGGTTAGTAGCTTAGGTGGATCAGGAGCAGAGGGGAAACACTCTGGTGAAGCAACTCCAATAGTAGTGGATGGTGTGATGTATATTGCAACAGGGGCAAACGACGTTTTCGCTATTGATGCGAAAACAGGAGAACAAGTTTGGGCATATAAGCCTGATATTCCACAGGAGATGGATACAGTTTGTTGTGGATGGACAACACGCGGCGTTGCAGTAGGAGATGGAAAAGTATATGTAGGATTATTAGATGCACGACTTATTGCTCTTGATCAAAAAACAGGTGAATTACTATGGGAAACAGTAGTAGCAGAGTGGGAGGAAGGATACACGGTAACGAGTGCACCGCTTTACTATAATGGTAAGGTTTATACTGGTGTATCTGGCGGAGAATATGGTATTCGTGGTCGCGTGATGGCATATGATTCGGATTTAGGATTTGAAGTTTGGAGATTCTATACAATTCCTGGGCCTGGAGACATTCATGGCGATACATGGCCTTCCGATAATGATGCTTGGATAACAGGTGGTGCTCCAGTATGGAATACACCGGCAGTAGATCCAGAGCTTGGTTATATATATTTTGCAACAGGAAATGCTGCGCCAGATATAGACGGTAGCAACCGAGAAGGGGATAATCTATACAATAACTCGGTAGTAGCATTGAATGCGGAAAACGGAGATTATGTATGGCACTTCCAAGAAGTACATCATGATATTTGGGATATGGACCCAGCAAATCCAGTCATTTTATACGATGTTGAAATGGATGGGAAAATGCGCAAAGGTCTTGGCCAAGCAGGTAAAACCGGTTGGATTTATTTCTTAGATCGTACGGATGGAACACCATTAGTAGGAATCGAAGAAAAACCAGTACCACAAGATGAACGTCAAAAAACATCTCCAACTCAACCGTTTCCAATAGGAGACGCATTTGTTCCACAAGGTGTAACAGAGGAAGATGTGAAAAAGGATTTAGGACCTGAATTTACAGGTGAGATTGGAGATATTTTTACACCATTTTGGGATGTACCAATTACCCTTAAACCAGGGACATTTGGGGGAGCAAACTGGCCACCTTCTGCATACAATCCTGATACCGAGTATTACTATGTTCTAGGCGCTGATAATTACTTCTCTTTTGAAAGAAGAGAGTTAATGGAATTTCAAGAAGGTGATATGTATTTAGGAAGTATTTTTGGCCCTGTATTAGATGCTCCAGCAAGAGGAACGGTTACTGCAATTGATGTTAAAACGAATAAAATTGCTTGGCAACATAATTGGGATTCAATTGCATACAGCGGAGTCTTAACAACTGCAGGAAATCTTGTTTTTGTAGGACATAATGATGGTCGTCTCATAGCGTACGATGCAAAAACAGGAGAACAGGTTTGGGAGTACATGATGGATGCAGGTGCCAACGCTCCGTCAGTCACATATGAAATTGATGGAGAGCAATATATCTCCATTTATGCAGCAGGAAACGCACTTGCAGGATCAAAACATGGAGATAAAATATACACATTTAAGTTAGGTGGAACTTTACCTGAAGGGCAAGTAGTTGATGCTTCCATTAAAGCTTCTACATCGACAACAGATGATACAACAGAAGGTGAAACAGTAAGTGCAAACCCTGATAAAGGAATATCTGTTTATGATGCAAACTGTTTAGCATGTCATGGTAATCAAGGGGCAAATGGACATAATGGTCCAAATCTACAAAATAGCAAAGTTGCAGAAAATAGAGAGCAAGTTATAGAACGGCTCACTAATGGTGGATCTTCAATGCCATCATTCAAGGATACATTAACTGCTGAAGAAATGGAGGCAGTTGCAGATTATGTAGTATCTGTAATATCTCCGCAAGGTAACTAAATACCATATAAAAATTGTCCAAGAGATCAACTCTTGGGCATTTTTTTATTTTCTTAAGTTGATAAATATTTACATGTGTTGTTTCTGCTAAAACTCGTAGCAGAAACTTTTTTATGAGTATCAAGAAATTATAAATATACTATCATTTGGAAATGAAGACGTTAACATTTATTTTGAATTCGAAAGAAAATATATTGTATTAAGTATTTAGTAGCAGTATAATAGTTTTGCAATTGTTACAAATAAGTGTATAAAAAGGGGAAAAGGTAATGAAAAAAGGAACATCTATATGGGCACAAATATTTATAGGTTCAGTGATTGCCCTTGTGGTAATCTTTGGTCTTTATCTAGTATCAGATAAAGAGGAAGAAGTTGCAGACACAGGTGTGTCGGTAAAACAAGAGACAAAAGAAGAACCAGTGACAGAAACAAAAGTAGCAGGAAAAGTAGCACCAAGTCCTTCCAATCCAGATGAAAAGGTAGATTACGCTTCTACTGAATGGGCTACTCATGGTGGAGATTACTACAATCGACGTTATTCAATGCTAAATAAAATTACAACAGAAAATATAGGGGATTTAAAACCTACTTGGGTTAGCAGCCTAGGCTCTGGTGCTGATGGTAAATACTCAGGTGAAGCTACTCCATTAGTAGTGGATGGAGTGATGTATGTTGCTACTGGTGCGAATGATATTTTCGCTTTAGATGCAAAAACAGGTGAACAGATTTGGGCTTATACACCTGATATTGAGCAAGAGATGGACACGGTTTGTTGTGGATGGACAACCCGCGGTGTAGCAGTCGGGGATGGTAAAGTGTATGCCGGACTTCTCGATGCCCGTTTAATCGCACTTGACCAAAAAACAGGTGAATTATTATGGGAAACAAAAGTAGCCGAGTGGGAAGAAGGGTACACTATTACAAGTGCTCCTTTATACTACAACGGTAAAGTTTATACGGGAGTAGCTGGAGGGGAGTATGGTATTCGCGGACGAGTAATGGCATATGATTCTGACTTAGGTTCTGAAGTATGGCGTTTCTATACTATTCCTGGACCAGGAGATGTAGATGGGGATACATGGCCTTCTGATAATGATGCCTGGTTAACTGGTGGTGGTCCAGTTTGGAATACCCCTGCGGTAGATCCAGAGCTTGGCTATATCTATTTTGCAACAGGTAATACAGCTCCTGACTTAGACGGTAGTAACCGTGAAGGTGATAATTTATATGCAAACTCCGTTGTAGCGGTGAACGCTGAAAATGGGGATTATGTATGGCATTTCCAAGAAGTACATCATGATATTTGGGATATGGACCCAGCAAACCCAGTTATTTTATACGATGTTGAAATGGATGGGAAAATGCGTAAAGGACTTGGACAAGCAGGTAAAACCGGATGGGTTTATTTCTTAGACCGTACAGATGGAACTCCACTTGTTGGGATTGAAGAAAAAGAAGTTCCACAATTAGCAGAACAAAAAACATCACCAACACAACCTTTTCCAGTTGGAGATGCATTTGTTCCACAAGGTGTATTCCAAGATGATATCGATCGTGATTTAGGTGAAGAATTTGAAGGGAAAGTCGGCGATATTTTTACGCCATTCTGGGAGGAACCAATTACACTTAAACCTGGTCCTCAAGGCGGAGCAAACTGGCCTCCATCTGCCTACAATCCCGATACAGAGTACTATTATGTGTTAGGGAATGATACGTACTTCTCATTTGCAAGACAAGAAGACGAAGCATTTGAAGAAGGATCCATGTATATTGGTAGTATTATGCAACCAGTTTCCAATGCACCACAACGCGGAACAATAACAGCACTTGATGTGAAAACGAATAAAATTGCTTGGCAAGTTGATTGGGATCAGGTTGCTTACAGTGGTATATTAACTACAGCAGGAAATCTTGTATTTGTTGGTCATAATGATGGTCGTCTAATTGCATTTGATGCAAAAACAGGTGATCAGGTTTGGGAGTATATGATGGATGCTGGTGCTAATGCTCCTGCTGTCACATATGAAATTGATGGGGAACAATATTTAGCAATATATGCTGCAGGTAATGCACTAGCTGGAACAAAACATGGTGACAAAGTTTATACATTTAAATTAGGTGGTACATTACCAGAGGGTCAAGTAATTGATGCTTCAGCTAAAAAAGATCCTAAAACAGAAAAGGCAGAAGCAACTGAGGGCGAAACTGTGAGTGCAAATCTTGGACTTACTACTTATACTAATAGTTGTATAGCTTGTCATGGAGACCAAGGAGCAAATGGCCATAATGGACCAAATCTTCAAGACAGTAAAGTTGCGGAAAATAGAGAAGATGTTCTTGAGCGAATAACAAATGGTGGTAATTCAATGCCGGCATTTAAAGATACACTTACTCAGGAAGAGATTGACGCAGTTGCAGACTACATTGTAACAATTGTTTCTCCGATGGGTAAATAATAACTATATAAACTAGGACCAGTCATCTTTTGATGGCTGGTCTTTTTATAGTGCTTAAATATCCAAGATTAAGGGTAAATAGTGTATACTGTGTTCATAAGTTATGTTATGGAGAAGGGGATACTCATGAATAAAAATTATCCAGACGACGGTTTAGCATTACATACTGATTTATACCAAATTAATATGACCGAATCCTATTGGGCAGATAATATGCATGAAAGAAAAGCAGTGTTTGAATTATTCTTTAGAAAGCTACCATTCGGAAATGGGTATGCAATATTTGCAGGATTAGAAAGATGCCTAAATTATTTGCGCGACTTTCATTTTACAGAAAGTGATTTAGCTTATTTACATGATGAACTCGGATACAGAGAGGATTTTATCGAGTATTTACGCACTCTTCGATTTACTGGCGATGTGTATTCAATGGTAGAAGGCGAGCTTGTATTTCCAAATGAGCCTATCATGCGTATAGAATCTACTTTGGCAGAAGCACAGCTAGTGGAAACTGCACTATTAAATATTGTTAATTATCAAACGCTAATTGCAACAAAAGCTTCACGAATCAAACAAGTAGTGAAAGATGAAATTGCTATGGAATTCGGTACTAGAAGAGCTCAGGAAATGGATGCGGCGATTTGGGGAACACGAGCTGCTTATATTGGTGGAATTGAGTCGACTAGTAATGTTCGTGCTGGAAAAATGTTCGGTATTCCTGTCTCGGGCACACATGCGCATTCTCTTGTACAAGCTTATAAAAGTGAATATGAGGCTTTCCATTCGTATGCAAAGCGCCATAAAGATTGTGTTTTCTTAGTGGATACCTATAATACATTGAAAACCGGCGTTCCAACTGCTATTAAAGTAGCGAAAGAACTTGGTGATAAAATTAATTTTATAGGGATTCGTTTGGATTCTGGGGATATCTCCTTCCTTTCAAAAGAATCTAGAAAAATGCTAGATGCTGCTGGGTTTCCAAATGCAAAAATTATTGTATCGAATGATTTAGATGAATATACAATTTTAAACTTAAAAGCACAAGGAGCAAAAGTGGATAGCTGGGGTATTGGGACAAAGCTTATTACAGCCTACGATCAGCCTGCACTAGGAGCTGTCTACAAAATTGTATCTATTGAAGATGATCATGGAGTTATGCAGGATACGATCAAAATTTCATCGACAACCGAAAAAGTAACAACTCCAGGACAAAAAAAGCTATACCGAATTATTGATAAAGAAAACGGTAAAGCAGAAGGTGACTATATTACGATGCATGATGAAGATCCAACCCATGAGAAACGATTAAAAATGTTCCACCCGGTTCACACTTTTGTATCGAAGTTTGTAACGAACTTTGAAGCAAAGGATTTACATGTAAAAGTGATTGAGAAGGGTCAAGTTATTTATAATATCCCGGAATTGAATGATGTACGCAAATACGCACATGACAATTTAGATTTACTTTGGGATGAGTATAAACGGTCCCTTAATCCAGAAGAATATCCAGTCGATTTAAGTCAGAAGTGTTGGGACAATAAAATGCGTAATATTCAAGAAGTCAAAGAAATGGAACACAACTTTATTTTACAAAATGGAGGTTGATATAGATGACAACAATGCAACAAGAAATTATTGAAGCGTTGAAGGTTAAACCGAACATTGATGTGGAAGAGGAAATTCGTGCAAGTATTGATTTCATGAAAGATTATTTAAAGAAGCATTCGTTTTTAAAAAGTATGGTATTAGGTATATCGGGTGGACAAGATTCTACGTTAGTCGGAAAACTTGCACAGCTTGCGGTCAATGAGTTGAACGAAGAAGTGGGAGAAGATAAATATTCTTTCGTCGCTGTTAGTTTGCCATTTGGTGTGCAATTTGATGAAGTGGAGCGTCAAGATGCACTGGAGTTTATTCAACCATCCAAACGTATTACTATTAATATAAAAGAGGCAGTAGAAGCCAGTGCACGAGCGCTTACAGAAGCGGGAATAACCCTTTCCGATTTTGCTAAAGGAAATGAAAAAGCTAGAGAACGAATGAAAGCACAATATTCAATTGCTGCAATGTACAATGGTATTGTGTTAGGTACAGACCATGCAGCTGAAGCTGTCACTGGCTTTTATACAAAATACGGCGATGGTGGTGTAGATTTAACTCCTATTTTCCGTTTGAATAAAAGGCAAGGAAGACAATTGCTGAAACATTTGGGTTGTCCCGAACATTTATATTTAAAAGTGCCAACAGCTGACTTAGAAGAAAATAGACCCGCTATTCCTGATGAAGTCGCTTTAGGTGTTACGTATGAAGAAATCGATAATTATTTAGAGGGTAAAGAAGTATCGAAAGAAGCAGCAGATGTAATAGAAGGCTATTACAAGCGCTCCATGCATAAACGTAATATGCCTATAACTGTTTTTGATGATTTTTGGAAATAATAAATGAAGCCGAGCTACTCTTAGGAGATAGTTCGGCTTTTTACGTTCTTTTTAATTTGTATTATTTTGTAATTTTAGGTATGCTAATTATATATTTTATTAATTTTCTAACTAATCTATCAATAGCGGACTCTGGGGGAAATCAGATGAATGAACTAGTTCAGATTCAAGATATTATTGCAAATATAGAAAGAGTAATGATCGGAAAGAAGAACATAGCAGAGTTAGCTGTAGTTGCATTACTAGCAGATGGACATATATTACTAGAAGATGTGCCTGGGGTAGGAAAAACAATGATGGTGCGTGCTCTTGCAAAATCGATTGGTGCTGATTTTAAACGAATCCAATTTACGCCGGATTTATTGCCATCAGATGTAGTCGGAGTGTCTATCTATAATCCAAAGGAAATGGAATTTGAATTTAGACCCGGTCCAATATTAGGTAATATCGTTTTGGCCGATGAAATAAACAGAACTTCACCAAAAACACAGTCTGCCCTTTTAGAAGGAATGGAGGAAGCGTCTGTTACGATTGATGGTATTACAATGCCGATACCAAAGCCTTTTTTCGTAATGGCAACGCAAAACCCGATTGAGCATGAAGGGACTTATCCACTTCCAGAGGCACAGTTAGATCGTTTTCTCATGAAGTTGAAGATGGGCTATCCGCATCCGAGTGAAGAAATAGAAGTTTTAAATAGATTAGAGAAAAGAATGCCGATTGATGAGTTAGATTCCGTTGTATCTTTGGAAGAGTTGATATTCCTTCAAAAGAAAGTAAAAGACGTCAAAGTAGATGACACGATGAAGGGATATATTGTCGATTTAGCTAGTCGGACGAGAGAGGATACATATATTTATCTTGGTGTCAGTCCAAGGGGGTCTATCGCTTTAATGAGAGCATCTCAAGCATTTGCGATGCTCAAAGGTAGAGATTATGTAATTCCAGATGATATACAATATCTAGCTCCATTCGTATTTTGTCACCGAATTATTTTAAGACCTGAAGCCCGCTATGATGGTATTTCTACAGAAGAGGTACTTTCTCGTATTATTAAAAAAACTCCAGTTCCTATTAAGAGGAAAGTAAGTCAATGATGAGAGGCTTAAAGCAACTAAAGAAGCTAAAAGGTGTTATTAGTGTATTCATCCTTCTAGTTGCTAGTTTTGTATATGCTATGTTTCAAGGAGGATTTGTTAGTTGGTTTCTTTTTTACCTCGTCGTACCTCTATCTATCTACTCTTTACTTTTATTCATTTATCCAATTTCTAAAATAAAAGTAGAAAGAAAGATTGAGACCCGAGAAATATATAGTGGAGGGAAGTTTTCTGCCACGATTCTTGTTAAAAGAAATAATCGTTTTCCGCTTATGTATACATCATTTGAGGAAAAGGTTAGTGACAGTTTGCAGCAGTCAACGCAATGGAAACAAATTACATTTTGGGGAATGAAAAAAGAATATAAGTGGACGTATGAAATAGAACAAATACCGCGAGGCGAGCATGAACTCGAAGGAGTAATTATTAGTGTTAGTGATTTATTTGGTTGGGAAAAGAAAGAAGTGTTTATTCCTAATAAGAAAACAATCTTAGTTTTTCCTAACTTAACGGATATGGTTTATATTCCAATAGAATCGAGATACGATCAAGGAGCTGCAGCGTCGAGAATACAAGCAATGAAAGATACTTCTATGGCTACAGGGGTGCGTTCGTATCAACCTGGGGATCGTGTTTCCTGGATTCATTGGAAATCGTTTGCTCGGACACAAACTTTAAAGACGAAAGAATTTGAAGATCGACAATCGCAGGACTTGTTTGTTCTGATGGATCGAAATCCCTCTGCGTTATTTGAGGATATTGTAGATTTGACTGCTTCTATAATGCAATCAATTGTGCGAAGTCAGGCATCTACTGCGTTCCTTTCCATTGGGGACACAAGATTTTATATACCTACCGTTCAAAGTGAGGAGCAGCTTCACAGGGTGCTATATCATTTAACGAAGGTTCATGCAGATTTGAAGAAACCAATAGAGCAAATGATTTTAAACGACTTAGCAATAGGACAAGCAACCTCCCTCTTATATATAACGAGCAATCTGACGTATGAATGGATAGACAGTATTCAAAAAACAGCAACTAATTTACGCGTTTGTACTTGCTTTCTAGTAAAAGGAAAAGAGCTTAAGTTAAAACGAGAAGAGAGTTCATTGCATCAATACGCTGCTAGCAGGGGAATTGCCGTTCAAGTTATTACGAAGGAGCGATTTGCCCAAGCGTTTTTGGAGGTGAATCGTTCGTGAACGGAAGACTACAAACTTCATTTTTATCATTTGTTATCTACTTTTTTGTTTTTATACTATTAGTTGAATGGCTGAAACCAGTAATAGAGTTGACTGATACGGATCATTTAAAATTGTTTAGTTTATTTTTAGCTCTATCGTTTTTATTTTATTATGTAAAATTAAATTGGAAATTTACTATTCCGATTAAAATACTATTTATTAGTTGGGTGCTTGTTGCTATTCATACGGACCTATCCTTTTTCTCTAGCGATTCACTATCTTATTTAGTTAATACTTTACAGGAAAATGTGAAGTTCTTAATCTTTCAGCAATGGCAAGAAGTGACAGACTCTTTTCGTACGTTATTATTTTTTATCCTTTTGTGGATGACAACTTATTTATTGAATTATTGGATTCGTATAAGGAAAAATATACTATTATTTTTTGTATTAACGGTATTATTTATTACTATTCTTGATACGTTTACATCATATAATGGTGAAAAAAGTATCGCTATTGTATTAATAAGTGGATTCATAATTAGTGGCTTATTATATGCTCAAAAAGTAATGACTGAAAATAAAGTACAAGCATCAAGTAAATTTCTCTTTTCTACAGTAGTCACTCTTTTTGGGTTGATGGCAGTTAGCGGAGCCATCGCATATGCTTTGCCAAAAGCCGGACCTAGTTGGCCAGATCCAGTACCATTTTTAACTTCATCTAATCCTTTGGCAGAAGGAAAGGAGAGTGGAAAAGGGGGGATTGTTACCCGGAAAGTAGGTTATGGTGAAAACGATGAGAAGTTAGGTGGAGCTTTTCTTAGTGATGATACGCCAGTATTTACTGCGGTTGTTCCAAGAAAACAATATTGGAAAATTGAGACGAAGGATACGTATACTTCTAAAGGATGGGTTCAATCAGAGGGCGAACCTCAGATTACTAGTTATGAGGTAGGGACACCAATTGTTTTGGATATTCCGCCAGGCAGTCAGGAAAAAAATGCATTGGCAAATATAGAAATGAACCAAACATTTAATTTTGATTTTATCATGCAATCTTATGGGTTAACGAATGTAAGCACAGAAGAACCCGTCACGCTTTCTCTCGATGAAGCAAACCAAAAAATAACAAGCTATAGCAATGGAAATTTATCTCCTCTTGTAAGTTATGACCTTTTGTATAGTGAACCTGTTTATAGCTTGAAGGCTCTTCGAGGACAGACAGAAGAAAGCTTGAATGGCTTAACAAGTGATTTTGATCGATATTTACAATTACCGGATACGCTTCCTACTAGAGTAAGGGATTTAGCTGTTTCCATAACGGAAAACAATAACAGCTTGTATGACAAAGCTAAATCCATCGAACGATACTTTAGTAGAAATGGTTTTCGCTACAGTCAGACATTATCGGCAATCCCTACTGGAGATACAGATTATGTGGATCAGTTTTTGTTTGATACAAAGATAGGGTATTGTGATAATTTTTCTACTTCGATGGTTGTTATGTTAAGGTCGTTGGGTATTCCTGCAAGATGGGTTAAAGGTTTTACTGCTGGTGAAATTGTTGGAAATAATAATGGCGTACCAGTTTATGAGATAACAAATAATAATGCGCACTCCTGGGTAGAAGCGTATTTTCCAGAGGTAGGCTGGATGAATTTTGAACCGACTATCGGTTTTTCAAATAGTCCTAATTTGGAGTTTGATTTGGATATTAGCACGAGTGAAGACGATATACCAGTTCCTCCTGCAGAACAAAAGCCAGAGAAAGAAGAGACTGATAAAGAAAAGACAGAAGTTTCTAAAGCCTTTACAGAAGTAATGAAAGATGGACTAAAATGGATATCTGAAAGAAAAGCGCTCATTTTCTGGTCATTGTTTGGAGTCTTAATATTGAGTTTACTAGCATATCAATACAGAAGAAAATGGATTTCCAAAGTGCTCATACCTGCTTATCGTATGCGAAAAAATGATTGGGATACATTTGAAAAAATGTACCATTCACTACTAAAACAACTCAGCTCTTATGGACTTGATAAAGACCAAGGGCAAACGCTGAGCGATTATGCGAAGAGCATAGATACCTACTTCGGAGGTAGTCACATGAGGAAGCTGACCCAGACGTATGAAAAAGGTTTTTATGGAGATAATCAAGATGAGGTTGATTACAATTTAATGAGAGAAAGTTGGGAAAATTTAATCAATCAGTTAAGCGGTTGATTTTAGGCGCTACAACCTGTAAACTGAAGTCAAATTAAATTGCCCAAGTTGCCCTCGTATATGTCCGATAATATGGTTCGGATGTTTCTACCAAGTTACCGATAATAACTTGACTATGAAGGTGGATGCAGTCATGTCTTTTTGACACTTTTGCATTCACCTTTTTGATGTAGAGAACATAAGCGCGTAGAAAGAGGTTATACTTTCTTATGCGCTTTTTTTATTCAGCAATTAGGATGCAAACTTGAAATACTTAAAAGAAGAGGTGTATGCAAATGTCTTCAACTCCATTGTTGAAAGAACAAGAAAAAATTGTCGTGCTAGATTTTGGTAGTCAATACAATCAATTGATTACGCGTCGTATTCGTGAATTTGGAGTGTATAGTGAGCTTCACCCACATACTGTTACTGCAGAAGATTTAAAGAAAATGAATGCAACAGGAATTATTTTCTCTGGTGGGCCAAATTCCGTTTATGATGAAAATGCATTTCATATTGACCCAGCGATTTATGAAATCGGCGTGCCAATTTTAGGTATTTGTTACGGAATGCAATTAATGTCTCAACATTTTGGTGGGAAAGTAGAAAAAGCTTCTCATCGTGAATATGGTAGAGCAGAAATTAATGTGAAAAATGCTACTGCATTATTTGGACAACTTCCAACAGACCAAATTGTTTGGATGAGCCACGGAGACCATGTAACTGTTGCTCCGGAAGGCTTTGAAGTAATAGCAACAAGCCCTGCATGTGAAGTAGCTGCAATGGCGAATGAAGAGAAAAATTTATACGCTGTACAATTCCATCCTGAAGTAAGACATTCTATTTACGGTATCGAATTACTTCGTCAATTCGTATTTGATGTTTGTCATGCAAAAGGCGATTGGTCAATGGAAAGCTTTATTGAAATGGAAATCGAAAAAATTCGTCAAGAAGTAGGCGACAAAAAGGTTCTTTGTGCCCTAAGTGGTGGAGTAGATTCTTCTGTAGTTGCTGTTTTGATTCATAAGGCTATTGGTGACCAATTGACTTGTATGTTCGTGGATCATAACCTACTTCGTAAAGATGAAGCAGAAGGTGTTATGCAAACTTTTTCAGAAGGCTTCCATATGAATGTTATTAAAATTGATGCTCGCGAACGTTTCATGAGCAAGCTTGCTGGCGTTTCTGACCCTGAGAAGAAACGTAAAATTATTGGTAATGAATTTATCTACGTATTTGATGACGAGGCTTCTAAGTTAAAAGGAATGGATTTCCTTGCACAAGGAACTTTATATACAGACATTATTGAAAGCGGAACAGCTACTGCACAAACAATTAAGTCTCACCACAATGTAGGTGGACTTCCAGAAGATATGCAGTTCAAACTTATCGAGCCTTTAAAAACATTATTTAAAGATGAAGTACGTGCACTTGGTACAGAGCTTGGTTTACCAGATGAAATCGTTTGGCGTCAACCATTCCCAGGTCCAGGTTTAGCAATTCGTGTACTTGGCGAAGTAACAGAAGAGAAATTAGAAATCGTTCGTGAATCAGATGCAATTCTTCGTGAGGAAATTGCCAAAGCTGGTTTAGAACGCGACATTTGGCAATACTTTACCGTGCTACCTGATATCCGCAGTGTTGGGGTAATGGGTGATGCACGTACGTACGATTACGCAATCGGTATTCGTGCAGTAACTTCTATTGACGGAATGACTTCTGACTGGGCACGTATCCCTTGGGACGTATTAGAAAAAATTAGCGTACGTTTAGTAAATGAAGTTCCACACATTAACCGCGTACTGTATGATGTTACGAGCAAGCCACCAGCAACTATTGAGTGGGAATAGTAATAAAAAGTCTAAAATCCAATTCGTGGATTTTAGATTTTTTTTATATATGATGAAATTTTCAGAATAACGAACTATAAGTGATTTTTTTAAAACAATGTTCGGATTTGGTATTGATTTTTAAATTTAATAGTGTTATATTACTATCATAATTTGAATATGTCGTCGTATAACGTTGGGAATAAGGCCCAAAAGTCTCTACCGAATCACCGTAAATGATTCGACTACGATTAGTTTGAAAGATTTATACTTTCACTGATTAAAGACTTTAAAGCATACGACCGTTTAATAGGTCGTATGCTTTTTCTCGTTATCGAGACAAAAAAATGGAGGATCTCATGAAAAAGTATTTTCAATTTGAAGAACTAGGGACAAACTATCGCAACGAGATTATTGGTGGTTTAACAACATTTCTAGCGATGGCATATATCCTAGTAGTAAACCCTATGACTCTATCACTTGAGACAGTAAAAGGTTTACCAGATTTTATGTATATGGATAAAGGATCGGTATTTACAGCTACAGCTATCGCAGCTGCTATCGGATCGATCTTGATGGGTGCTATAGCAAGGTATCCGATTGCCCTTGCTCCTGGTATGGGTCTTAATGCATTTTTTGCTTACACTGTAGTATTAACTTATGAAATCCCTTGGCAAGTTGCCTTGACAGGCGTTTTATTTTCAGGAATCATTTTTATTCTTCTTTCATTATCAGGAATTCGAGAAACAATTATCAATGCTATACCAGCAGAGTTAAAATATGCAGTTGGAGCAGGTATTGGTTTATTTATTACATTCGTTGGTTTACAAAATTCTAAAATTATCGTTTCGAATCCAGCAACAGTAGTAGGACTAGGTGACTTTTCGGATCCTAATATTCTATTAACAATCTTTGGACTTGTTATTACAGTTATTATGATGGTGAAAGGAATTAAAGGTGGAATTTTTTACGGAATGTTGATTACAGCTATCGCAGGAATGATTTTCAGCCTTGTGCAGATTCCTGATGCAATAGTCGGAAGCGTACCAAGTATGGCCCCAACATTCGGTGTTGCCCTTGATGCGATCTTCAATGATCCTGCAACTTTATTAACAACTCAATTTTTAGTTGTAGTACTAACATTTTTATTTGTAGACTTTTTTGATACTGCAGGTACGTTAATTTCAGTTGCTAACCAAGCTGGATTAATGAAGGGTGATAAATTGCCCCGTGCAGGAAAAGCCTTGTTAGCAGATTCCGTTGCAACAGTTGCAGGAGCTATATCAGGTACTTCTACTACAACTTCTTATGTAGAATCTACTGCTGGTGTGGCAGCTGGTGCAAGAACTGGATTCGCGGCAATAGTTACAGGTGTTTTATTCCTTTTATCATTGTTTTTCTACCCCGTATTAAGTGTAGTCACTTCTTATGTAACTGCACCAGCTTTGATCATAGTTGGGGTTTTGATGGTATCGTCATTAGGACAAATTGATTGGAAACGATTTGAAGTTGCTGTTCCGGCATTTTTCGTAATCCTTGCAATGCCATTAACTTATTCAATTGCTACTGGTATTGCTATAGGATTTCTCTTCTATCCTATTACAATGATTGTTGCGGGCAGAATAAAAGAAATACATCCAATTATGTATGGTTTATGGGTAGTGTTCCTTTGTTACTTTATATTCTTATAATCTATTCTTAAGTAGGAGAGGCAAAGTGCCTCTCTTCTTTTTTTTTTTATAAAGTTTTTTGTGTAACTAATGTTACTAAATATATAGAAGGATTTTAAAACTCTATTGAAAATAAACTCTCGACCTTTGGAAATAAAGGGATTTCAAGATACGACAATATATCCGAAAATATAGTTGAATATTTCAGAATAAAATGTTATTATGTTTTTACATCTTTTTATGTTTTTTGGTGTTGACGAAGCATGTAAAAGGGTGTTAAGATACAAAGGTCGCCAAAACAAAACGGCAACATAAACAAAATGAACATTGAAAACTGAACATGCAAAACGTTAAGACATATAGCTTGATAGACTAGCTTCGGTTAGTCAGATAGCAAACAATTTTGACATCATTTAATGATGATGCCAGCAAAACAAAATGAGCTTT